>DBNV01000077.1 GCA_002299865.1 Desulfonatronaceae bacterium UBA663 | reverse complement strand
CTTCCCCTCCCCGGCCCATGGCCGCCAGCACACCCCTCAGAAGATCCAACGCCGGGGCGTTCACGCCCCCGGCGTGCAGCGGACGCAGTGCGAGGAGTTTTCGATACAGCGCCTCGGCGAGACGGCCGGCTTTATGCGAGCTTTTGGCTTGATCCAGAATATCGGGCGGGCATGCCGACGAACTTGACCTGATCTGCGCTTCTCATTAGATAGTGCTACTTCCATGCGTTATGGGGGCGTGGCTCAGTTGGGAGAGCGCTGCCTTCGCAAGGCAGAGGCCGGGGGTTCGAATCCCCCCGTCTCCACCAGAAATTAAAAGACGAGGAGAAATTTTCTTCTTGCCTTTTTTTGCAAGCGAAGAGTCAAATCTCTCAAGAAACAATCGCCCTGCCACGAAAGGGAGACCAAACCCTGAAGGAAGGCAATGTATCATGGACTTCCCGGCCGCAGCCGCGCAAGGCGTGCTGCGAAACCACCAGTGGCTCCCGCGCAAGGCGCGGGAGGCCATGTCCAAGAGCAAAATGCCATCGAATTCCTGTCTCAAGACACCCCTTTATCATCTATCATCTTTTCTGTTCAGCTGATCCTAGAAGCCACCCTCAATGCTTTCGTCGCGAAGAACGCTGGGGAATGGCGGCTTGATTGACGATGACTTTTTACAGGGACATCCTTCCAGGTAACGTGCGAAGGTTTTATGCCGGTAGTGTATCCCTTTACCCTCTGTGTCATTGAAAGTGAGATACTCGCCTGTTGAGAAATTAATATAGGGCGGGTAGGAGTCTCAAGCATGAAATCTGCACCAGTCATCGTTTCGGCCTGAACCAACAACCCGATCCTGAGGTTCCCGAGGTCGTCAAACGCAGAAGACATACTGCAGCTTATAAACTCCGCATCCTTCAAGAAGCCTCTGCCTGTCTGCCTACCTGCCGGTACCTGTCTGCCCTGTCTGCTGACAGGCAGGCGACAGGCAGAGGCAAGCCGACAGGCTGGCCTCACGCCTTACTGTCCGCATGAGCAATACTGTTCGACATGGGCACAAGCCGTTCCGGCGAAGGCCGGGGGCCAGAACTCATTGAAAATACTGAATTCCGACTTTCACCGGAATGACTCCATAAACAATATGTACAGCTATCCGCGTGTTGATAACGCCGCGAATCCGCGGGCTGTTCAAAAACCATGATGATAAGGCGCAATCCTGCACCGGGTGCAGGAGCAGCAACGCAGCCAGCGGGATTTTTCTACTTCTATACGATCAATGCAATCAGACACTAGTTTCGTCATAAGACCCCTTGCGCGGGCGGCCTTTTTCCTGGCCTGTCTTATCCTATTCCCCGTCCAGACGTTTGCCCAACCGGACAAACAGCTCAGGACCATGCTGCCCGATGTCCTGCACGAGGCCATCTACGACCCCAGGCCCTACCGCCTGGAGATCATCGGGGACATGGCTCCCAGCGTCCGGGAGGTCCTGCGCTCCGTATCCGACACCTACGCCCTGCAGGACCGCCCGCCGGCCACCCCGGAGATACTGGAACGCCGCGCCCGCTCCGACATCCCCGTGATGCAGCGCGCCCTGCGTTCGGAAGGCTTTTATGACGGTACGGTCCAGGTCCGGGTGGACCACGCCGCCACCCCGCCCCTGGTCAGCTTTGAAGTGGACACCGGCCCTGCCTACGTGCTCCAGGCCGTACACTTCGACGGCCCAGCCGCCGAGGAGGAATTCGACTTTCCAACGCCAACCGCCGCGATCCTGAACCTGATCCCAGGCCAGAGGGCCCGCGCCCCGGAGATCAAGCAGGGCGAGGCCATGCTCAGGGATTTTTTTCAAGAGCATGGCCACCCCTTTCCCTGGGTCAGCCTCAGGGAAACCGTTGTTGATCATGCCACAAGGAGCATAACGGTCCACTACGCATTCAACCCCGGCCCGCAGGTTCGCTTCGGCCCGGTCGTGATCGAGGGCCAAGAGCGCGTCCAGGATCAATACATTATGGACAAGCTGCCCTGGACCAGGGGCCGGATATTCCAGGCCTCGCTGCTGAATACGTTGCGCAGTCTCCTGATGCGAGACGGGCTGTTCACCGCGGTCAACGTTTCACTTGCACAGTTACCGCTTCCCGAGATAGCCACGGATGACGGGGAGGTGCCGGTGATCATCTCCGTGGTGGAACGGGTCCCGCGCACCGTGAAGTCCGGGGCGTCCTACGAAACGGACCGCGGCCTGGGCGTGGAGTTGAGTTGGGAGCACCGCAATCTGCGCGGGCAGGCCGAACGCCTGCGGACACGCTTTGTGCTGGCGCAAAAGGAGCAGGCCCTTTCTGCGGACTACCGCATCCCAAACTTTATGGACCAGCGGCAGTCCATGGAGTTTTCCAGCGAAATCAGCAAGCTGGAGACAGACTCCTACGAAAAAAAAGGCGTGGCCGTGGGTGCTACGATGTTCCGGCAACTGGACGCCTTCTGGACCGTAAGCCTGGGGAGCCGATATCGGCTCTCCGAAACGACCCAGTTCGGCAAGACCCAGACCTACGGTCTGTTTTCCATGCCGGGCGAGCTTGCCTGGGACAAGCGCAACAACGTGCTCGACCCCACCAGGGGCTGGCGCGCGCATCTCAAGGCCGAGCCGTATCTTGATACGCTAGAGCCGGGGACCCGTTTTTTTAAGCTTTTCGGTGGGATGAGCGTCTATGTTCCCCTGCTGCCGGAAGACCGCGTGGTCTTGGCCGCCAGGGGCGGCCTGGGTTCGATCATGGGCGAGGCCGTCCGCAACCTGCCCCCGGATGAACGGTTCTATGCCGGCGGCGGGGGCACGATCCGCGGCTACTCCTACCAGTCCATCGGTCCGGAGGAGGACGGAGAGGTGGTCGGCGGCAGGAGCATGGTGCAGTACAGCCTTGAACTGCGGCTGCGCATGAAAAGCAACCTGGGTCTGGTTGCTTTTCTGGATGGGGGACAGGTTTTCGAGGAGTCCCAACTGCAATGGGAAGACAACTTCTTCTGGGGTGCCGGCCTGGGACTGCGCTATTTCATGGACTTTGCGCCGATCCGCCTGGACGTGGCCTTTCCGCTGAACAAGCGGGACAAGGACAGCGCGTTCCAGGTCTATGTCAGCATCGGGCAGGCGTTTTAGCAGCCTGCGGAAACAATTTTGCCAAAACACAGTTTAGAAGCTTAAAGCAAGGATAGGAGACAGATGACGGATTTGGGAGCGCATCCGCCGCAATCAGCAGCAAGACGCACAACCCGCCGCTGGTGGCCGTATTTGCTGTTTGGCCCGTTGCTGGCACTGCTGATCGCGGTTGTGGCGCTGGTGCTCTTTTTGCGCACGGACCACGGCCTACGGCACGTCGAATCGCTCCTGAACTCCAGATTGGCAGACGTGAGGGGACAGAGCATCGTGCTTTCCGGCCTGCACGGGCGATTTCCCTTTGACCTGCGCCTGGACGGATTGCAACTATCCGACGCAGACGGAACCTGGCTGGAACTAAATAGCCTTGTATTGCGCTGGTCCGGACGGGATCTGCTGTCCGCCGGGTTGCGGGTCAAGGAACTCAGCGCCCGGCGCCTGGAAGTGCACCGCTTGCCCCGCACTGCAGAAACCGCCCCCAAGCCCAAGGAGCCCTTCCAAGGCGTTGACCTGCCCAAAACATTCCCCAAGGTGGCCGTAGAGCGCTTCAGTGTGGAGGAAATCATCCTGGCCGAGGCCTTGGCCGGGAAGCGGACCGTACTGCGCCTGGATGCAGACGCGGACGCCGGCAGACATGGCCTTGACGCGAACCTGCGTCTGGAAACCCTGGAGGACCCGGACAGCCTGCTCACTTTGCGCGTCGGCTACAGCCCGGCCCAGGACATCCTGGACCTGGCGGCACGGTTCAACGATCCCCAAGGCAGCCTCGCCCCCCTGCTGGGCTTGCCCAAAGCCACGCCCCTGCGCCTGCTTCTGACCGGCGACGGCCCTCCGGCAGCCTGGCCAGGGGAACTTGTGGCCCAGGCCGGGGAGCTGATCACGCTGGACAGCAGCATGGTCTTAAGACTCCACGAACGGCCCGGACTGAATTGGACCGGGCAGGTCTCGGTGACGCCGAACCTGCTTCCCGAACCCGCTTTGGCCTATCTGCCACGGACCGGGTTCGAGGTTGTCGTTTCCCTACCCGAACCGAACCTGCTGCGCCTGGACCGGATCCACCTGGAAAACCCACGGCTCCGGGCACTTCTGCTGGCCGACCTGGATTTGAGCAAGGCTAAGGTGCTGGGCGGCAAGCTGACCGTGGAGGTGACGGACACATCCCCCTTGAACGCCCTTATAAACATGGACCTCGGGCCGTCCCTGCAACTGGACGCCGAAGTCTCCGGCCCCCTGGCCGGGCCGGACATCCGACTCGCCCTGACCATGCAGGACATCGTTGCTAAACCCGCGCGCATTGAAGCCCTGAGGTTGGACGCCCTCGTCCGCTTCCAGCGAGACGACGATCTGGTCGTTGCGATGACCGGCTCAGTCCATGCCCAGGGGCTGGATGTGCCGGATATCGGCCTGCCCAAAGCCCTGGCTGAGTCTATGACCGCGGCCTTCGATCTCGCATTGCACCAGAAAGACTCCCTCCTGGCGCTGCATTCCCTGAACCTGCGCGGTCATGGCCTGGAGGCACGGGCCGACGCCAAGCTGGACCTGAACAATATGCGCCTGGCCGGCAAGATGCGCCTCTTGCCCACGGAGATACGCCCCTGGCTGGCCCCCCGCGATCTGGACTACCAGGGCACGGTCTCCCTGGAAATCACAACCCAGGGCACGCTTCAGCCCCTGGATTTACACCTTGACATCCAGGCCGCATTGGAGGCGTTGCGGGGTCTGCCTGATCCTTTGCCGGCCATCCTGGGCGAGGCCGTGGCCCTGAACGCGGCGGTCCAACTTTCCCCGCCCGCAGAGGGCGGCGAGACAACAGGCCTGAGCCCAAGCCTGGGCCCAGGCCTGGGGCTGATCCAGGCCAGGAACGTGTCCCTCCGGGCCGAGGCCCTCGGGGCCGAAGCCCGGAGGGTCGAGACCCTCCGGCTGGACGCGGAGGCCGTATTTGCTCCGGACACAAAAATCCTTAACGCATCCGCCCGCCTGGAGCTGCCGGACCTGAGCCGGGCCGGCCCAAGCCCGGAACTGGTTCTTTCCGGCGCCCTTGTTCTGGAGGCCCATGCCTGGGGCGGCGTGGATGACGACCTGTCCCTGGAGGCGATCCTGTCCAGCGACGACCTCGCCGTGACGGGCGACCTGATGCAAATAGACGCCTTCCCGCTGCGCGTGGTCGTCCGGGCGGACAGGCTGCCCGGCACTCCCACAGGAAACGTCTCCATCACCACGTCCCCCGTGAACACGACCCTGACTGCCCGGTCCGACTTTGCCTTGACCGAGGACGCGTTTCACTGTTCCGAATTCCTTTTGACCCTGCCCCAGGGCAAGGTCACGGGCCACGGCCATGTTGATCTGGACAGCGGGATGGTCACGGCCCTGGTCCAGGGTCGCGTCGCGGACATCGCCCCCCTGGCCGAGCTGGCCGGGCAAGACATGCGCGGGGCACTGGACTTCCAGGCCGGCATCGCCCCTGCCCGCCCGGACGTCCACGCCCCCCAAGCCCCTAAGGACGCAAAATTTCTCAACGCCGACCTGCGCCTAAACCTTGCGGGGTTTCGCGCGGACTTCGGCAACCTGGACTCCCTGTCCATCCAAGCGCAGGCGCACGACCTCCTTGCAAAACCGGCCCTGAACGCCAATCTTGCGCTCCAGGGCTTCCGCTCCGGGCAGACCCGGGTGAACATGCTCACGGCCAGGGCGGGCGGGTCCCCCCAGCAACTGGACCTGTCCGCCTTTGCCCAAGGCCATGCCCTGCATCCATTCAGCCTCGACCTGCGCGCGGCCTTTGAAGACAACGCCCCTGCCCGCCTCGTGCACATCCAGGACCTGACCGGGGTCTGGGCCGATCAGCCCCTGGCCCTGTCCGCGCCGGTGAGCATCTCCATTGCCGATAACGACCTGGCCGTCTCTCCCCTGCTTCTGGAATTCGGCCAAGCCGTCATCCGCGGCCAGGCCAGACTTGAAGAACACGACGCCGATCTGCGTCTGGGCGTGGAAAAACTGCCCCTGGAACTCTTCTCCGACGCGGCGCAAGGAACGCTCACCGCCGGGGTTGCGCTTTCCGGACCGAAATCGGCCCTAGCCGGCCACGTCACCGTGCTGGGACAGGGACTCTCGTCCAGCATCGCCCAGGTCAACGACTCCCTGGCCGTGGAACTGCACGCGGACGCGGAACTGCACGCCCAAGGCCTGACCTTTGAGGCCGCCTTGCTCACAAACGGCAACCGGACGCCCCTGCTTCAGGCCGGCGGGCAGGCCCCCCTGCGCCTTGCCCTGGAACCGGCCGGCGTAAATCTGCCCGGTGACGCCCCGCTCAGCGCCTTTATCAAGGGGGAAATAGACCTGCTTTGGCTGAGCGAGATGCTGCTTCCCGAAATCCATCACCTCACCGGCGCGCTCAACCTGGACCTGGAACTCGGCGGGACACTGGAGGAACCCAGGCCCGCCGGCAAGGTGGAAATCCTCCATGCCGGCTACCAGCACCTCCAGCAGGGCGTACTGCTTCGAAACATCAATGCTGTCGCCACCCTGGAGCACAATCAGGTCCGCCTGCACGAACTCACGGCCACGGACAACGACCAAGGCAAGCTGCGCGTCCAGGGCCGGGCCGAACTTATCCCGGACAAAGGCTTTCCCTTCCATTTCACCATCCAGGCCGCGGACTTGAACATCCTGGACAGCCCCCTGGCCAAGGCCAGGCTGGCCAATGTTGCACTGGATGTTTCCGGTTCGGCCACAGCCCAGGAAATCAAGGGACATCTGGCCTTTGACCGCGTGGAGGTGTTTCTGAGAGACCTGGGCGGACCGCAGATTGTAGAGTTGCACGTAATCGAAATCAACGACCCGGACGGTTCAGCCGTGATGCGGGATCCCAGGACCACGCCGGCCCCGCCGGCCATCGCCCTGGACGTAGATGTGCAGTTCCCGGCCAGGGTTTTTGTGCGCGGCCGGGGGCTGGACTCGGAATGGGGCGGCAATCTGCATGTTTCCGGAAACACGAATCAACCCTCATTGCGTGGAGAGATCAGGCCGGTGCGTGGGCGCCTGGACATGCTCGGCACGCGGTTCACCCTGTCCAGGGAAAGCGTCATTCAGTTCGTCGGCGCCCATCCGCCCACGCCGTTCGTGAACATCCGGGCCGAACGGCAGGGCAAGGATCATATGTTTTTTCTGATCATCAGCGGCGTTCCGCCGGACATGGCGCTACGTTCCGAAGCAGAGCCGCCCCTGCCCGAGGACGAGATCCTATCCCAGATGCTCTTCGGCCGCTCCCTGTCCAGCATCACTCCGGTCCAGGCAGCCAAGCTGGCCCTGGCCATACGCGAACTGGCCGGGCATGGCGCGGGCCCGGACATCCCGGGCATGGCCAGAGACATCCTGCTTCTGGATGACCTGTATTTTATCTCGCAAGAGGGCGGAGAGATGGGGCTGCGGGCCGGAAAGTACGTCAACGAGCGGGTCTATGTCCGCCTGGACAGCGACTTAAAAACCGGAGAGAAACAGGTTTCCGTAGACGTAGAGCTGACCCCGCGCACCGGCCTGAAAAGCAGTGTCGGCCCCAAAGGCAGCGGTTTGGGGCTGTTTTGGAGGCATGATTACTAAAAAAGGACCCTGTCGCCTCCCGTAACCCGCCTTCCGGCTTTGCCGACCAGGCCTTAAGAACCGCCGTGATCAACGATGGGAGAGGGTGCATTAGGAGTTTGTCCCCAACAGGCTGCGCCTTGCTTTTCAGCTTTGGCGCACTGTCTGACCGAGCCAGGATTCGTCAGACCAAACGATTGCCTGGCGCATACATCGCATTGTCTGGTTCAAAGCGCGCAATCGTTTGGACATACGAAGCCGACGAGGGAGTTTGCGACAGCGCTGAAAAGTAAGGCGCAGCCTGTGACCAACGGATTTGATTCAATAGGACAGCGCCCATCAGAGACGTTTACTACACCTGCAGGGCCGGAAAATCAGCCAAACGGTCGAAACGGTCCATCATGGATTTGAGCAGGTTTAAGCGGTTCACCCGCAAGTCCGCCTCCGGACACATGACCATAACGTGATCAAACAAGCCGTCCACAAACGGTTTGATCTCCTTAAGCAGGCCCAACAGGTCGGAAAAAGCGTCCTCGGCCCATAAACGGTCCCACTGCGGCACAATGCCCCGCCAGGCATCAGCCAACTCGCGCTCCTGGGGCTCCACCAGGAGATCTTCCCGGTATTCTCCGTTCAACAGGCGTCCTTCCTCGGTTTCCATGGCCTGCTTGCGAATGATGTTGGCCATTCGTTTGAAGGTCTGCACTGAAGCCACGAAACCGTTTTCGCGGCTGAAACGGTCCAGGGCGTCAATCCTGGCGGCCAAGGCGCACACGTCGGCAAAGCCCGAGCCCATTGCCGCGTCCACGACACGGGTGGAACGGCCTTGGGTCAGGAAAAAAGCTCGCAACCGCTGACCGAAGAATTCCATCAATCGTCCCAGCGCATCTTCAGGAGCGAGCTTCCAAGCCGTCTGGACGTAGCCCGCCTGAGCGTCACGCAGCAGGTCCGTCAGGTCCAGGCGCAGACCGTGCTCCATGACAATCCGACAGATGCCCAGGGCCGTCCGGCGCAAGGCGTAGGGATCAGCCGCGCCGGTGGGGATCATGTTCAGCCCGAAGCAGCCGATCAGCGTATCCGCCTTGTCCGCCAGGGCCAGCAGAGCGCCGAGCATGGATCGCGGCACGTCGCTGTCCGGTCCCAAAGGCAGGTCATGTTCGCTGATGGCTTTGGCCACGTCTTCGGCCTCGCCTTGGCGGGCCGCATAAATGCCGCCCATAATGCCTTGCAACTCGGCAAACTCCTTGACCATCTCGGAAACCAAGTCCATCTTGGCCAAACGTCCGGCCCGGCCGGCCAAGATCTCGCTTTCAGGGACCAAGCGCCCGGCCAGGCGCTTGGTCAGGCGCTCCAGACGCCGACTCTTGTCGCCCATGCTGCCCAAGGACACCAAAAAGGTAACCTGATCCAGCATCTCCAGCCATGCCTGGGCAGTGGCCCGGCAATCCACTCGGAAGAAAAAACGGGCGTCTTCCAAGCGGGCCTTGAGCACCCGCTCCCAGCCCTTGCGCACCAGGCTCTCGTCCTTGGGCCGCAGGTTGATCACCGTCAGAAAATACGGCAGCAATGCCCCGTCGGCATCCTCCACGCCAAAGCTTTTCTGGTGCTTCTCCATGCTCGTCAAAAGCACTTCCCTGGGCAGTTCCAGATAGGTCGGGTCAAATCCGCCCAGCACGGCCCGGGGCTGTTCCACGAGTTGCGTCACCTCGTCCAACAGCCCCTGCTTCCAAACGATCCGCGCCCCTTTGTCCCGGGCCAGGGCCTCCCCTTCCCGCGTGATCATCTCGCCCCGCACGGTCCCGCCCAAGACCACATGCCCCTTGTCCGCCAGGATCTGAAAAAAAGAATGCGCATCCGGTACGCATAGTGGCCCCTTGCTCATGATCCGGTGCCCCAAGGTCATCCGGTCGGCGTCAATGCCGGCCAAGCTGAGCGGCACCACGTCCTCGCCCAACAGACAGAGCAGCCAGCGCAAGGGACGGCCGAAGAGGAACTCCTTGTCGGCCCAACGCATTTTCTTGGCAAAGCTCAGCCCGGCAATCAGCTCCCGCAGGCAGTCCGGCAGGATCTCCAGGGCCGGACTGCCCCCCGCTTTCTTGCGCAGGGCCACGTACGCGCCTCGCGGGGTATCGTGGGCAAACAGCTCCGCCACATCCGCGCCGTGGCCCGCGGCAAAACCCATGGCAGGCTTGAGCGCCTGGCCGTCCGGAGCAAAGGCGGCCTTCCAGGGCGGACCAATGAGAAGCTCCTCTTCTACTCTCTGACTGACGCAGAGGGACTCGCAATGCACCACGAGCCGCCTGGGCGTCGAAGCCGTCCGGAGAGGGCCTGCGGTAAGCCGGACCGCGTCCAGCATCCCCGGCAGCCTTGCCAAAACCTGTTGCTCCAAATCCGGAAGAAACCGAGCCGGCATTTCCTCGAATCCCAGCTCCAGGACAAAGGCGCTCTGGTTCATGACGCACCTCCGGAGAGCAGGGGAAACCCCATTTCCTGACGTTGGGCCGCATACAAGGCGGCCACCTGGGAGGCCAGGCGCCGTACGCGGGCGATGTACCCGGTGCGTTCGGTGATGGAGATGGCACCCCGGGCATCCAGCAAATTGAACGCATGGGAGCATTTCAAGCAGTAATCGTATGCCGGCCAAGGCTGCCCCGCTTCGCTCAGCCTGGCGCTTTCGGCTTCGAACATCTCGAACAGCCTGGAAAGCATTTTGGCGTCGCTCAACTCGAAATTGTACCGGGACTGTTCAACTTCATTTTGATGATGCACCTGTCCGTAGGTCACGACCCCGTTCCAGGACAGATCGTAGACGGATTCCTTTTCCTGAAGATACATGGCCAGCCGCTCCAGGCCGTAGGTGATCTCCACGCTGACGGGCTTTAAGTCAATGCCGCCCACCTGCTGAAAATAGGTGAACTGCGTGACCTCCATCCCGTTGAGCCAGACTTCCCAGCCCAGGCCCCACGCCCCGAGGGTCGGGGACTCCCAGTCATCCTCAACGAACCGGATGTCGTGTTCCTCTCCGCAGATGCCCAGGGCGGCCAAGCTGTCCAAATAGGTTTCCTGGACCGTATCCGGAGAGGGCTTGAGGATCACTTGAAACTGATAATAGTGCTGGAGACGGTTGGGATTTTCGCCGTAGCGTCCGTCTGTGGGACGCCGCGAAGGCTCCACATAGGCCGCGTTCCATGGTTCCGGCCCGATCACCCGCAAAAAAGTGGCCGGGTTGAACGTCCCGGCCCCCACTTCCACGTCGTACGGCTGCTGAATCACGCAGCCTCTGTCACCCCAAAATTTTTGCAGAGTGAAAAAAATATCCTGAAAATGCATACCCCTTCCAATCTGTTGAGGATTTTACTGACGCCGACAAAGCCAAAACCGGAGAGCATTTTTTTGTACGTCAGCGATTCTATACCTGACGTTGAAAATCCGTCCTGCATCTTCGATGTTGCGGATACAATCGCTTAGGGCAACAGCCTGTCATGCCGATACAAACCGGCCATGAGACCAGCGCAGGCCCAAATGATAACACACATATCCTTCCGCCATCCGGTACACTTCAGCGCACGCAGGACGGGATAATTCGGCCTCGTTCCATTGCCGTGGTCCGCTTTCAGCGACCCGTCGCAGGGCGGCATGGGCCTCGGCTCCAAGGCGCACCGTGCGGGAAGCAAAAAGCGCGCAGCGAGGACAATAGACCCGACCCTGGTCCAAGGACAAAAGCACCTCCCGGCCCGAAGCGTCCCGGCCGCAAACAGCGCATGTCCCGAGGCAGGGGGCAAAACCCTGGTCAAAACACATTTTGACGCGGAAAAACTGCGCGAACAAAGGAGAAACCGCCTCGGCCCGCTCCAAGGCCTCCCAGGTTTCCAGGAGCAATGCATGCACGGCCGGCGCGGCCTGAATGTCCACATGCACGGCCTGGACGAACCGGATGCAGTTGGCGATCAGCCCTTGCCGCCCCAAGTCCCGGCGCAGGCTTGGGAACCCCTGCAACAGGGCGCCCTCATCCAGGCAGTAGTAGCCTTTGCCCGGGAAAAAACGAACCTTGAACAGCACCCTGTTCAAGGCATCCAGGCATCCGCAGAATCTGCGCCGACTCTTGGACCCGCCAAAGGCAAAGGCCGTGACCAAGCCCAAGGCCGGGGAGAAGAACCGGACCCAACAGTCGCTCTCCCGAAACCGGCCCACCTTGAAGACGAGCCCTTCGCCGGTCAATTCACGATGCATGGTCATATTCCCGCATGACGTCTCTTCGTGCAAGTGTTCCCGCGAACGAATCGCTCCCCGTTGATCGAGACAGGGGCCGAAAAACGCCACCTCATGGAAGGCGCAGGGTCAAGACTTCCCCGGACCTGGCCCGCAGGGGCCACGGTTTGCCGTCCAGAAACAATTCCACCCCGCCGGCATTGCCCAACCTGAGATCCAAATATTTATCAAAGGATACGACCAGTCGTTCTCCGGGCCGTAAAAACGCCTCCCGGACACGGCCGCCGTCGGCCTGGGCGGACAGCCAGCAGTTCGCGAACGCTCTGATTTCCAAGATCCGCTCGCCTTGAGCCGCCCCATCGTCTGCTGCCCTTAACTCGGTCATAGTCCCAGAAGGAGTAGAGGGAGCCGCAGGACCGGCTTCCTCTTTGCTCACCATGCCCGGTTCGCCGACAATCTCGCCGTGGTCGAACGGAAGCCCCAGCCCTGGAAGTACCGGCTCCGGAGCCGGTACGGCTTCAGGCACGGGCTTGCTCAAGAACCCGACAAGTTCCAGAACGGAAACGAACGTGCCTTGCAACGGCGCGCGAAACAACCACACGCCTGCCAAAACCGCGACCAACAAGGCACACAAGACCAACAGACCCAGTTGCCGAGGCCATTGACTCTTCACGGCCGGCAGTTTTCTGACATCCATCAACGCCAGGTCGTCTTCGTGCGCCAAAACCTCCTCGGACGAGTATACCTGAGCCAGGGAGTTACCGATCTTGTCCGCATCCAGGCCCAAAAAACGCGCGTAGTTCTTCACGAAGCCCTTGACATACACCGGGTGAGGCAAGGCCTGTTCATTGCCCTCCTCAACGGCCTCAAGGCTGACCCGGCTGATTTTGGTTCTTTCCATGACCTTTGCCAGGTCCAAACCTTGGCGAAGCCGCTCTTCCTTGAGCAATCTCCCAAGTTCTTTCAAATCCATGGCCGTCTCCACTCTCGTGCGGATACCGCAAATGCTAGAGCCGAACGTCGATCAGCGCACGATTACGCAGCCCTTCGATATATTCTACGTAGCGCTCTTCAAGACGAGGTTCCATCAATTTTTCCCGAATTCGGTCTTCCACTTC
The DNA here is from genome assembly GCA_002299865.1 of Desulfonatronaceae bacterium UBA663. Classification (GTDB taxonomy): domain Bacteria; phylum Desulfobacterota; class Desulfovibrionia; order Desulfovibrionales; family Desulfonatronaceae; genus Desulfonatronum. The sequence goes on along the minus strand of DBNV01000077.1, from coordinate 815 downwards.
GGCCAAGGGCAGGACCTCGCCCGCTTCTTTGTCCAGAAGCTTAAGTACGACCGGACGGCCTTGAACAAAGAAGATCTCGGAAACGTCCCCGACGGCAAGTCCTTCGAGGGCGACGCGCCACTCTGGAGCAAGATCGAGCAGGGCCGGCTTTCCGACATCCCCGCCCTGCTTAGCACCCGGCCCCAGAGAATAGGTTCGAGCCGCCTCCAGGAAGGAGATCTGCCCGCCGCGCAAGCGAGCCAGGACATCCTCGGCCTGGTCTTGCGAGGAAAAAAGGATCAAGGCCAGATGAACGCGCTGTTCCTGCAAGAAGTCCTGTTGATGGGACTCGTAATACTGGCGAACTTCATCGGACGTCACCACCACCTTGCGCCGGACCATAAATCGAATCAGGCGTTGTCTCTGGATTTCATCGCGCACGCGCTGCTCGTACAGCTCCTTGGAAAGCCCCTGCAGGCGAAGCTGCTCCAAAAATTGCGCCTCGGTCATGCCGAGCCCTTCTCGAAGCTGACGAATCTGGGTCTGCACCTCCAGGTCGGAAACGGTCATGTGCAGGCGCTCGGCCTCTTGACGCAACAGCACCTCTTCGACCATCCGATCCAGCAGTTGCTGCTTCGCCTCCAGCAATTGCCGCTTCTCCCTCTCGAGCAATTCCCGTCCCTCGAATTGTTCCAGAAAAGGACGAAACCGTTGGTTCAACTCAAAAAGAGTGATTGTTTCCCCATTAACGACAGCCACGATCCTGTTCACCACATCCTGAGCGAAAACCACCGTCGAGTTGAAAGCGATGACCAGCAACGCCCCCATGAGGCCAC
>DBNV01000087.1 GCA_002299865.1 Desulfonatronaceae bacterium UBA663 | reverse complement strand
GATTTCTCTAGAGGCCTTGATTATTTTGGCTCCCCGGGACGGACTCGAACCGCCAACCTAGTGGTTAACAGCCACCCGCTCTGCCAATTGAGCTACCAGGGAATGCATCGAAAAAGTTATATTTACCCAGACTCGAAAAACTCGTCAAGGGGCCTTGGAGGGAACAGAAGTTAAGCCATGCCCTGATCGCCGAGAGTAACGTTTTTCCGGCGATACCTTTCCTTCCTTGACGTCCCGGAGGAGTTGGCATACGCAATTTGGTTGCGACATCCCACGGCGCCGCTCGAAGCGACTTTCGCCGATCCCCGCATGGCCTTGGGGGCCATGCCAAGTTGAGGATTTGTCTTGAACGACGAACAATCACAGCCCTTAAGTCAACTCCAGAAACAGCGTCTGGAAAAGTTCACCCAGCTCAAGAACGCCGGGGTCGCACTCTATCCCAACGATTTCCAGAAGGATGCGGACATCGGTGAGATCAGGTCCGCCCATGACGATTGGGACGAGGACAAACTGGTCGGCCTCAAGCTGGTCTTTGCCGTGGCCGGGAGGATCATGAGTCAGCGTTCCTTCGGCAAGGTGGCTTTTCTGCACATTCAGGACGCCACCGACCAGATTCAGATCTTCGTTCAGCGGGACGCCATTGGTTCAGAACAATACGCCCTGTTTAAAAAAATGGACATCGGCGACATCGTCGGCGTGGTCGGCGGGCTCTTTCGCACCAAGACCGGGGAGTTGACCGTCAAGGCTAACACTGTGCACCTGGTCAGCAAGTCCCTGCGCCCTCTGCCGGAGAAGTACCACGGCCTCAAGGACGTGGAGATCCGGTACAGACAGCGCTACGTGGACCTGATGGTCAACCCCAGAACCAGGGAAATTTTTCAGCGTCGGACAAAAATGATCCGCTTGCTCAGAAACTTTTTGGATGAACACGGCTTCATGGAAGTGGAAACCCCCATGATGCAACCCATTCCGGGAGGGGCCACGGCCAAGCCGTTCATCACCCATCACAAGGCCCTGGACATGCGGCTGTACATGCGCATTGCTCCGGAATTGTACTTAAAACGCCTGCTGGTGGGCGGTTTTGAGAAGGTCTACGAGATCAATCGCAATTTTCGCAACGAAGGCATTTCCACCCAGCACAACCCCGAATTCACCATGCTCGAATTCTACTGGGCCTACGCTACGTATGAGGACCTCATGGACCTCACCGAGAAGATGTTCGCTTCTTTGGCCAGGGCTGTTACCGGAGGCGAGCGGGTTTCCTACCAGGGCACGGAGATCAACCTGGGGGGGGCGTGGCGGCGATTGACATTTTACGAATCATTGGAAAGCATCGGCGGGCTGAAGCCCGAACAGTACTGCGATCCGGACGCGGCCAGAAAGCTGATGTTCAAACTGGGCGACAACGTGCAGGTCAATGAAAAAATCGGCAAGATCCAGGCCAAGCTTTTCGACCTGCTGGTGGAGCCGAAGTTGATTCAGCCTCATTTCATCTACCACTACCCGACGGATATTTCCCCCCTTTCACGCAGGAACGACCAGAATCCGGACGTCACCGATCGCTTCGAGCTGTTCATTGCCGGCCGGGAAATGGCCAACGCCTTTTCCGAACTCAATGATCCCATGGATCAACGCGTCCGCTTCGAGGAGCAGGTCAAGGAAAAGGAGGCCGGCGACGAGGAAGCTCATTTCATGGACGAGGACTACATCCGCGCTCTGGAATACGCCATGCCTCCGGCGGCCGGGGAGGGTGTGGGCATTGACAGACTGGTCATGCTCCTGACTGACAGCCCTTCCATTCGGGAAGTCATTTTGTTCCCCCTGCTCCGACCGGAGGTCAATTTGGCTTTATGAGACTTGAGCGCTTCATCGCCCTGCGTTACCTGCTGACAAAACGCCATCACGCTTTTATTTCCGTCATCTCCTGGGTGGCCATCCTGGGCGTGGCTCTGGGAGTAGCCGCGTTGATCGTGGTGCTGGGGGTCATGAACGGTTTTTCCAGCGAACTCCGGAACAAAATCCTGGGGGTCAATGCCCACGTGATCATCACCAGCCTGGAAGGGACCATCCGGGACCATGATCGTTTGGTCGAACAGGCCCGTCAGGTACCCGGCGTGGCCGGGGCCATGCCTTTTTTACATTCGGAGGTGTTGCTCAGCTCGCCTCTGGGCGTCAAAGGCGTGGTCCTGCGCGGCATTGACCCTGACGTCGCCCAAGGGGTGATCACCCTTGTCAAGGATCTGGTCCAGGGGCATGTTCAGGCATTGAGTGATGATGACCAGCCCGGCCGGGGTATCATTGTCGGCTCGGAATTGGCCACCCGCCTGGGCCTGCGCGTCGGCTCTCCGGTGAACATGCTCTCCCCCGCAGGCCAGCGTTCGGCCGCCGGCTTTTCGCCAAGCGTCAAGCCTTTCATAGTCAAAGGGATCTTCCACACCGGCATGTACGAATTTGACTCATCTCTGGCGTATGTTTCCATCCCCGCGGCTCAGAATGTGCTCGGCCTCCGGGAAGACGTGGTCAGCGGGTTGGAGATCCGGCTTAGTGACGTCTATGCCGCGCCGCGCGTGGCCGAGGGTCTGCATGCTGCCCTGGGCGGCTTTCCATTGCACGTCCGCACCTGGATGGAGATGAACCAGAGCCTTTTCGCGGCCCTGGAGCTGGAAAAAACCGCCATGTCCGTGATCCTGGCGATGATCGTGCTGGTGGGTTCGTTCAGCATCATCACCACCCTGGTCATGTTGGTCATGGAAAAAACCAAGGACATCGCCGTGTTGGTCTCCATGGGCGCCGACGCCAAACAAGTCGGGCGGATATTCATTATTCTGGGCACGACCATCGGCACCGTAGGCACGCTTTTGGGCTTTGGCTTCGGGTTGCTGCTCTGCTGGCTGCTGGAGCGCTACCAGTTCATTACCCTGCCCATGGACGTTTACCTCCTGGATCATCTTCCGGTGCTCCTGCAGTGGACAGACTTGGTCATGATCGCTTTGGCCGCCATGAGCATGTGTTTTGTGGCCACCTTGTATCCGGCGCGTAAGGCCTCCGGCTTGCAACCCGCCGAAGCCCTGCGCTATGAGTGACCAGTTGCTGTACGAACTGCACGGGGTGGGCAAGGAAATCCAAAACGCCGCAGAGCGGCTGACCATCCTGAAGCAGATCGACTTTTCGCTTTTTCCGGGGGAGTCCGCGGCCATCGTTGGAGCGTCAGGCTCGGGCAAGTCCACCCTGATGCACATTCTCGGCACCCTGGACAAACCCTCCTGGGGCAGGATCAGTTTTTCCGGCCAGGATCTGCAAACCCTGAGACGGCAGGATACGAACCGGATTCGGAATCAACACATTGGATTCGTGTTTCAGTTCCACCATTTGCTGCCGGAGTTCACGGCCCTGGAAAACGTGGCCATGCCCGGCCTGATCGCCGGTCAAACCCATGCCTGGTCCCGCCGGGAAGCGACGACCATCTTGAGCATGGTGGGTTTGGAGAACCGCCTGCATCACCGCGCCACTACCCTTTCCGGCGGGGAGCGCCAGCGCGCGGCCATTGCCAGAGCGCTGCTGCTCAAACCCAAGGTGATCCTCGCGGACGAGCCCACCGGCAACCTGGATGAGGAAGCTGGAAACAAGGTCAAGGAACTGCTCCTGCATGTTCATCAAACATTGCGCACCAGTCTGGTGGTGGTGACCCACAACCAGGAATTGGCCATGGCCATGCAGCGGCGTTACGAACTGCGCGGGGGCGAACTGTTCGCTCTCTAAATTCCGTTCAGATGCGAGGAAAATCGCCATGCCCACATTCCGCTTGATCCCTCTTTGGCTGGGTTGTTTTTTTTCGACCCTGGTCTTCCTGATCGGCGCGCCCGTCCCTTCCGGCGCCCAACAAGGGGAAATTGTCAAGATCCTGGTTCTGCCCTTTGAGATCAACGCGGCCCCGGAGCTAAGCCACCTTCATGAAGAATTGCCCGAACTGCTGCGCGAGCAGCTGCGCGCCAAAGGGTTCAAGGTCCATCCGGGGGATCAAACTCTGCAACTGCTGCGCGATCAGGAACTGACCCAATTGGATTTGCGCGCAGCCCGGGACATGGCCTTGTTGTCCGGCTCGGCCTACAGTGTCTACGGCAGTTTCAACCAGGTGAGCGAGAGCCTGAGTCTGGACGTGCGGCTGGTGGAGGCCTTTGGGCTTAAGCCCACCAAGTCTTTTTTCGTGGTCCAGCAGGGTTTGATCAACCTGCTCCCGGCCGTGGAAGAGTTGAGCGAAAAAATCACCCGCGATTTACGACAACTGGCAACCATCGCCAGAATCCGGGTGGAGGGCAACGAAATTCTTGGTTCCGACGTGGTCTTGCTGCGTATCCGCAGCCAACAGGGCCAGATATACGACCCTCAGGTCGTCAACGAGGACATCCGCAGGTTGTTTGACCTGGGCTTTTTCGATGACATCGTGGTCCGGGTCGACGACACCCCCGATGGCAAGGAACTGATCTTCGTAGTCAAGGAACGCCCAAGGATCCAGGCCATCAGCGTGATCGGGGCCAAGGCGATCAGGGAAGCCGACATCATCAAGGCCATCAGCACCCGCACTGGGGGCGTGATCAACCCCAGGATACTTTCCGAGGACTTGGCCAGGATTCGGGAAATGTACCGCCGAAAAGGCTATTACCTGGCTGAGGTGGGCTACAGCTTGGAGCAGATCGATCCTAGGCAGGCCCGCCTGAACATTACTGTTGAGGAAGGCAACCGGCTGTTTATTCAGGAAATCGAGATCAAAGGGGCGGACTTGCTGAGCGAGCGCGAGTTGAAAAGGGAGCTGGCTCTGACCGAACGCGGGCTCCTGTCCTGGATCACCGGGGATGGTGTTCTCCGTGAAGAACTGCTGGAGCGCGATGCCGCCGCCCTGGAAGCCTATTATGCCAACCGCGGTTTTCTGGATGCCAGGGTCGGCCACCCCGAAGTGGAGTATCTGGAGGACGGCATCCGCATCGTCTTCAAGATTGAGGAGGGACCGCGGTATAAGATCGGTTCCATTGCCTTCAGGGGCGATATGCTGGAGCCGGAAGAAAACCTGCGCAAGCTTGTTCAGCTGGACGACCTGCAAGACAGGGGCGCTTACTTTGACCGGTCCGTGCTCAGACAAGACTTGCAGACCCTGGCCGACCACTATACCGAATTCGGGTACGCCTTTGCCCAGGCCGACGTGGAACTGGACATCCAGGCCGAGGAACTGCTGGTCAACGTGACCTACGTCCTGTACAAGGGCTCTCTGGTCTACATCCGCAGGGTCGAGATCCAGGGCAATACCAAAACCAGGGACAACGTCATCCGCCGGGAAATGCGCCTGGGGGACGGCGACCTGTTCAGCGGCGATCTTCTGGCCCGTTCCAAAGAACGCCTGGTCCGCCTGGACTTCTTCGAAACTGTTGATATTGAAACCGTGGCCACGGAAATCCCGACCGAACTGGATCTCAAGGTCACGGTCAAGGAGAAGCCCACTGGTATGATCAGCGCCGGAGCCGGATACTCCAGCCTGGACAGACTGTTCTTCACCGGCACGATCCTGGAGCGCAATCTTTTCGGCAAGGGTTACAACTTGTCCTTCAGGGGCACCTTTAGCGGACGCCGCGTCATGTACGACATCGGCCTGACCGACCCGGCCTGGCGGGACACGGACTTGAGTGTCGGCAAAGACCTGTACTACTGGACCCACGACTATAGGGACTACGATCGCAAGGCCATAGGCGGCAGGGCCCGGTTTGCCTATCCCTTGGGCGAATACACCAGACTCTATTGGAACTACCGCCTGGAGCATTACGAAATCACCAACGTCGCAGAAACCGCAGCGCAACGGATCAGAGACGCAAAAGGGGAAAAATGGGCCAGCGTCGCCTACGCGGCCATCGGCCGGGACACCACGGACCGCAGGTTCAACCCCTCCAGGGGCACGCGGAACCTCTTATCCCTGGAATACGCTGGCGGCATCCTGCAGGGCGACGACAACTTCATCAAAGCCAAGCTCAATTCACATTTTTTCTACCCCCTGTTTTGGGATACAGTTTTCCACTGGCGCGGGCAGGTGGGGTTTCTGTTCGACAATCAGGGCAAGGAAGCTCCGGTCTTCGAGCGCTTTTACTTGGGCGGCATGGACAGCGTGCGCGGCTATCCGGGCTGGGAGATTTCCCCCAGGGATCCGCTCACCAACGACCGGATCGGCGGCGTGAAGAAGTTTTTCACCAACGTTGAATACCTGTTCCCGTTGAACAAGGAAATAGGCTTGATCGGACTGGTCTTTTTCGACGCGGGCAACACCTGGGACGACGGGCAGGATTTCGGCTCCGACCTCTATAAGAGCGTCGGTACCGGGATACGCTGGTTTTCGCCTCTGGGGCCGTTGCGCCTGGAGTACGGCTATGGGCTGGACAAGCTGGAAGGCGAGAGGCATAGCAGCGTGGAGTTTTCCATCGGCCAGTTCTTTTGATCTCGCCGACCTCTGACATTCACATTTATTATTTATAACAGATCAAAGGAGACAAACCATGCGGAGAATTTTGAGTGCGTTGATCATTGCCGTTCTGCTCTTGCCGGGGGCGGCCTGGGCGAGCAAAGTCGGCGTGGTGAACATACAGGTGATCATTAACGAATCCGACCCCGGCACCAAGGCCCAGGCGGAGTTAAGGGCCGGATTTGAAACCATGAAAGCCGAACTGGACAAGAAGAACGAAACCCTGACCAGATTGCGTGACGATTTGCAGCGCCAAGGCCCGGTCCTCAGTCAGGAGGCCAGGCAGAACAAGGAACTGGAATACCGCCGCCTGATGCGGGACTTTCAGGACCAGGTCCAGGCCTTTCAGGTGAGAATGAGGGCCGAGGAGGATCGTCTCACCGAGCCGATTCTGGAACTGCTTTTCAACACAATTCGGGATTACGGCAAGAAGCACGGTTTTGCCATGATCATTGACGGCACGTCCGCCGGACTGCTCTATGCCGACGATTCCGTAAACATCACGGAGCAGATCAAGCAGGAATTCAACAAAGCCTGGAGCACGAAAAAGAAGTAATGGCCAGGACACTCCATGAACTGGCCGGGATCTTGGGCCTGCCCGTCCGGGGAGCGGACGTGGAAATTTGCGGCGTGGCCTCGTTGGAATCGGCTGGCGAGCATGACTTAAGCTTCCTTTCCAGCCCCAAGCACGCATCGCTGTTGGCCAAAACCAAGGCCGGGGCGGTGATCCTTGCTCCGGAATTCGCCGCACAGGCATCCAGGGCGTTGATCAGCGACAGCCCGTATCTGGATTTCGTCCGGGTTGTGCAGCTTTTTGAACAGCCGCAGGGGCGGTTGACCGGGCACAGCGCACTGGCCTTCATCCATCCCGAGGCCACGGTGCATCCTGACTCCGTGGTCTATCCCTTTGTCAGCATCGGCCCGGGTGCGGTGGTGAACGAGGGGTGCCGTCTGTTCAGCGGGGTCTATGTGGGCGAGGATTGCCGGGTGGGCGCGCGCGTGACGCTGTATCCCAACGTAGTGCTCATGTCCGGGACCGTGTTGGGCGACGACGTGATCGTCCATCCCGGAACCGTCCTGGGCAGCGACGGTTTCGGTTATGCCCCGTCTTCCCAGGGGTTGGAAAAGATGCCTCAGGTGGGACGCCTTGTCATTGAGGACAAGGTGGAAATCGGGGCCAACTGCGCCATTGATCGGGCCACCATGGACGTGACGCGCATCGGCCGGGGCACGAAAATCGACAATCTGGTCCAGATCGGCCACAATGTGGAAATCGGTCCGGGCTGCATCCTCGTGTCCCAGGTGGGCATTGCCGGCAGCTCCAAGTTGGGGAAGAAGGTGATCCTGGCCGGTCAGGTGGGTATTGCCGACCATCTGCACCTGGGGGATGGCTGCCGTGTGGGCGCCAAGTCCGGCGTGAACCGCTCTTTGGAAGGCGGGCAGGATTATTTGGGCTCGCCTGCAGTGGAAGCGCGCAAGTTTATGCGCATCGCCGCCTCCTGGAACCGGCTGCCGGAACTGGTCAAACGGGTGGCCGCCCTGGAAAAAGAACTGGCCGTATTGAAGACGCAGAAATCCGAGGACAGCCATGACTAAAAACGATCCTTCGCGCATTGATATCCGGGGCATTTTCGACTTGCTCCCGCACCGGTTTCCTTTTCTGCTGGTGGACAGAGTTCTTTCGTTCATTCCGCATCAGGAAATCAGGACCATCAAGAACGTGACCTTCAACGAGCCTTACTTTCAAGGGCATTTTCCCGGGTATCCACTGATGCCCGGAGTGCTCATCGTGGAGGCCCTGGCTCAGACCGTCGGCTTGCTGCTCCTCAAAAGCAAGCCCGCCGAGGAGGTGAAGAACAAGCTCTTCGTATTCACCGGTCTGGAACGGGTCAAGTTCCGTCGCCAGGTGGTGCCGGGTGATCAACTGATCATGCACGCCTGCAACGCCAGAAGCAAGATGAACATGTGGAAAATGGACGGCACCGCCGAGGTGGACGGGCAATTGGTCTGCGAAGCCCGGCTGAGCGGCGCTTTCGTCATCCAAGAGAGGAGTTGATGGCAGTAGACATTCATCCGACGGCCCTGGTGCATTCGGCCGCGCAACTGGGGCAGGACGTCACGGTCGGACCGTTTTGCGTGATCGACGAAGACGTGATCATCGGCGACAGGACAAAGGTGGACGCGCAAGCGCGCATCCATCGGCATTCGCGCATTGGCGCGGATTGTCATATTCACTCCTTTGCCTTTGTGGGCGGCGATCCCCAGCACTTGAAATATCAGGGCGAGCCGACCTGGCTGGAAATCGGCGACAGAAACGTCATTCGCGAGTACACTACTCTGCACCGGGGCACCGTGGACGGCAAGGGCGTGACCCGCGTCGGGTCGGACTGCCTGCTCATGGCCTATACCCATATCGCCCACGATTGCGTGGTGGGCGATAACGTGATCATGGCCAACGCGGCCACCCTGGGCGGCCATGTCCAGGTGGGTTCCAAGGCGGTCTTGGGCGGGCTGTGCGCCGTGCATCAGTTCGTGCGCATCGGAGACTACGCCTTTATCGGCGGCAAGGCCGGCATCAGTTTGGACATCCCGCCGTACATGATCGCCACGGGCACTCCGGCCAAGCTTTACGGCCCGAACATGATCGGCCTGAAGCGACAGGGTTTTTCCCAGCAGACCCTGACTGATATTGAAAAATCCTACAAGATCATCTGGCGTTCCGGTAAAAAGCGCCAGGAAGCCATTGAAGAAGTCAAGGCGGCATGTCCGGACTCCCCTGCTGTGGATTTTTTGTTGAACTTTCTGCAAAGCAGCACGCGGGGGGTGTCCACGGACAACCAAAACAGCGTTAACGGCCAGGAAGTCCCGCTCTATTGAGCGTAAGCTTTTTTGTCGATCAATGCCTAGTCCTTCCTCGACATTGGCCCTGATTGCGGGCAGCGGGGACTTGCCCGCCATGGTGCTTGAAGGCGCGCGCCGACAGGGGCTGCGCGTGGTGGGGCTTGGGTTTGTGGATGAAACTGATCCGGCCTTGGCCAAAGAGTTGGATGCTTGGGCATGGCTGCACCTGGGACAGTTGGGCAAGCTCATCGCTTTTTGCAAGAAGCAGGGCGCAAGCCGGGTGGTCATGGCCGGCAAGGTGCACAAGGCCAGAGCTGCGAACTTGCGGCCGGACTGGCGCGCGGCCAAGCTGCTCTGGAGAAGCAAGAACACCCATGACGACGAGATCCTGCGGGCCGTGGCCGCTGAGCTGGAAGAAGAGGGCATGGCCGTGGTTTCGGCCCTGGATTTTCTACCCCATTTACGCACGCCCGAAGGCGTCCTGACGAAACGCAAGCCTACAGCCGAGGAGCAAGCGGACCTGGATGTGGGCTGGCCTCTGGCCAAGTCCTTAGGGGCCCTGGACATTGGTCAGTGCATTGTGTTGCGCAAGAAAACCGTTGTCGCGGCAGAGGCCGTGGAAGGCACGGATGCAACCATATTGCGGGCCGGAGAACTGATCGGTCCCGGTTGCGTGGTGATCAAGATCTTCAAGCCCATCCAAGATCTACGCCTGGATCTGCCGACCATCGGCAAGCAAACCATCAAGATCATGATCCAGGCCAGGGCTTCCTGTCTCGGCGTGGAGGCCGGACAGAGCCTTTTTCTGGATCTTCCCGAAAGCGTGGCTCTGGCCGATCAAGCCGGCATCAGCATCGTGGGTATGCGTTCCGGGGTCTCTGGGATTACGTCGGGGAGGTCCTGAAGCGATTCAAGCGGACGGGGCACTGGAATCTGCGCAGCGGCAAGAAAAAAGGGTTACGATGATGATATCGTAACCCCTTGATGCCATGGTCGGGATGAGAGGATTTGAACCTCCGACCCCCTGAACCCCATTCAGGTGCGCTCCCAGTCTGCGCTACATCCCGATAAAAGGAGGACACTTACGCGGGCATCGGATTGTTGTCAATGTTTTTCAAAGGTCATGCATTTTGCGGTGGCTTTAGGTAATGATATCGGCTCTATTTCCATCGTTTAGCGTAGCGTTGAT
>DBNV01000088.1:28126-42059 GCA_002299865.1 Desulfonatronaceae bacterium UBA663 | reverse complement strand
CCCTGGTCAGGGCGGGCAAATCAGCGAACTCATCCGTTGCCGTGATCCGCAAAGAGGACAACACTTGGCGCAGGGCCGGGATGAACGCTGCGCCGTCCAGCTGTTCCAGATCCTTTAAGCGTGTATCAACGGTCCGGACCTCCATGCGTCCGTCCCGGCAGTTCAGGCGCAGCCGGAAATCCCAGGCGATCAGGCTGTAGCGGCCCAAGCGGCCGTCCACCTCAGCGCTTTCCAGGAGGATGCCCTGGCGCTTGCCCACCAGCCCGAGAAACAGACTGATGGGCGTCTGTACGTCCGCGGCCAGCCATTGGCCGTGCTGGGTTAGGTCGATGTGCATTGTCAAGCTCCTTTGTGCCTAAGGTTCAACGGTTCACGGTTCGTAGGGTGTTGGTTCTTCATCAACACAAAAAAAGCCGCCTCCCCTGGGGGAAAAGCGGCCTTGATACGATAATTGCATTGGTGAGTTCACGTCATGGGCCGGTCGTCCCCCTGATCTGCTTTTTTCGCCACCACCAGCCGGCCCGCTGGGCCAGCACGTCCACGTCCCCGCCCGCGGCCAGGTTAAGGTGGGACCGAAACAGGCGCACTGCGTCCTGGCTGTAGGGATTGATTTCGAACAAGTCCACGAACATGGCCGCGTCTTCAGTGAGCATTTTCCTGGCCGCTTCCAATCGCCGGAAAAAAGAGGGCGTCAGAAAGGACTCCAGGCTCTCGTCCTCGGCCAAGGCGGACAAATAGGCGCAGGTGGTCACGAAGTTGAGCCCCTGCACTGCGGCCATGGCCCGGTCATGGGTTTCAGGAGTAGTTAAAAACGGCGTGAAGCCCAGTCCGGCCAAAAGGTACATGATCGCGGCCAGGGCCTGATCCCCGCGGCCCGGAGTCACGGCCATCCGCGCGTTCTGATCCGGCTCAGGACCGAACAGGGGGTGGGTCCCCACCACGGGACCGGCGTGATGTTTGAGCATCGCGGCCATAGGCAGAACCTTCACGGAGCAGATGTCCATGAGCATGGTTTCAGGCGAAAGATGTTCGACGCACTGGATCAGGACATCTTCCAACACCGGGGCTGGCACGGCCAGCAGCACCAAGTCCTGACCAGGCAGGGCCTCGGCCAAATGTTGCTTTTCCAGCGGCTGGTCCAGACCGGCAACCGTGATCCCAGCGGCCTGCAAGCGAGAGGCAAACAAGGTGCCCATCCGCCCTTGAGAGCCGATCACGCAGCAGCGGGTAATCCTCCCGACCTGATACCGTCCGCCCAGGTTCACCTCATTCCCCCGCCGACACTAGAAAGACCGTTTTTCAGTTCAGTCCAGCGCGTCCAGAACTCCGGAAAGGATTTGGCCACGCAGCCGGGCTGGTCCAGATCCACGTCGATCCCGCCCAATTCCAGCAGCGACAGACTCATGGCCAAGCGGTGATCGCCGTAGGTTCTGAAGGCCAACCGCCGGCCCCTGGGCAGCGGCGCGGGCTCAATGACCAGGCCATCGTCCAGGATCGTGATCTTCGCGCCGACGCGTCCCAGTTCCGTAGCCACGGCGTCCAGGCGATCACTTTCCTTGATCCGCAAGTGGGCCACGTTGCAAATGGTGGTCGCTCCTTTGGCCTGGGCCGCCACAGCGGCCACCGTGGGCACTAGGTCCGGGCAGTGGCCCATGTCCAGATCCACCCCGCATAGACGCCCCCCTAAGACCAGGATCATGTCTTTTTGCCAGTGCACGGTTGCGCCCATGCGCTGCAGGATGTCGGCGATGGCCCGGTCGCCCTGCAGGGAATCTTGGCGCAGGCCGGTCACGCCTACGGGAATCGGGCTTAGCGCCCCGGCGGCTAGAAAATAGGAGGCGTTGCTCCAGTCCCCTTCCACGGTCGTGTTCCGGGCCTGATAGGTGCCCGGCTGAACCATGATCCGCAGCCTGTCCGGGACGATCTCACCCGGATCACGCCAGGACACGTCGGCCCATCCGTTCTTGTTCAGGGCCTGGACGCGGAAGGCGAGGCCGAAATCCTCCATGATCTGCAGGGTTAGCCCCACGTAAGGCCAGGAAACCACCTTATGTCCGACAATAGCGATGGTCATGGGTGCGCGGGCCAGGGGCGCGGCCAAAAGCAGGCCGGACAGGTATTGGCTGGATTCATCCAGATCTATGGCTGTTTCCCCTCCGGACAGCCCGAAGGCCCGCAACAGCAGCGGCGGGCAGCCCGGTCGTTCCAGATATTCGATCTTAGCACCCTGGTTCAGCAGAACGTTTACTAAGCTGGCTATGGGCCGGGAGTGCATCTTGCCCCGGCCCTGGATTTGAAAACAGCCCCGGCCTGCGGCCAGAACCGCCGTAAGCAGGCGGCAGGTGGTGCCGGATTCGCCCACGTCCATGACCAGAGGAGTAGTGTCTGTCAGGCTGCCTTGCGGGCCGTGGGCCATGCCGGACACCGTGTACGCGCCGGGGCCCTCGCGGCGCATCCCGGCCCTGGCCCGGACCAAAACGTCCATGGTCCGCTCCAGATCCTCGCTTTCCAGGACATTGTCCAGGCGGGATGCGCCCCGGGCCAGGGCCGCAGCGATCACGGCCCGATGGGACAGGGACTTGGAAGTCGGGGCCTGAATGGCGACTGCGGGTGCGATAGGCATGCTCATTAATTCCTCGTCCTAAAGTTCTAATCCCGGGAAACGTCCAGATACGGCCCGGACGGATAGCTGCCCAGGATGCGCAGGGTATGGCAGCTGTTGCGCAAATCGGCCTGCACTTGTTGATATTCCCGACGGCTGACGTCGCATTCCAAATCCACGAAAAAGACGTATTTCCATTTTTCCCCGCGCAGGGGCCGGGATTCAAGTTTTTTCAGGTTGATGCCTTCCCTGGCCAGCAGGTTCAGCACCTCGGCCAAGGCCCCGGGCTTGTCCGGCAGGGTGAACAGCATGGACGTCTTGTCCCGATTGCCCTCCTCCGGAGGCTGGGCCCCGATGATCAGAAACCGGGTCCAGTTGTCCGACTGATCCTCGATGCGCCGGGCCAGGACGGTCAATCCGAGCATGTTCGCCACGCGCACGTGCCCGATGGCCGCAGAGCCTGCTTCCTCCAAGACGCGTCTGGCCGCAGCGGCCGTGCTTTCCGTGGGAATGATCCTGGCCGCGGGCAGGTTCGCACGCAGCCAGGCCGCGCACTGGTCCAGGGCCTGGGGATGGGAATAAACCCGCTCCACGTCTGCCGTCTGTCCTTTCAAAGCCAGCAGGGCGTGACTGATCTTGCAATAAATTTCCGCCTGGACATGGACCTCGAACTGCAGGAACAGATCCAGGCTCTGACCCACAGTGCCCTGGAGGGAGTTTTCCAGGGGAATCACCCCCAGCTCGGCCTCCCCGCTGGCCACCGCAGCAAAAACATCGTGCAGATTGTTTCTGGGCTGGAAATTTCCGCTATGCCCCAGGTATTCCAGCCCGGCAAAGTGAGAGAACGTGCCCTCGGGTCCGAGATAAACAATGGTCTGGGGTCGCTGCAACCGGCGTGACGAGGAAAGAATCTCGCGGTAAATGGCGCGCAGATGCGTCTCGGGCAGGGGGCCGGGATTGGCCTGGGCCAGCCGGGACAAAACCTCCTTTTCCCGGAACGGCTTAAAAATGATCTCCCGACGGTCCTGCTTGAGCCGTCCCACCTCCAGGCTCAAGCCGGCGCGACGGTTGAGCAGGGCCAGCAGATCCTGGTCCAGGGCGTCGATGTCCCGGCGGATTTGCGCCAGCCGGACCTCGTTGTCCGGGGTCGCCTCGCGTTTTGAATCGATGCTCATGTTTCGCTGATCTCCTCGGCAATAGCCATGCCGAAATGCCGGCCCGCCGTGTCCAGGCGGCAGAGCACTTGGTCACCTGGGGCCAAGGCGACCACGCTCACCGGGCTGCCGTCAGGCCTGACCAGACGGATGGTTTCCGCGTTCTGCAAAAAGATGCTGCCGCGCCGTTCCCCACAGGAAGCGGCAATAAGGATCAGGGGGCGAATTTCCACCTTGCTGCGGCCGACCACGGCCAAGGAGGTTCGGCCCTGGGCATTCACCACCAGGATTTCCTGGCCGGCCTGGATCTCGCCGAGATACGCGGTGCGGTTGCGAGGCAGGAGAGTGTAGGCGTGCACGGCCCCGGCATTGATCCGAAACGGCCTGGCCGCGACATAGATATTTTCCTCGGTTTCTGCGTGGACCAATAAGGTGAAGGCGCTGGAATTGCCCACCAGCATGCCCTGCCCGGTCTTGAACAGGGAACAGGTGTCCACGCAGACCCGGTGGCCGAGGCCCACGGGCGTGATCTCCTCAATGACGGCCGCATCCAGGTCCAGGCGGCCCTCGGAGAGTTTGAGCGCGGCCACGATGGCCTTGAGTTCGGCCGCGGCGGCGGGCAGAATCACCACGAAGTCCACGCCGCGCTCCAGGATGCCCGCGGCCAGCCTGGCCTGTTCCAGGGAAGAGACCTCCACGCCCAAGCCCTCAGCCTGGGCCAGGATGTTCTCCACCGGAATGATCTCCCAGCCCTGGGTCAGGGCCACGGGTTTGCCGGCACGCAGGCCGTGCACGGCCGCTTCCTCGTCCGCCTTGGATTGCAGGGCAATGAACGTAACCTCTTCCTCGGCCAGGACCCGCACCCGGCCCAGAGCCGCCACGTCCCCGACCCGGTCCGAGGTCGTGATCAGGGCGTCCACCCCGGATTCCAAGGCCAGGGTGACCAGATGCTTGTCAAAGGGCACGGCTTTCAACCAGATTTGAGTCATGATGGGTTCCTTTTATTGGAGGAGTTCCATGGCTTGGGTCACATCCCAGTCGTCGTGCACAATGCCGTGCAGAGCCTGAACCAGACGCGAGGGTTGGGCCGCCTGGAAGATGTTCCGGCCGATGGACAACCCCGCGCCGCCGGCCTGCAGACTGTCGTAGACCATGACCAGCAGGTCCTGGGCGCTATCCAGCTTGGGGCCGCCGGCAATGACCACGGGCACGCAGCAGCCGTCCACCACGGGCCGGAAGGTGTCCACGCTTCCGGTGTAGGGCACCTTGACCACGTC
Organism: Desulfonatronaceae bacterium UBA663; assembly: GCA_002299865.1. Taxonomy (GTDB): domain Bacteria; phylum Desulfobacterota; class Desulfovibrionia; order Desulfovibrionales; family Desulfonatronaceae; genus Desulfonatronum. The sequence continues at coordinate 37,026 of DBNV01000088.1, read as the reverse complement.
CGCGCCCAGCTCCACGCCCACCCGGGCGCAGTGGGCCACCACTTCGGGGTCGTACTCGTTCTTGACCTTCGGCCCCCGGGCGTAAACCATGGCCAGCACGGGCATGCCCCAGTCCATGGCCTTAGTGGTCACCCGGCCCATCTGCTCCAGCATGTGCCGCTCGGTCTCGTCGCCCAGATTGACGTGCAGGCTGACCGCGTCCGCGCCCAGCTTGATGGCATCCTCCACCGTGCCCACCAGGGTCTTGGCATTGGGAAAGGGTGACAGGGAAGTGCTGGCCGAAAGGTGCACGATCAGGCCGATGTCCGCGCCCTTGCCCCGGTGGGAGCAGCGCACCAGCCCCTTGTGCAAAATGATGGCGTTGGCCCCGCCCTCGGCCACGTCGTTGATGGTTGAGCGCATGTCCACCAATCCGGAAATGGGGCCTACGCTGACCCCGTGGTCCATAGGCACGATGATGGTCCGCCCGGTGTTGCGGTTGAAGATTCGCTCCAGTCGTACCGCCTTGCCCAGGTGCATGTTCTGCATGATCCATTCCTCCCTTGTCGCGCCCCAAATCGGCCTTGCGCTTAACACCGGACTTGACCGCAAAAAAGGCCGCCGGCGTATCGCCTGCGGCCTTTTGAGTGCGGTTTTTATGATGTTCTGCTATTCCGACTACACCGCTCCCCCTTGACCACAGGCCACGTTGCGCCAAAAATAAAAAAAGCCAAAATAAAAATTGGTACTGTGGGGAATGGTCAAAGCGGGTGACATGGACAAAGTTAGTAAATGAGCCCTTGGGGGCTTGTCAAGAGTTTTTTTGCATTTTTTTCCGCAGCACCTCATGGACCGGGCCTTTCCACAAGTAGTGCGCCCTCTAGGGAGAATTTGGGCCGGAGAAAAGTCCTTGCATCCCATGGCGTTTTCTGGAACCATGCGTCGACATGCCTTGAACACCATCACAGCAACGGAGATCAGTTATGGATAAGAAAAGCTGGCTGCAAAAGCTTGAGGCCATGGAACAGGAACCGCGGGAAACCTCCCCGCCGGAAGCGAAGGAAACCAGCCCGCGTAATTTTCTGGAAGGCCGGGGCAAACTCCTGATCCTGGGCGGCATCGGAATCTTCGTCCTGGTGCTCCTGGTGGTTATTTTTTCTTCAGGCAAGGAGACGGTGTCCGAAAGGCAACTGCAGGATATCCTGGCCAGGCTCGACGTATTGGATTCTCGGTTGGTGGGTCTGGAAAACCAGGAAAGCGGCCGGCAGCAGTCACTGGTGCGGATGCAGGGCGATTTCAGCATCCTGACCATGCGTGTGGACAAGCTCTCCCGGGAAATGAGGGAGCAGTTCGCGGAGGTTGCGGCAAGGCGGGAACAACCTGCGGTGACGACTCCCAGGCCGACCCAGCAGCCGGCCCGACAGACCACCCAAGCCGCCGCACCGGCTCAGCCGGCTCCGGCTCGGCCGGCTGCCGCCAAGCCGATCCTGCATGAAGTCCGCGCCGGGGAAACCCTTTTTCGGATCAGCCGGACCTACGGGGTCACGGTGGATGAAATCCGCCGGTTGAACAAGCTCGGCACCAACAACGTGATCTACCCCGGCCAGGTTCTGACCATTAAACGCTAACTTTCGGCGCTAACCTGCCGAAGGATTGAACAATATTTGTGCGTTGATCGTTACAGCAGTCTTAGGTTCCAGTTAAAGGCCGAAGTCCGGGGCCTCTCCCGCAGCCCGGCGGGCAGTTTTTCATGAAGCTGGATAAAAAGTCGGTATCCCGCTGACTCCAGCTTGTTTTGGAATCCGGTCAAATCAAGGGACCAGTCCGGGAATACCCAAAGATTCTGGCCGATTTTTCGAGTCCATGCGGTCTCCTCCTTGGGGCTGATCACGGGTTTTTCCAGGTGCAATTCCTCAGCCTGCCAGCGGGAAACGGCCAAAGGCCACATGCCCCGCAGGACCACGCCTAAGGGCAGTGAGGCACTTCCCGGCAAGGCCAACAGGGACTCTTCGTCCAGTTCCGGACTGACCACGGCCCCGGCAAACCCCATCCGGCGCAGGGCATCTACGGCCAGGGCGTTGGCCGTGTTGCAGAACGGTCCGGCCCAAATTTCCTCTCTGTCCGAGTGCGCACCCGCCACGAAAAGGGCCGACTGCCAAGGAGCGTTGCAAACAAACATGCTCGCCCCAAAGGATCGGACCTGCTCCAGGGCGTCTAACCAAAGCGTTTCCTCATTGGGCCAGATCACCGGGGGCAGCCACCAGCAGAGATCGCGGCATGTGGCCGGAGCCATGCGTTCCAAAAATTGGGGATCCAGCCACATGGCCTGGACCGTGCGCTCCTGGCGGCGTTGAGGGCGTCGGGATACGACCATCTCCCGTGTGCCGGGTGCCTTGCGAAGCGGCCTGGGCAGGCTCGGCACAAACAAGGAGGGACCGATGTGGCTCCGGCATCTTGCCGGAGCATGAGCCGGCTGGAAGCCGGCTCCACCTTCGTTAGCCTGCAGGCCGGCGTCTGGCAGAACCTGATTCAACTCTTGCTCCCAGACTTGCAGCAAACGACGCAGTTCCGGCTCGCGACGGTCCACCAACCACAGGGCTATCCCCGCAGGTGGACAAGGACCGGGCTTGGCGCCACGCCGGGTAGCCTGTTCCAACTCGAAGCGCACCCCCTTGGGCACGAAGCGCGACACCCGGATGATCCGGTGCCAGGGCTGATCCTCCGAGCCCAGACGCAGCAGGTCACCGGGCTGCAAGGCAATCCTCGGGCGAACAAAAAGCGTCTTGGCGTCCTTGGGAATGCAGCCGACCAACAAACCGGAACCGTGCTGCTCAAGGGGATCAAGGGGCAGATGCGGACGCTGGGGCAGGTAACCGGCGCGGGAGCCGGGTCGGCCCAAGGCCACGGAAATCAACTCCAGGGCGTCCTTCTTAACCCTGCTTGCCCCTGGGTCGTCGCGCAGCATGCGGTAGGCCGCGACCGTGTGGAACACGTAGTGGGCGCTCTTTTTACGGCCCTCTATCTTCCAGGTGCGCACCTCGGGAAGATCCAGCAGGGTTTTCACCAGGATGTCCAAACTCAGATCCAGGCAGGAAAAAAAACGGCCCTGACGGCCCTCATGGCTGTAAAGCCGACGGCAGGGCTGAACGCAACGCCCGCGCAGTCCGCTCTTGCCGCCCATGTAGCTGCTCCAGTAGCACCGGCCGGAAACAGCATAACACAACGCGCCGTGGACAAAGACTTCCAGACCCAGGCCCGGCGGGCAGATCCGGGCCATGAGTTTGATCTCGTCCAGGTCCAGCTCCCTGGGCAGGACCACCTGCCGCACGCCAAGGCGTTGAACAGCCGCAAGTCCAGCGGGATTGCCCACGCAGGCCAAAGTAGATAGGTGCACCTCTCCGCTAAAGCCCGTCTGCCGGACCAGATCCAGGAAACCCAAGTCCTGGACGATCAAACCGTCCGGGTGGACGATGCGTTGCAACTGGTCCACCAGACGTCCGGCAGCCGGCAAATCATGGGGCTTGAGCAGGGAGTTCATGGCCACCAGTACCCGCCGGCCCTTGGCATGGGCCAGAGCGGTCAGTTGGGCCAGCTCGCGCAGGGAGAAGTTCTCCGCCTCCATGCGCGCTGAAAAATGCTTCAGCCCGCAGTAGACTGCGTCCGCTCCGGCGGCCAGGGCCGCCAGAAAAGCCGTTTTATCTCCGGCCGGAGCCAGGATCTCGGGACTTCGCGATTCAGAGATTGTCGTGGTGCTCATGAAAAAGAAAAGGGGCGGACCAAGCCACCCCTTTGGTCAGGTCGCTTACCTTTTCAAAGACGAACAATCAATCCTATTCGACCTTGGAGCCGGCGATCACCTTCTCCGCCACAGGCGGCGGGCATTCCTCATAGTGATCGAATTCCATCACAAATGTGCCTTGGCCGCCGGTCATGGAACGCAGAGTCGGCGCGTATTCCAGGACCTCAGCCATGGGCACATGGGCCCTGATTTCGGTGACCCCGGCCTGGGAGTCCGTGCCCAGGATCTTGCCCCGACGGCTGGAAAGGTCGCCGATGATGTCACCCATGAACTCATCCGGAGTGTACACGGTCATCAGCACGATGGGCTCCAGCAACTGAATCTTGGCCTCTTCCGCAGCCTTTTTAAAGGCCAGGGATCCGGCCACCTTGAAGGCCATTTCCGAGGAGTCCACGGTGTGGAAGGAACCATCGAACAGGGTCACCTTGAAGTCCACCAGGGGGTATCCGGCCACTACGCCGCGCTGGGAGGCTTCCTGAATGCCCTTATCCACCGCCGGAATATACTGCCGGGGGATGGACCCGCCGACAATGGCGTCCACGAATTCATAGCCCGTTCCCCGAGGCAGGGGCTCCATGCGTATCCAACAGTCTCCAAACTGGCCGCGGCCGCCGGACTGCTTCTTGTGCCGTCCCTGGACCTCGGCCCGGCCTTTGATGGTTTCCCGGTAGGGGACTTTGGGCGGCTTGAGCATGATGTCCACCTTGTAGCGGCGGCGGACCTTTTCCACGGCCGTCTCGATATGCATCTGGCCCATGCCTGAAAGCAGCATCTCGCCGGTCTCGTCGCCCCGGGAAATGGTCAAGGACACATCCTCGTCCAGAAGCTTCTGCACTGCTGAAAAAACCTTGTCCTCCTCGCCTTTTTCGGCGGCACCCAGGGCGTAGGTGATCATGCTCGTGGGCAAGGCCGGCGCTTCCAACATGAAGGGAAATTTTTCATCACACAACGTGTCCGCCGTGGAGGTATTCTTCAGCTTGGCCACGGCCACGATGGCGCCGGGACCCAGGGTTTCCTTGCACAGGGAGGTCGTCTTGCCCTGAAGCAACAACAACTGTCCAAGACGTTCCTTGGCGTCCTGGCCCGGGTTGGCCAGGGTCATGTCCGATGCGACGGTCCCGGAGAGCACACGCATCACGCTGAGCTGCCCGGTGAAAGGGTCGGCGATGGTTTTACAGACAAAGCACGCCGTGGGCGCATCCAACGCGGCGGACCGCTCGGCGGCAAGCCGCTCGGCGCCGTCCTTGCCGATCCATGGCCCGACGCGGTCCAAGGGCGAAGGTAGCAGGTCCTGGATCGCATCCAGGAGCAGGTTCGCCCCCCGGTTGATCAGGGCCGCGCTGACGGTCACCGGGGTCAATTCACCCTTGAGCACGCCTTGACGCAGGGCGGCCTGCATTTCTTCCAGGGTCAAGGCCCCTTCTTCCAAGTATTTTTCCATGAGGACCTCATCGCTCTCCGCGATGTTTTCCATCATGGTCTCACGCATGCTCTCCATCTCTGCGACTATGTCCCCAGGTATGTCACCGGGTTTGAGGCCGCCCTTATCGTCGAAGAACAGGGCCTGACCCGCAAGAACATCTACCACTCCGCGGAAATCCTGCTCCGTGCCCAAGGGCAGGTGCAGCAGGACCGGCTTGATACCCAAAATTTCGCGCAGACCGTTAAACGCCATTTCGAAATCGGCCCGGTCCCGGTCCATCTTGTTGATGACCACCATGGCCGGCAAATTCAGCTTTTTCACCTCGGCCCAACAGCGCTTGGTCAATGGTTTGACCCCGTCCACGGCGTCGACCACGAACACCGCCGCGTCTGCGGCCGTCAGCAAATACGGCAGGTCTGCGGAAAAGTTGTTGTCACCGGGAGTATCGATCAGGAAATGCTGGTTTTTCTTCCATTGATAGCTGGCGAAACCGGGCTGGATGCTGCCCCGGCGCTTGATTTCCTCGGGCTCGTAGTCCAGGCATGTCGTGCCTTCGTCGACTTTGCCCAGACGGTTGACCACGCCGGTATTGAAGAGCAACATTTCCGCCACGGATGTTTTGCCGCAACCGCCGTGCCCCACCAGGGCGTAGGTTCGTTGGATTTTGATCTTATCTTCCATTCGGCCTCCTTCAGGGCATCGGTGTTTCTGGTTAAAACGAAAAGGGACCGCTTGTCCCCTGGAACATGCCTGTATTATTCATTTCAAGGGTCTGAACGTATAGGGACGGGCCGGGAAAAATGTCAAGGGAGCAGTCGAAATGGTATGCATAACGATGGTTTGCGCGGCGGACGTGGACGCATCGGGCACGTGCCCCTTTCCGCCGGATCGGTCCTGACAGGGCTCGCCTTGACTGGCCCGAACCCCGTTTTGAATTGCGTGGGAACGTGGTTCAAGCCGCCTGTCCGAACTGTTCAAGGTCGCCCGCACGTAGCGGCTGTTTACGTCGCTACTTCTCCAACTCCTTGGCCAGCCAATCCTTGACCTCGGGACTGAGTTCGTGGATGCCCCGCAAGCCGCCAATGAATTCCAGATAGCGCTTGGCCAGATCCTCGGGCAGGCGCTTTTCGCACAGGGTCGTGGAGCCGTAGTTGTTCATCTTCATGAGCACCACCTTGGGCTCGACCCAGGTGTCGATCACGAAATAGACGGAGTATTCATCCGAGCCGCGCACCGGCCGACGCAGAGCGTCGTGCCAGTTGTTGTTGCCCCACTCCAAAAACATGGTCACCGCATCCTCGTGGATCATGTCCCAGTCGATCTCGTTTAGCCACTGTCTGCACGCGTTCAAATCGCCCATGTCAGCCTCCTGCGTTGCATTCGATTATGTCTTGCGCAGCTTGCATTGATAAAGCACTGCAAACAGCTCTCCTTGACAATCCTTGTCTCCGCCCCAATAACAGAAGCCGTCATGCAGCGCACCCTGAACCTGATGCGCCTGGAAAAGGAGCCGTCCGAAGCATTGATTGCTCCGGAATTGAAGGAGTTCCGCCTGCTGGATTTTCTCAAGAGGCAGAACTGCGCCACTGCCGGGGCCAAGGCTGCCCGTGACTTTCTGGAGAGCCTCTCGGAGCAAAGCCGACCATGATCCGCTCCACTGGTCAAAGCCTCTGTTATGACGAACAAGGGTGGAAGATCGATTGCGCCGGTTCGGGCCAGGATGCGGCCATCAGATTAGGAGCGGCATGGCCCGAGCCGCGATTTGCCCATCAAGGCGACGTTGTTTTAGACCGGCTCACCGGATTGCTCTGGACGCGCAATGCCAACTTGGCTGAATTTCCCCTGACCTGGCCCGAAGCCCTGAAACAGGTGGCTGAGATGAACGTGAAGCGCGTTTTCGGCCATGCGGATTGGCGGCTGCCCAACCGCCGGGAACTGCTCAGCCTGATCGACTATCAAGCCAAAAAACCGGCCCTCCCGGCCGGCCATCCCTTTGAGAACGTGGTTCTAGGCTGGTACTGGACTTCCACCAACGCGGCGATCAATCCAGGCTATGCCTGGTATGTGCACCTGGAAGGCGCGCGCACCTTTTACGGACGCAAGGACCAATACTATCTGGCGTGGCTGGTGCGCGGCGGTGACGCGTCCCGGTTGTGGCAAACCGGACAGACGGCCTGTTTTAACGCCCGGGGTGGAAAAATTCCCTGTTCCGGCACGGGGCAGGATGGAGAAATTCGCTTTGGCGCTCCCTGGCCCAAACCCCGTTTTGAATTGCGTGGGAACGTGGTGCAAGACCGCCTGACCGGTCTAGTTTGGCATGCCCGGGCGAATCTGACCGGCGGCCCCGTATCCTGGACAGGGGCCTTGGACAGTATGCGCGCGTTGGTGGATCAAGGGCTTCACCAAGGCCTGAGCTGGCGGCTGCCGAACATCCTGGAACTGGAATCCCTGGTGGACTGTTCGGCCCACAATCCGGCCCTGCCCGCGGGCCATCCGTTCGCAAAGGTTCAAGAAGCCTACTGGTCGTCCACCACCAGCTTTTTCGAGACGGACTGGGCCTGGGTGCTCTACCTGCACAAGGGCGCCCTGGGCGTGGGGTTCAAGCCCAAGCCCGAGTTCGCGGTCTGGCCCGTGGCCGGTCCGACATGATATTCCATTCAAAAACCCCCAATTGCTGCGTCGCCGCTCACCTACTTGCGCAGAGGGCGCCTACGCGCATTTCGCCGGCCGAAACGTCGAAAATCTAGAGGACGAATTTTCGACATCATCCATAGAGAAGTGGCTCCGGCATCTTGCCGGAGCATAAGCTGACTGGAAGCTGGCTCCACTGTTGACCCCGGAGGAGGCGGGGCCGCCCACGGGGCGCAGCTTGACCTTTTCCTTCCAGACCAAGATCGGCGTCAGCGGCGCGTCCCCCACCAAGTCGCAGCGCACCCCGGCGTAGGCCCCGACAAAAGGCGGCCAAAGCCGACCATTGACCCGCCGCAAGCATGACTTGGCCGACCATGTCCGGCGCGGCCCCGGCAATACCGACGCGGCCATCATGGGGCGTTTGCCCGCGCGTTGAATCAACAGGCTACGGATTTCCCACCACGAAAACCAGCGGGCCTTGCTCAGTAATCCTCGGGACTCGCGAGACAGGCGCTTGGCCGTGCCGTAGCATGAGTGTTTGTTCAGAAAGGTGACCAGGATGGCCTTGCGCGCCACACGCAGGGCCTCGTCAATGACCTGACCGGGTTCCGGGCAAAATTCCAGGAGCGTGAGCAAGGCCACCACGTCGAACTCCTTGTCGTCGAAAGGCAGGTGTTCGGCCTGGCCGACATGCAGTTCCGCTTTGCTCCCCAGGCGTTCCCGGGCCAGTTCCAACATGGCCGGCGACGCGTCCAACCCGGTGACGTCAAAACCGCTTTCCCAGAAAAACTGCAAAAAACGGCCGGGACCGCAGCCCACTTCCAACAGGCGTTGCTGCCGTCTGGTCCAGGGTGCCATGAAATGCTGCAGCAAGCGCTTTTCCTGGGCCAGAGCGAAGGTCCCGGCTTCGGTCTCGTGCCAACGATCGTAGACTGCAGCCTGATGCCGGTCAATGCGCTCGTGAATAACGCCTCCTTGTCACCGCAGGACCGCGCCCTTGGCCGCTTAAGAACTTCCGGTGCGCGCAAACGGAGAATAGGGTGAAGGTGTAGGGGCGAAAAATTTTTC
>DBNV01000088.1:14184-27804 GCA_002299865.1 Desulfonatronaceae bacterium UBA663 | reverse complement strand
GGGCGAAAAATTTTTCGCCCCTACAGTTTAGCGTGCCGTCCGACGTGGTCCCTATAGGCCAACACGCCCTGCACGAGGCTTTGGGCCATGGTCCTTAAGTAGGCGTCGGTGTTCAGCAGGCGGGCCTCTTCCCGGTTGGTCAGATACCCCAACTCCACAAGCACGGCGGGCATCTTGGCCCCCATCAGCACAAAAAACGGCGCTTCGCGAACCCCCTTGTCCGCCAGATTGGGATGCGTGCGGCGCACTCCCTGGATCGTGCGCGTATGGATTTTGGTGGCCAACTCGCGGGACTCGCTGACCTTGGAGTTGAGCATCAAGTCCGCCAGGATAAACTGCAGGTCGCTGACTTGTCTCGGGGACACCGCGTTCTCCCGAGCCGCCACGCGCATGGCGTGCTCGGTCCTGGCCAGGTTCAGGGTATAAATTTCAAACCCATTGATCTTGGGATTGCGGTGGGCATTGGCATGGATGGACAGGAACAGGTCGGCCTTCTGGGCATTGGCCATGGCCGTACGTTCCTCCAGCGGCACGAAAACGTCCTTCGTCCTGGTGTACAAAACGCGAAACCCCTTCTCCTCCAGCATCTTGCCGAGGATACGAGACATACGCAGAGCAATATCCTTTTCCTTAATGCCGAAAGCCACAGCACCGGGATCCCGGCCGCCATGTCCGGGGTCGATCATGATCGTCCTGACCTGCAGACCGAGTTGTTCAACCAAGCTTGCCGCAACATCCCGTCCGGGAGTGGTCTGAGTCTGTTTGGAGGCCGCGGGTTGCTGCGCGGAAGCCGTGGGGGGGGAGCCGGCCTTGCTGCCGCTGACGTCCACGATGATGCGAAACGGCCCTTCCAGGGTGAACACCCGGAAGTCCTCCAAACGCTGAATATCCAGGACCACCCGACTGACATGGGGCTGGTTCTGGCCGCTGCGCACCTGCCGCAATATACCATCCGCCACCTGCAATTGAGTGGGCGCATCCGGCCCGAGCACGGTCCCTTCCAGATCGATCATCAACCGGTGCGGCGTGCCCAAATCCGGATCAGGATTCAAGAGGCGGTGGGAAAAAGAGACTTCGGAATCCACATCCAGGACTACCCGCGTGTACTCGTCGCTGCTCCAATAACGAACCTGCAGCAGCTGTGCGTCGGCTCCCGCGCCTGCTTGTCGGGGCGTCGCGGGTGAGTGTAGGGCCGCCTGCCGACCGGCATCCGGTGCACCGGACGCCGATGCCTCCGGAACGCGAGCCGACGGCAACGCAGGGGCGGGAGCCGCCTGGGCCGCCCCCGACTCTCGATTCACCTTGGCCAGGAACGAAGCATCCAACTCCCGCAGCAAGGCCTGAGCTTGAGGAACCATGTCCCCCTTGGGATGATTGTGAACAATGGCCAGCAGGTCAATATAGGCCTGAGCCGAATCCTCCAGGTGTTCAAGATGGATGCGCGCCTTGCGCAGCCGGGCGTCGTCAGCCCAGGTATGATGAGGAAACCGCAAGGCCACCCGTCCGTAATAATCTGCGGCCTGGGAAAAATCCGCACGCTGCCCCAGTCTGACTCCCATCTCCTCGTGGACGCGCCCGAGATAAAACAGTGCCTTGGGAGCATTGGGGCCATTGGGGGATTTCTGATACGCACTCTTGAACATATTGCGCACGGCCAGCCAGGCGGTGCGTTGCTGGGATTGCTGCGGATCCTTGAGGAGCCGCTGGAACTCGTTCCAGCCGTTGGCATAGTCCCGCTGGGCGCTGGCTTGAGCCTCGCGGGGCAATCCTGCTCCCCAAAGACCCAAAATCGTCAGGATGATCAAAAATAAGCGCAGATCGGGCATATCGTTCTTAAGATGTCGGGCTCGGATGTCGGGCCACGAACCGCTTTGCGCCCTTCACGACTTCGCGTTCTTCGCGGCTTCGCGTGCCACCCTCCTTCTCCCTCACGCGAAGGCACGAAGACGCGAAGAAAAGGACGACGCCAATGACTCGGGAAGAATCTCTCGCCTCATGGTGAACTTGCAAGAATCGTTCTGGGCTGGTTATTGCCCACACGACCTGTCCCGTTCCTTGGCAAATGCATATCCAAGCCGCCAAAGTCAAGACTTCAGCGGCTTTTTTATAAAATCAGACCAGAGCGCAGACAGTCGACGCAAGGCAGCGGCCCTGTGACTGCGGGTGTTCTTCTGCTCCGGAGCCATTTGCGCTGCGGTCAGCCCCAGTTCCTCGTCCAGGAACAAGGGGTCGTAACCAAACCCTTTGTCTCCCGCCGGCTCAAGGACAATGCGGCCGACCCAAAACCCTTCGGCCAGCAGTTCCCGGCCTCCGGCCCGCGGTGCATGCGCCGCGACAACACACCTGAACCGGGCCCTGCGGTCCGGCCAGGGCACGTTTTGCAACAACCGTAAAAGCTTCTCGTTGTTTCGGGCATCCGTCGCCCCGGGACCGGCGAAACGCGCGGAATACACGCCGGGCGCCCCGTCCAGGGCGTCCACCTCCAGTCCCGAATCATCGGCCAACGCCGTCAGGGCGGTTGCCCGGGCCACCGCCCTGGCCTTGATCAAGGCATTCTCGGCAAATGTCGCGCCGGTTTCCGGAATGTCTCCGATATGAGGAAATTCGTCCAGGGTATGCACCCGCACATTGAAATCTTCCAGCAAGGCGACGATCTCTGCGGCCTTGCCCTTGTTTCTCGTCGCCAACACCACCTCGTGCATGTCTTAACCGTATTCCAAAAAAGATATGATTCCAATGTCATAATCCATGACGTCGTAAATCCGTCCTGCATTTCCAATGGATAACAGGCCGCTTTCGGAAGCCCATGTTCCGGGAACGCCTGTAATCCTTTTACTGGCCCTTGTACTTAGGCAGACGCAACTCGCTGCCCGTACCCGTGCCGGGGCAGCTTTCCAAATGCAGTTCCCCGCCCAGGTCGATGATGATCTTACGGGTCATGGCCAACTCCAGGCTGGTAAACGGATTGAACGGATGCTCCAGGACCTCCCGAGGCAAACCAATACCGGTGTCCGTGATCTCGATGACCACGTTATCCTCGCCGCTACTGGTGCGGATATTCAGATCACCGCCCTCAGGCATGGTGGACAAGGCGTTTTTGATCAGATTCAGCAGACATTGCTTGATCATTTCCGCATCGCCCCGAACCAGGCAGGCGTCTTCATCCAGAAACAGCTTAGTCCTGACTCGCGGAAAATTCTTCTTAAAATCAATCAATTCCAGCACTTCCCTGACGATGCGGTTCGGCTCCACCAGGACCATGGCCGCCTCCATGGGCCTGGAAAAATTGATGAACGTGCGCAGGATGTTGTCCAGCCGAGTGGATTCCTTCAATATGATCTGAATCTTCTGCCTGCTGGTGGAGTCCAGATTCGGCACCCGCAACAGGGTGTTGGCGAAGCCGCCGATGGCGAACAGCGGATTGCGGATCTCATGGGCGATATACATGGAAAACTCGCCGATGGCCGCGAACTTCTCCGCGGTCTGCAGTCGGTGCACCATGGACGACAGATCTTTGCCCAATTGCCCCAACTCGTCGTCCCCGCCGATGATGAAGTCCACGGAATAGTTGCCCTGGCGGATTTCCCGGCTGACCATGGACAATTCCCCGATCCGGTTCAGAAGCCGTGAACGCAGATAAAACAGCAGTGCCGCCAGAAGAACGACCAAGCTGATCATGGCCAATCCTCCTCCGTACATCTGCATGGTCCTTAATTTCGCGAAATCAGGATACAAGTTCTGAAACTCAACGAGCGCCCCCAGAATGGGCTGGCTGGCCCCATGGCAATGATAACACTCCGGAGCGTTGGCGATGCTGCGCACCCGGAGATAGTAAGGACGCTCCTGCAACTCCAGCAACGCCTTGGAATCCAGTCCTTCCTTCAGACTTTGCTCAAGCATAGCACCGATCTTCTCCTGGCCGTAGATGCTCGTCAGGTCCAGGCGCAACACGCCAGGCTTCGTGGAGTACGTGATATTGCCCCTGAAGTCCGTCAAGTAGGCTCGGATGTCGCCGTACAGTCTGCCGGCGATGCGGAATTGTTCATGGGTGCCCTCGTCGTCTCCCCGACGCATGGGCCCGTCGATGAGCATGCTCAGGAGTTCGGAAGAGCGCAGCCCGAGCCTGTCGATCTGATAAAGGGTAATCTGGCGCATCCAGTAAGAATTGGCCATAAACAGGCAGAAAAAGGCCACGGCGGTCAACAGGGAAACCAAACCCAGGATTCTAATACCCAGGGAGAGTTGCAGCTTCTTCACGACGGCGCTCCCGGCGGTGAATCCGTGATTTTTCCCGACGTGAATAATTTCTGCTCCTGCTGGATCGACACATACGGCGGCAGGAAAATGGTGACCGTAGTCCCGCGCCCGACTTGGCTCTCCAGACGCAAGGAACCACCTAGGTCTCCGATGATTTTTTTGGTCATGGCCAGCCCCAGCCCCGAACCTTCCTTCTTCTTGGTGGTAAAAAAGGGACTGAAAATCTTCTCCCGGTTTTCCACCGATATTCCCACGCCCGTATCCATGACCGTCACGAACACGTCATGAGACGCCATGCCGGAACGGACCGAGAGAGTACCCCCGTCCGGCATTGCCTCCAAGGCGTTCTTGATGAGATTGATCAGACATTGCTTGAGAAGTTCCGCGTCGCCTCTTATTTTAGCCAGGCCCTCTGCCAATTGCGTGTCTACTTTCACTCCGCGCTCCTCGCAGCCGATGCACATGAGTCGCAAAGTTTCCATAACAACCCCGTTGACGTCCACCTCGGAAGTGTCGGCCTGGGTCGGACGGGAGAAATTGAGAATGCTCTTCAGGATGGAGTCCAGGCGCTTGGACTCCTCAAGAATGATCCGCACCTTCTCCCTCGCGCCGTCGGCCAGTTCAGGGGAACGGAGCAGGGCGTTGGCAAAGCCGCCGATGGCGAACAGCGGGTTACGGATCTCATGGGCAATATAGGTGGACAACTCTCCGATGGCGGCCAGCTTTTCAGCCTGTTGCAGGCGCTTTTCCATTTCCGTGCGCAAAGTCACGTCCCGGCGGACCTCAATCACCTTGCGCACCCGGCCTTGCTTGCTCAAAACAGGATAGGCCCGCACCTGATAGTAGCGTACCCGGCCTTGGGCGTCCACCCAGGTTTGCAGGGATTCCGCCTCCCGGCCTTCGTCCAGCGCGGTCTGGAAAGGGCATGTCCGCTCGCCGGTCTTGCACCGCCCCTGATCTCCCCCCGCGGCGACCTCCCAGCAGGGCTTGTGCAGCAGTTCCTCCCTGTTCTTGCCCAGCCGCTCGCAGACATGCCTGTTCACGTCCAGAATCCGGCCTTGGGCGTCCAGGAACAGGACGTCGTCGTGCATTTCATCCATGACCGCATGCAGAAGAGATTGCTGTCCGCTCAGATCCACCTTGCATTTGCTGGAGACCTCGGACATGATCAGCAATGCGCACAGGAACACTGCGGAGATGTGATCCAGGATGGAGATGGTCGGCGGCATGGACTGCCGCAGGGAGCGCAGCAACTCGGGGCGGCCGGTCAATTCCACGAGCAGGTTGATTTCCGGATGGGCCAAAAGCATCTCCCTGTATCCTTCATGCAGGGCCGCTCCTTGGGCCCTGGCTTTGGCCGCAAGATCGGGCGGGAATCCCGACGCCGCGCACGCCACCAGGTTGAGCCGAGGGAAAAACTCCTCAAGTTCGGGTCTGGCCATAAGTTGCAGGATGGACTCAAACCCCGGCCCGGTCCCCACGATTCCGATGAAAAAGTCCTTGTCGACTTGTTCCAGGATACAGATGGCGTCGTGCGTCGATGGGACTTGGCTCATACAGGGCCTCACATCCTTGACTGTGGAAGATGGCGACTTGGCGAAAAATGCCTCCGGCTGCGACCAAAGCCGCCCCCGTGTAATCTATAACCAGCTCTCTTGAGCATTAAGCACATGTATCCTTTGAATTCAAGGGTCGCCAAGCCTTCCTCGGGCTCCTTGACCGTCCACTGCATCAGCCTGGGCTGCCCCAAAAACCGCGTGGACACCGAACGGATGCTGGCCTCCCTGGGACTGTTCCACCCCGTGGACGACGCGGCCCAGGCTGAGATCGTCCTCGTCAACACCTGCGGATTCATCGCCCCGGCAATTCAGGAATCCACCCGGACCATTCTGGATACGGCCTTGCGCATCCGAGACGTCGCCCCCAGGCCGCTGCTCGTGGTTGCGGGCTGCCTGGTCAGCCGCTTCGGCTCGGAGCTGCGGAAAGCCTTGCCCGAGGTGGATCTCTGGCTGAAGGTGCGCGAGGAACCGCTGCTATCCGAAAAAATTTCCGCCCTTTTGGAGAAAAGAATCGCATCGCTGGATGCCCCGGGCGGACGAATCCTGAGCACCACGCCGTCCTACGCCTATCTGAAGATCGGCGAGGGCTGCAACCACCGTTGCCGGTTCTGCGCCATCCCCTCGATCCGCGGAAAGCTCGCCAGCACTCCTGTTCCGGCCCTGCTCGACGAGGCCCGCGCAATCCTGGACCAGGGCGTCAGCGAGCTTATCCTCGTGGCACAGGACCTGACCTCCTATGGCCGCGACCTGGGACTGCGCCAAGGTCTGGAAACGCTGCTCAGCGGCTTGAACCGGCTGCCCGGGCTGCGTTGGTTGCGGTTGATGTATCTTTATCCTGCCGGGTTGACCCCCCGGCTGCTTCGCTTTCTGGCGGACCTGGGGCCGCCGCTGTTGCCATACTTTGACCTGCCCCTGCAGCACGCCCATCCGGAAATCCTCGCGGCCATGGGCCGCCCTTTCGCCCAAGACCCCGGCCGGGTGGTGGACCGCATCCGTCGACATTTTCCCGGGGCCTGCCTGCGCACCAGCCTGATCGTCGGCTTTCCTGGCGAACGCCCGGGGCACTTCAAGGCGCTTTACGACTTTGTCGCCCGGGTCCGCTTCAACCACCTCGGCGTGTTCTCCTTTTGTCCCGAACCGGGCACCCCGGCCGCGACCATGCCCGGCCAGGTCGGAATACAAACAAAGACCAGGCGCCGGGAAAAGCTCATGACCCTCCAAACAGAGATCAGCGCCGAAATCCTGGCCGAATGCCGGGACCAGGACATGGACGTGCTGGTGGATCGTTCCAGCCCGGAATGGCCGGGTCTTTTCGAAGGCCGGGTCTGGTTCCAGGCCCCGGAAGCCGACGGATCAACCTACGTCAGCGGCGAGGACGTCCGCCCGGGCATGATGGTCCGGGCCCGCGTCCAGGACACGGAAACATACGATTTGTCCGCCCTGGCGTGATGAAGGGGAACGTACGTCTCTTTAACCTTAGTACCTCTTGCCCATTTTTTTATTCCGCCCCCTTGCTGTTGTCATCGCGTTCCTGATCTGCTAGGGGCAAACAAAAAATTGTCGTCAAGGACAAGGTTAGGGGGAAACCACAATGACCAACACAAAAGAAATGCAGAACCACTCGGACCAGGAAATGGAGATCAACTTCGCGACGGAGTTGGAGCAGTATCTCAACGCCGACTTCGGAGACGTCGAGGAGGGCTGCATTGTCAAAGGCGAGGTTGTCAAGATTGAGAGCGACCACGTCCTGGTGGACGTGAATTTCAAATCTGAAGGTCAGATTCCGATCCAGGAATTCCATGATCATGACGGCCAGTTGATGATCAAAATGGGCGACAAGATCGACGTCTACGTAATCAAGAAAAACGAAGGCGAGGGGTCGATTCTGCTGTCCAGGGAAAAAGCCAAGCGGATGCAGATCTTTGACAAACTGGAAGCCATCCTGGATTCCAACGAAGTCATCGCCGGCAAGATCACCCGAAGAATCAAGGGCGGCTACCATGTAGACCTAGACGGGGTGGAGGCTTTTCTGCCCGGATCGCACGTGGATCTGCGTCCCGTGCCGGACATGGACGCCCTGGTAGGCCAGGAGTTTGAATTCCGTGTGCTCAAGGTCAACCGTCGTCGCAGCAACGTCATTGTCTCCCGCCGGGTCCTTCTGGAAGAAGAGCGCGACAGCATGCGCCGGACCCTGCTCCAAAACATCAAGGAAAGCCAAAAAATCCAAGGCAAGGTCAAGAATATCACTGACTACGGCGTGTTCATAGATCTGGGCGGGCTGGACGGCCTGCTGCACATCACGGATATGGCCTGGAAGCGCATTCGTCATCCCAAGGAAATGGTCCAGATCGGCGACGATCTGGAATTGATGGTCCTCAATTTCGACAAGGAGAACCAGAAGGTCTCCCTGGGGCTGAAGCAACTGGTGGCTGATCCGTGGACCAACATTGCCGCGAAATTTCCCGAGAACATCCGCCGGACAGGCAAGGTCACCAACCTGGTGGACTACGGCGCTTTCGTGGAATTGGAGTCCGGCGTGGAAGGGCTGGTTCACATTTCCGAAATGTCCTGGACCAGGAAACTCCGCCATCCTTCGCAAATGGTGCGGGTGGGCGACGCCGTGGACGTGGTCGTTCTGGGCGTGGATCAAGAGAAGAAGCGCATCTCCCTGGGCATGAAACAGGTCGCCCCCAATCCGTGGGACGTGGTCGGCGAGAAATACCCCGCAGGCACCGTGCTTGAAGGCACCATCAAGAACATTACCGAATTCGGCATGTTCGTGGGCATCGAGGACGGCATTGACGGCCTGATCCACGTCTCCGACATCTCCTGGACCAAAAAGATCCGCCACCCCAGCGAAATGTTCAAGGTCGGCGACGTAGTCCAGGCCAAGGTGCTCACTGTGGACAAGGACAGCGAGAAGTTCACCCTGGGCATCAAACAGCTCACCGAGGATCCCTGGTCTCTGGTGCCGCAACGCTACCCCGTGGGTGCGACGGTTCCCGGCACCGTGACCAACATCACCGACTTCGGGCTGTTCATCGAAGTCGAGGAAGGCATTGAAGGTCTGGTGCACGTCTCCGAGATCAGCCGCAAGAAGATTAAGAAGCCCAATGAACTGTTTAAGGAAGGCCAAGCTATCCAGGCCAAGGTCATCCACGTCAGCGCTGACGAGCGACGCCTGGGATTGTCCATCAAGGCCATCGAAGATGAGGAACTGAAAAAGGGACGGGAGTTCAGCACGCCCGGTTCGGCTACCACCCAGGCCGCGAGCACGAACCTGGGCGATCTGATCCGCCAGAATATCGAGAATGGAACGGAATAATCCGCGTTTCAGCCAACGCCATCCCTTTCTTTTTGGATTGTTGGTGCTGTTCTCAGCCGTGGTCCTGGTTTCCGGGGCCATGGCCGTTTGGCGTTCGTGGGCCGAAAAAAATCCCGCGGCCTTCCTGGCCTTTGCCCAGCCCAAGATCGGCGTGGTGCACGTGGACGGCATGATCTTGGACGCCACGGACACCGTGAACTGGATCCGCAGGCTGCGCGAAGATCCCTCGGTGAAGGGCATCCTCGTGCGCATCGACTCTCCGGGCGGCGTGGTCGGTCCGTCTCAGGAACTGCACCGCGCCTTGGAGCGGGCGGCCCGCAAAAAGCCAGTGGTCGCCTCCTTGGGCGCCGTGGCCGCTTCAGGAGGGTACTATGTTGCTGTGGCCGGACACAAGATCGTGGCCAACCCAGGCACGCTCACCGGCAGCATCGGCGTCAGGGTGGAACTGACCAACCTGCGGGGTCTCATGGAAAAGCTGGGCATCAGCCGGGAATCCCTGGGCAGCGGCCAGTTCAAAGCCACCGGTTCGCCCTTCAAGGAACTGACCGATGAAGAGCGGACTTATCTTAAATCCATGATCATGGACATGC
This sequence comes from Desulfonatronaceae bacterium UBA663, assembly GCA_002299865.1. Lineage (GTDB taxonomy): Bacteria > Desulfobacterota > Desulfovibrionia > Desulfovibrionales > Desulfonatronaceae > Desulfonatronum. The sequence continues at coordinate 18,073 of DBNV01000088.1, read as the reverse complement.
ACTCCCAGTTTGTCAGCGACGTGGCCCGAGGCCGGGACATGCCCCTGGAGCAAGTCCAGAATCTGGCCGACGGTCGGATCATGACCGGTCAGCAAGCCTTGAATCACGGCCTGGTAGATGTCCTGGGCGGGCAGGAAGAAGCCGTGGAGTTGCTCATGAAACTGGCCGGAATCGAAGAAAAGGTTGAACTGCTCGAAGATCCGACCCGGGACGTTCCACTCTGGAAAAGGGTGCTGAGTGCCGTGGAAGGGGAGTTGCGCCACCTAGGACCGATGTGGGTCTACCGCTAAAAGCTTACGCGCGGGCAAGGAACCTTGGCATGCTGAAAGACATCATCGACAAGGCCGCCTCCGGGGCGCGGCTCTCCCCGGACGAAACCCTCAAGCTGGCGCTGGAGGCTGACATCTACGCCCTGGGCAGGCTGGCCCTGCAAACCCGCCGCCGGCTGCACAGCGACAAGACCTATTTTGTCTCCAATCAGCACCTCAATTACACCAATATCTGCCAGAACGCCTGCCGCTTCTGTGCCTTCAGCCGCCGTCCGGGAGACGAGGGCGCCTATGTCCTCAGCGTAGACGACGCGGCCCGAGAAGTAGCGTCCCGAAAGGATGAACCGATCCGGGAAATCCATATTGTCGGCGGCCTGAATCCGGAGTTGCCTTACGCTTACTATCCGGATTTGATCCGATCTGTGAAACAAGCCCGCCCCGGGGCTTCGGTCAAGGCGTTCACCGCCGTGGAGGTGGCCTTCCTGGCCGAACGCGGAGGGATTACGCCGCTTAAGGTGCTGGAGGACTTACGCGGCGCCGGTCTGGACGCCCTGCCCGGCGGCGGGGCCGAGGTCTTTTCCAAGGCCCTGCGCCGACAGCTTTGCCCGGAGAAGATCTCCGGGCAAGCATGGCTGGATATCCATCGCATCGCCCACCAGGCCGGCATCCCCTCCAACGCCACCATGCTTTTCGGCCACGTGGAGTCCTGGGAGGATCGAATCGACCATTTGCAGGCCCTGCGCGACCTTCAGGACGAAACCGAAGGTTTCCTGTGCTTCATCCCCTTGCCTTATCAACCCCGCAACAACCCCCTCGGCGCGCCTGGGCCGGACGGACTGGACATTATGCGCATGATGTCCGTCTCGCGCATTTTCCTGGACAATATCCCACACCTGAAGGCCTATTGGGTGATGACCGGCGTGAAGACCGCGCAGATGGCCCTTTGGTACGGGGCCGACGACATGGACGGGACCGTGACCGAGGAACGCATCGGCCACGCCGCCGGGGCCCAAAGCCCCACAGGCCTGACCAGGAAACAACTGACCCAGGCCATAGCCCAGGCCGGGTTCACTCCGGTGGAGCGGGACAGCCATTTCCGGACCGCGGCGTAGCTCTTCCGGACAACCTTGACTTTTCCGGCCTCATTGGACAAACAAAGAAAAACATTTATGAACCTTTCCCCAAAGGAGTCCGCACCATGGGCATTACTGAAATCATCCCCACCTTGCTCAGCAACATGGCCGAGCAAGCTAGCCTGCCCAACGTCATCGGCGTCGGGTTCATTTTCACATACCTGGCGGTCCTCGTTATCGTCGCTCTGGTCCGCATCAAACAGGGCAAGCACATGCACCACTAAGTCGCTCGACCAGCCGTGTTGTTTCCAGGAAAGGCAGGCTCGACGCTTTTCCCGGAGCTGCCCGGAACTGCCCGGACAATCAGTGTCGTGCGGACGGAGCAAGCCATGACCTTGATCCTTTTGTCCGCGCAAGACGATCAACTTGCGCCCGGACAAAGGCATCCTGTTTTCTGGGACAAGGTGCCGAAACGACACCAAGGCGCATACTTTCAGGTCCTTCATGCGCCCATTCCCAAGGTGGGCGCCCTGTTGACGCACCCGGACCAGGGAACAACGGCGCAGGTCCTATCCCGCTTCCGCTGGCCCGGCGACGATTCCGCCCCTTGCGTGGAAGGCTGCTGGATCGAAGCCCGCGCCAAACTCATGGTGCCCGCCCAAGGCATATCCCTGGACGTACGCAAGGAAGGCGCGGCCCTGGCCTGGGTGACCGTAAGCGACAAGAGCTACGCCGGACAGCGTCAAGATCGTGCCGGGCCATTAATCGCACAGACCATCGGCCAGGCCCTGCCCCTTTGTCTGACCCAGGGTTTCCTGCTTCCGGACGATCCTGCCCGTCTGCGCTCCCTGCTCACGGATCTAGCCCTGGAACAAGGGTTTGATCTGATCGTCACCACCGGCGGCACCGGCGTTGCCCCACGCGATCTGACCCCGGAAACCACGTCGGCCATCCTGGACAAACGCCTTCCGGGCATGGAAACGGCCATGCTTGTGGCCTCTCTGGCCAAGACGCCCCACGCGGTCATCTCCAGGGCCGTGGCCGGGATCCTGGGAAAAAGCCTGATCATCAACCTGCCGGGTTCGCCCAAGGCGGTCGCGGAAAATCTGGAAGCCTTGCTTCCGGCCTTGCCCCACGCCCTGGCCAAGATGCACGGCGATCCCTCGGACTGCGCCGCTTAAAAAATCTAGACTTTTCATGGGCCAAGACCTCTTTCGTGCGGACCTGCACATCCATTCCAAATATTCCAGGGCCACCAGCCGCAGCCTGACCTCCCGGCATTTGGCGGCCTGGGCCCAGGTCAAGGGCCTGGACGTGGTCGCCACCGGAGACTTCACCCACCCCGGTTGGCTAAACGAACTGGAAGACTCCCTGGAGGAGGACGGCTCGGGTCTGCTGACACTTAAACACCCCGGACCGGCGGAAACGGAGATCCCCTGGCTGCAAAAAAGTCCGCCCCAAAGCCGGGTGCGGTTCATGCTTTCCGCAGAGATCAGCACCATTTACAAACGCACCGGAAAGGTGCGTAAGGTGCATCACCTCGTCTATATTCCTGGGTTTGAGCAAGCCAGGGCGCTCAATGCCAAACTGGCCCAGATCGGCAACCTGAGTTCAGACGGGCGCCCTATCCTTGGCCTCGACTCCAGGCACCTGCTGGAGATGGTCCTGCAAGCCGACCCTTTGGCCTTTCTCGTGCCCGCCCACATCTGGACGCCCTGGTTTTCCGTTTTCGGCTCCAAGTCCGGCTTTGACTCCATTGAGGAATGCTACGACGATTTGGCTTCGGAAATCTTCGCCCTGGAAACCGGACTCTCGTCGGATCCGGACATGAACTGGCTGTGGAGCGCCCTGGACCGGTTCCGTCTGATCTCCAACTCCGACGCCCATTCAGGGGAAAAACTGGGGCGGGAGGCCAATCTGTTCAGCGGCGAACCCAGCTTCGAAGGCATCTACCGGGCCTTGCGCAACCAGGGCTTGAGCCACAAATTCCTAGGCACGGTGGAGTTCTTTCCGGAAGAAGGAAAGTATCATCTGGACGGACACCGCAACTGCGGCGTGGTTCTGGATCCCCAGGAGTCCATCGCCAAAAGGAATATTTGTCCGGTCTGCGGCCAGCCGCTGACCCTGGGCGTACTGCACCGGGTCCTGGAACTAGCGGATCGGGACCAGCCCCAAAAGCCTTTGCACCACCCCGGATTTCTGTCCCTGGTGCCGTTGATTGAGGTGCTCGCCGAGATCATGGGGGCGGGTCCGGGGACGAAAAAAGTCCGCCAGGAATACGCCCGCGTTCTTGCGGCCTTTGGTTCTGAACTGGCCGTGCTGGGCGACGTGCCCCAAGACGCCCTGGCCAAGTTTCACCCCGTGCTGGCCGAGGCCATACGTCGCATGCGTCAAGGTCAAATCGTCCGCCAGCCGGGGTATGACGGGCATTACGGCAAGATATCCATGTTCAATGTCCAGGAATTGCGCGAACTCCGCCACGGCCAATCTTTTTTCGTGCCGCAACCTTCCTTTGCCTCAACCCCGCTGGAGACATCCCCCGGCCAG
>DBNV01000088.1:7270-13815 GCA_002299865.1 Desulfonatronaceae bacterium UBA663 | reverse complement strand
GCCCATCCAACCCCGAGCGCGGAGCCCTTGGATTTCAATCCGGAACAGCTCCAAGCCCTGCAAGCCGGGCCGCACCCTGTACTGATTTTGGCCGGGCCGGGCACGGGCAAGACCCGGACCCTCATGGGCCGGATCAGGCATCTGCTGAACAAGGGCGACCATCCTCGCCGCATCCTGGTGGTTACTTTTACCCGCCGAGCGGCCCAGGAGCTGCGCGAACGGCTTCTTGCGCTCCAAGGCGAGAACGAAGCCCTGCCCCAGGCCGACACCCTGCATGCCATGGCCTATGAATTCTGGCTGCGCATCCAGGGCGAAGCCCCGATCCTGCTCTCCGAGGACGCGGCCAGGCGTGTCTTTGCCGCAGCCAATCCCAAGCTCGCAGCGACCAGGATCAAAAGTCTGTGGCAGGATCTGTCGAAGTCCAGGGAAACACGGCACATCCCCGAAGAGCTTGCCGAGTACGCCCAAAAATTCGCCAAGCAGAAACAGGACTGGAACCTGGCCGACTACACGGACCTGCTGGAGTTCTGGCTGCAACAGACTGCGGACGGACAGTTCCCCCAGCCCTATCTGCACGTCCTGGTGGATGAGGCCCAAGATCTTTCCACCTTGCAATGGGAACTCCTCAAGGCTCTTACACCGCCGGGCGGCAACGGCTTCTGGGCCATCGGCGACCCCAGGCAGTCCATCTACGGTTTTCGCGGAGCGATCCGGGGGCTTGCCGAGCAGCTACGCTCCCATTGGCAAAATCTGGAGATCATTTCGCTCCACGTCAACTATCGCTCGCCCCAAAGCTTGATCAATGTCGCGGCGGCCCTTTTTCCGGAAGTTTCGGTTCCCCGGGCCGCAACGGACCGGACGGGGCGCATCTCTCTGTTCCAGGCCTCCAACGCCGGACGGGAAGCGATCTGGATCAGCGAACAGATTCGCGGACTCCTGGGAGGAACGGCGCACTGGCAAGCGGACTGCGGACATCGCGGCGAACTCAGCCCCGGCGACATCGCAGTCCTGGTCCGGATGAAGCCCTTGATTCCTCTTATCCTGCAAGCCCTGCACCGAATGGGCCTGCCCTGCTGCGCCCCTGAAGCCGAACCATTCTGGAAAGAGCCCAGGATAGCGATCTTGCTCGACGCCGCAGCAAGCCTTCTCGGGCTCGGACCGGACAAGGACTCGCAAGAGCTGCGCTGCCCTGAACATATCCTGGTGCAAGGCCCCTCAGCCTTGGCCGGCTACCTTCAGGACGTGCCTCCGTTTGATCGTCTGTTCTGGCAGAGCCGGGACTTTCTCCAATTAAAGGATGCCTATGCCAAGCACAAGGGCTGGACCGGTCTGCTGTCCTGGATTCATTTCCAGTCCGAGCTTGAACTGGTGCGTCAACACGCGGAAAAAATCCAGGTTATGACCATGCATGCTTCTAAGGGTCTGGAATTCGAAGCTGTTTTTTTGCCGGCGCTGGAGGATGGCCTGTTGCCCATGGCCGGCCTGGAAATTCTCGGCAGCCAGTCCATGGCCGCCAACGCCGAGATCGACGAAGAGGAGGAACGTCGCCTATTCTACATGGCCATGACCAGGGCCAAACGCCGTCTGTTTTTGAGCCATGCGGAAAAACGCGTCCTCTTCGGCCGCAACCTACGCCTCAAACCCTCGCGTTTCCTGCAGGACTTGCCCAAGGGAGGCATACACCGCAGTAAAACCGTCCATCAGATCGTACGCCGGGAAAAACGCATCACGCTCCTGCCCGAATAGCTTTCGTCCGTGGCGAGACCTGCACCTACTTTGCCAAGAAGAGGTGGAGTTTGTGCAAGAATTTTCGCAAAGCAAAGCAGGTGCAGGCCGCAATCTTTCTGCATTGCGTACAGATGCGTTGAACGATCCGGCAAAAGCGGATGGCACCTAAGGATGCGAAGGGTGAATCAGAACCGGAGGACGCGGTAAACAAACCGCTCGTAGACAATACAGACGCGCTGCGCCGCAGAGGTGTGCACCCCGAACTCACGCAGCCGGCAATAGACGTGCAGGGGGTTCAAACAATGCTGAAAATACAACCGGATTGTACGCATTCAAAACTCTCTGGTCAGGAGGCAACTCTGATCAACTATCCCAACTATCCCAAAAAGAAGCAAGGATCATGCCGCTCCAGCATGCCGAAAAACCCGTTGGTTCCTTGTGCTGTGAAACGCCATCATTGTCAAGATGTTCCGGAATGAAACCCCGCTTTTCCCTGCAAAACACGGCCGCGCCATTGTTCCTCTGGCCCGGCACCGCTGCGGAGAACTGCGCCCGCCTAGCCTCCATGGTCTCGGAGGTGGGCCTGCTTTTTTTTGAAACCCGGTCCCGTCTGGAGGATACGCATGACGATCTGCCGCTCTCCTTGGCTAAATCAGGGCTACGCTATCACGTCCATCTGCCTTTGGATCTGCCGTGGGTTGACGGCGCTAGAAACTATCTTGGGAGGCGGTTTTAAGAATTGCTTGCCAAGTGCACCTTTTATTCCTGGGCCGCCGTCCTGCATCCGCTCGCAAGGCCGGGTTTGCCCGCAACAAGAAAACAGAGTAACGAGTCCTCTCGCCCTGCTTGATGGCGGCTTGCCCGCCGACCTGTTTCTCGTCAGTCTAGAGGTCGGGCCCCAGGCCACGTCCCAAGCCAGAGCTTTTATCCGCTCCCTTAGGACTGCTCAATCAGAAATTGGCGGCCCGGGACATGTTTCTGATGATGACCGGTCAATCCTTACGACGCAAGGGGACTTGAGATGCCTGTCTTCCGATCCCTGGAGCCCCGCACCGCCCAACTGCTGGGCATGTTGCGCAAGACGGACCGCTGGCTGATTATAATGAACGCCGATCCGGACGCCCTGGCCTCGGCCATGGCCCTGCGCCGGATTATGGCCCGCCGGGTGGCTGCGGTGGACTGCGCCCAGGTCAACGAAATCTCCCGGCCGGACAACCTGACCATGATCAAAAACCTGCGCATCCCCGTGCAGCGCCTAACATCCAGCCTGGGGGTCCAGTTCGACCGTTTTGCCCTGGTGGATTCACAGCCTCACCATCACCCCGGTTTTCAAGGATACGCCTTCAACCTGGTCTTCGACCACCACCCCCTGTCCCCCGAGGCCCCAGTACAGGCCGACTTCGTGGACATTCAGCCCGGTTACGGAGCCACCAGCAGCCTGCTCACGGAATACCTGTACAATCTCAAAATCCGACCCGGCGAGCTGCTGGCCACGGCCCTGTTTTACGGCATTAAAACCGACACCCGGAGCTTTGAACGCCATTTCGCCGACGTGGACATCCGCGCCTTTCGCTATTTGAGCCGGTACGCCAACCATTCCTTGCTGCGCAAGATATCCCGCAGCGAATTTCGTCTGGAATGGCTGAAATACTTTTCCCTGGCCTTTCGCAAGCTGCGCGTGGTCCGCGACTGCCTCCACGTGTTCATGGGCAGTCTTGAATCCCCGGACATCCTGGTCATTCTGGCGGATTTCTTCCTGCGGGTCTACGGCATTTCCTGGACCGTAACCGGCGGGGTCTGCGCCGACAATTTGGTACTGATCTTCCGGGGCGACGGTCTGCGCAAGAACATGGGCAAGATGGCCTCCAGCCTGTTTAGCGACGTGGGTTCGGCCGGAGGACACGCGACAATGGCCAGGGCTGAAATCCCCTTGAAAAACCTTAAGGAGCATGACCCCGAGGAATTTGTCTGGGAACGCCTGCGTGCCTGCAAGTGCTCGTACTCCAAAAAATGAGCCCGCCATGTCCCTGACCCAACGTCTGAACTTAAGCGACTCCCCTCTTTTCCTGATCGACGGAACGTCCTTCTTGTACCGGGCGTTCTATGCCTATTCGGACCTGAAACGTTCCGACGGCTTTCCCACCAACGCCCTGTTCATCGTGCTCCGTTTGCTTTTGCGTCTGATCCGCGAGGAGCGGCCCGAGTACGCAGGGTTCTTCATGGACGGTCCCGGACCGACCTTCCGCCACCAGCGTTTTGCCGCCTACAAGGCAAAGCGTCAGAAAACACCGGAAGACCTGGTCCGGCAGATCGAGCCGCTTCTGCATGCGGTGCATCTTTTGGGCTTGACCACCCGCGTTTCCGAAGGCGTGGAAGCCGACGACCTGATCGCCGGTGCCTGCGTTCGCTTCAAACAAGAGCGACCCGTGGTCATCGTCGGCTCGGACAAGGACCTTTTGCAGTGTCTGGACACCGATGTTTTCATCTGGGATCCGGGTCAGAAAAACGAAAGGCTGATCACCCTGGAGTCTTTTGCCAAGGAATTCCCCCTGCTCCCCGCACAATGGCCGGACTACCAAGCCTTGACCGGCGACAGCAGCGACAACATCCCCGGCATCCCCGGCGTCGGCCCGAAAACTGCCCAGGCGCTGATGCAACGCTTTCCCACCTTAGAACACCTGCGCGACGGCATGGCCCGCCTTTCCCCCAAAGAACAACAAAAAATCATTCCCAGCCTGGACGACATCTTTCTGTACCGGGAACTGACCCGCCTGCGCACGGACCTGTCTTCCGAGGCCCGCCTTTCGGAATATCGTTGTCGGTCCATGGACAGCGACCAGTTGCACCGTTTTTTTAAGGATTACGAATTTCGCTCCCTGGCCCGCGAGGTGCAGACGCTTGCCGAGAACGCGCCTGTCTTTGAGGCGTCGAAGACCGAGGACGCGCCACAACGGCCGGTCGGCCCGTCCTCCGGGGAGCTTGCTACCCTGGGCAATTCGTCGCCAACGCCCTCTCTTGTCCGCCTGTCGGCATTGCCGGACCTCCCGAACCTCTCGGACCTCCCGGACCCCCCGGACCTCCCAGACCTCTCAGGCAAGCGGGTCGCGGTCTGGCCCGGACCGGAAGGCTGGCATCTGGCCTTTGACGGCCGGGAATATGTCTGGTCCGTCTCCGCAAAACAGAAGTTGGCCGAGGCGACGGACGCCTCGGCTGCGCTGGTCGCTGCGTTGCGTCCCGCGGCCCTCGTGGCCGCTCCATCCTGGAAAGACCTGCTCCATGCCGCCCCCGGTTGGGCCGAGGTGGACATCCAGTGCCGCTTTGACGTCAGCCTGGCCGCCTACCTGCTCCACCCCGAAGAGCGGGATTACGGACCGGCGGCCTTAAGCCGCCTTTTTCAGCTTGAACTGCCCGGCTTGCCGGATCCCGACTCGTCGGATCCCGGATTACCGGATAGGGTGGCCCAGGATTCTCCGGCCTTGCTGGTGCTCCAGTTAAGCGACATCCTAGAGCGGAAAACTGCGCAAGCCGGTTTGCAAAATCTCCTGACCACGCTGGAGATGCCGCTTATTCCGGTGCTCGTGGAGATGGAAAGGACCGGGGTGTTGTTGGACCAGAAAGCATTGAACGCCTTTTTGGACGAGGTTCACGCGGACCTGAAGCGCGTTTCCCGGACTGTGTTCGAGTTGGCCGGCGCTCCGTTCAATCTGCGTTCCAGTCAGCAGTTGGCCGAGGTCCTGTTTGAACGGCTGGGCTTGAAAACCGGCCGTAAAACCCCGGGCGGCGGCCGCTCCACCAACAGCGAAGTGCTGGAAAAACTGGCTGCGGCCCATCCCATCATCCCGGAAATCCTGGAGTACCGAAAACTGGAAAAGCTTCGCTCCACCTATCTGGATCCTCTGCCCAAGCTGACCGACGCCGCGGGCCGCCTGCACACCACCTTCAATCAACTGGCCACGGCCACGGGCCGCTTGTCCAGCAGCAACCCCAATCTCCAGAATATTCCCATCCGCGGCCCCCAGGGCCGCCGGATGCGGGCCTGTTTCACCGCGCCGGACGGGCACCATCTGGTCAGCGCGGATTATTCGCAGATCGAGTTGCGCATCCTGGCCCATCTTTCCGAAGACCCACACCTGTTAAACCTGTTTTCCCAAGGCACGGACATCCACGCGGGCACAGCGGCCATTTTGTTCGCCAAGGAGCCCGATCAGGTCACGTCCGAAGAGCGGCGCAAGGCCAAAACCATCAATTTCGGCCTGCTCTACGGTATGGGGCCGCAAAAGCTGGGCCGGGAACTGGGTATCAGCCTGCGGGAGGCCAAGGACTTCATCCTGCTGTACTTCAGCCGTCTGATCAAAGTCCGGGAATTTTACGACCAAGTCGTGGAAGGGGCCAAACAGCGGGGGGCGGTCTTCACCCTGGCCGGACGCCGACGGCTTTTGCCGGACATCCATTCGCGCAACGAAAACCTGGCCCAGGCGGCCCGGCGCATGGCCATCAACACCGTAGTTCAGGGCAGTGCTGCGGACGTGGTCAAGATGGCCATGATCCGCGTCCACCAGGATCACGTTTTGCAACGGCTCAAGGCCCGCATGATTCTCCAGGTGCATGACGAACTCTTGTTGGAGGTCCCCGCAGCCTCGGCTCAAGAGGCCGGGAGCCGCATGGCCGAACTGATGTCCTCGGTGACGGTCCTGAAGGTTCCCTTGGTTGTGGACTGGGGGGCCGGCCCTGACTGGGCCCAGGCGCATGAGTAGAGTGTCGGCACGGGAAATGCGTCCTAATGCTGACCACCCGACATACATGTGGCAGGCCACGAG
>DBNV01000088.1:1417-6932 GCA_002299865.1 Desulfonatronaceae bacterium UBA663 | reverse complement strand
GCCACGAGGACAAATTGGCCCTGATGGCACCGGCATGACGTAGTGACTTGCACCCGACTTGTTGATATGGCTAGGAACCAGCTTTAATTATTCAATTGTTTTGCCAAGGAAGGATGGTCATGGAAGAATTCAAAGTCGTGGATCGCCGTCGCATCCAAATGGATGCGGAAGGCGAGCGGGAGGAACGTCTGGAACAGGCGCAATCCGTCACGAGCCAGGCCCAGGCCGACGAACAGGCCGGCCGGGGAGCGTTCGCGAACTGCGCCATGCCCCAAGTCTGCTTTCCCACGTTTATTCTCTCGCTGAGTTCCTCAGCCCTGGTGCATCTGGGCGAGGTGCCGGATCCTGAAACCGGCAAGCGTACGGAAAACATCGTCGTGGCCAAGCACACCATTGATATTCTGGCCATGCTTGAGGAAAAGACCAGGGGCAACCTGAACGCCGAGGAAGCCAAGCTGCTTAAGGATATGCTTTTTGAACTGCGGATGAAGTACGTCCAGAAAGTCTCATAGCCACGCCGTTGCCAAGGGCCTTGCTTTAAGGAAGCGAAATGAAATCGATCCCTGTTGGTCTCGTCGGCGTGGTCGGGTACACCGGCATGGAGCTGTGCCGGTTGCTGGCCGATCATCCGGAGATGACGCTGGTCCGGGCCACCTCCCGGTCCGAGGCCGGCAAGCCCCTGGCGGACGTCCTGCCTCATCTTGCCGGCACAAGGCTGGCGGAGATGACCATCACGGCCCCGGACATGGATGATCTGGCCGCGCATTGCGAACTGGTGTTCCTGGCCGTGCCGCATGGAACGGCCATGGACATGGCGGCGGAGCTGGTCCGCAGAAAGGTGCGTGTTGTGGACCTGAGCGCGGACTTCCGGTTGCGCGACCCCGCCGTATACGCCGACTGGTACAATTTGGAGCACCGCCATGCGGACCTCCTGGCACAGGCCGCGTACGGCCTGCCCGAATTGTACGGCCCGGAAATCGCAAAGGCTGTACTCGTGGCCAATCCCGGCTGCTATCCCACCAGCGTGCTCCTGGCCCTGGCCCCGGCTCTGGAAGCGGAGCTGGTGGAAACCGACGGCATCATCGCCGACTCCAAGTCCGGGACCACGGGCGCGGGGCGCAAGCCGGCCACGACCACCCTGTTCTGCGAGGTGCATGACTCCTTCCGGGCCTACGGCCTGGGCAGGCACCGTCACACTCCGGAGATGGAGCAGGAAGTGGGCGCGTTGGCCCGAACCCCGGTGCGTCTGTCCTTCAACCCGCACCTGCTGCCAATCGGCCGGGGCGTCCTATCCACGGTCTACACTCGACTGACCAAATTCGTAACCGCGGATGAGGTGCTGGCGATGTATCGCCGCTTCTACGCGCAACGCGCCGCCGCCCTCGGCGCATCCTGGGTGCGCGTTCACCCTCCGGGCACATGGCCCGAGACGCGCTTTGTCCGCGGGACCATGTTTTGCGACCTGGGCATCCTGGTTGACCCGCGCACCAACCGGCTGGTCGTCGTCAGCGTCATCGACAACCTGTGCCGGGGCGCATCCGGCCAGGCCCTGGCCAACGCCAACCTGATGCTCGGCCTAGAGCCGGCGGCGGGATTGCCCCCCGCGCCCCTAATGCCGTGATTCCATGCCTGAAATCCCTTTCTTTCCCATCGGCTCTTTGCTCCTGGGCTTAGTTCTGGGCAGCTTCTACAACGTCTGCATCCACCGCTACCTGACCGGCCAATCCGTCGTCCTGCCGGCCTCCCACTGCCCGCGCTGCGGCCACGGCCTGGCCTGGTGGGAGAACGTTCCCCTGGTCAGTTACGTCCTGCTGCGCGGTCGTTGCCGTGGATGCAAGAAACCAATCAGCCCGCGCTATCCCCTTGTGGAGGCCGTTTCCGGACTGTGGGCCTTGCTGCTGGCCGTACAATTCGGCCTTAGCTGGGAGTGGCTGGTGTACATGGTCGCCGGCGGGCTGTTGATCGTCGTGAGCTTCATCGACTTCGCCGAATTCATCCTGCCGGACGTGTTCACCCTGCCCGGAGCCGCGGTGGCCTTCGTCGGGATGACCCTCCTGGTGGGCATGCCCTGGCAGAACTCGCTCTTGGGAGCGGTGATCGGAGCGGGTTTTTTTTGGTTCCTGCAGCAGGGCTATTACCTGATTCGCCGCGTGGAGGGGCTGGGCACGGGAGACATCAAGCTGATGCTCATGCTCGGCGCCCTGGTGGGCTGGCAGGGTCTGCCCGTGATGATCTTTCTGGCCGCGTTCACGGCCCTTGCGGCCAGCCTGGGATATATGGCAAAAAATGCCCATCAGGGCATGCGCACCCGCATCCCCTTCGGCCCTTTCTTAAGCCTTGGCGCGATGCTGCAAATCCTTTACGGTCACTGGCTGACGGGATTGCTTTTGCCCCCAGCGTGAAACCGCTCCGCGCGACATGAAATCTTGGCCGTCAAATTGCAATATTTAGCAGGCATAGCAGGCAGACGCGTGTTTTCACCTTCATTAAGGAGTCTTTCCCATGAAGATCAACCCTGATCATCTGTCGGCCATCAGGCCCGACGCAAAACAAGATGCCCACAAATCGGGCAAGACCGACGGTTCCTTTGAGGACATGCTGTCCCGGGCCGCCGAAAAAACCGCCGCGCAGGCACAACCAGCGCAAAACTTGGGACAATTGCCGGGGCCTGGAGCGGCCATGCACTTGACCGCCACGCAGATGCTTTTCCCGTTGTCCACATCCCCTGAATCCAAGACCAAGGCCATGGATACTCTCGATAATCTGCTCTTGCAGTGGGAAAATTATGCCCGGCAACTGGCTGCTCAACCCCAGGGGCTACGCCACGCCCACGACACCTTAAGCAAAATCTCCTCGCAAATCGGGGAACTGAAGGCCAATTGGTCCCAAAAAGGTTCGGCTGCTGCACCCGGCACGGCACTCAGGGGCATGCTGGACGAGCTGGAGGTGCTGGCCGTGACCGAACGGATCAAGTTTGATCGCGGGGATTACGTCTAGCTGTTCGTCACTCCAACCTGAACTCTCCCACCGGCCGATAGTTCGGCCCGGTGGGGGCGAGCAGGCTTTCCCAAAGCACCACGCGGTCCATGCGCGCATCGGGCCACTTTGCGGCTTGTAATGCGCAAAGCATCTCAGCCCACGTGTCCGGCACTGCCGGGTCCGGCACTGCCGGATCCGGTGCCGCTTCCTTGATCCGGGCCACTGTCAGGTGCGGCGTGAAGGCGCGGGCCTCCCGCGGCCGGCCCGGCCAGCCCGGCCGGCCCGACTGGCCGGGCCAGTCTAAAAGCGCCAAGCGTTGTTCCACCCCCCGGGCCAAGGCCCGGCATGATTCTCCTCCCTGGAGCACCCCCACCCAGATCACCCTTGGCCGTTGTTGATTGGGGAAAAACCCCCCGTCTCCGGCCCGCAGCACAAAGCTCTGGCCCAGAGATTCGCCCAAGGGCTCGCCCAAGGCCTGAACCATGGGTTCCACGGCATCCTCGGGGACCTCTCCCAGAAACTTCAAGGTCACATGCCAGTTGCCCGGCCTGGTCCAGGAAAGCCTGGACCGCAGCCTGGGCTTCCAGACCTCGATCAATGCCCGCAGCCCCTGCTGGTACTCCTCGGGCAGGGGCAATCCGATGAAACAGCGCATTCTTTTCGCCTCCTTAAGGCCGCATGTTCATCCTAAGCTTCCGCACTAGGTCGCCGGCATGACCGTGTCAACGACATCTTAGGATCAGGATCATGGGCATGGGGATTGTTGCATCCTAAGAAAACCGGTTTCTCAACGCCGGGACCATGGCCGAACGCTTCAAGGCATCCGTCAAGACATGTTCCCCACACCCGTGGGGATGAACCGAGAAGAGCGGGCGGGACGCCCGCTCGGCGTCCTGGCGGGCCTTGGTTTGGTGAACGGTCATGTCACCGATCCTCTCCAGGGCGTAGCTTAAAGGCGCTAGGTAAGAGCCGCGTGAGGTCCATTTTAACCCGCTCACCACCATGACGGGTTAGCGCCACACGCCCAATCCCTTTAGGCGCTATTAACGAGCTAACGATCAGGGGTCGCGGAGCGCTTGACAAATACCCCCCCTGGGGGCATAGTTTTGCTAACTATAAGTACGATCGCACCGAGTGAGCATTGCGAATATTTTGCAGGCGAAGCTACTTGGGATGTTGCTGGAGAGGGAAGAATTAACCGTTGACCACCGGTTGACGCCACTGTTGACCACCGGGCACGGTCATCGCCACACAGCGCAGGCCCTCAAAAAAACGCGACCCTCGGTGCAAAGGTGGTTCGACTCTGACCAAGCCGCTGCTTCAGCGTAAGCAGCGAGACCTTGCCCAAACCTTACCCAATATGGGTATGAAAGTGGAGGGATATTATGATTGACAGGCAAGCCAACCACCAGCCAGCAAACCTGTGGGGCCTTCGCAAACCGGCTTCTTTACTGATTATCCTAGCGGCTCTGTTGACCTTAGCGCTGGGGTATGCCAATAATCATGCGGTTGCCGCACCTGACGGTCGGGCCATGTTTCTGGAGAACGAGAGCCCGGCCAACCTGGTTCGCACGGCTGAGGTCTTCCAGGAAGAAGTAAGGGCGGCTGGCTGGAGCATGCTGCACGTTCACAATATCAGCGGTATCTTGTCCGCTCGGGGCTTTACCCTCCACCCGGCTCTGATCTTTGAGCCTTGCAGCGGCAGATTCACCGCTCAGCTGATAGGCAGGGATGAGACCCGCTATGTGACTTCGATGATCCCCTGCCGGGTGGCTATTTATCAGACCAGTGACGGTAGGGTGATCATCTCGCGCATGAACATCGTCATGTTTGCCACCATGATGGAACCGGCGGTTGCCGAGGTGATGCTAAGCGCGAACGAAGAGATGGAAGCGATTATCGCCAAGACGCTGGCGCGGCTTAAGTAGCCAAGTCAAAGCCTGAACTACACGCTACAGCTTCTTCCTTTCCAGCACCGGCTAAGCGATCTACTGCCATGCCTCCCTTCGGGGAGGCATGGCTATTTTTTGCCGTATGTGTTGGGAAGTGGCTTTTATCATGGACAGCGTGGTTCGGCGGTGTAAGAATTCTGTCAGAGGAGCTTTGCTATTGTGGGTCTGACTCCAAGACTCGGCAGCTGGAGTATAGAAAGGATAGCCGATGCGGTGCCTCGCGGGAATTACCTTACTAGAACTCCTGGTGGTCGTGGCGATCATCGGTATTATCGCCGGAGTCGGCGTGTTTAACGGTCGTCGCGCGCTCCAGAGCCAGCAGGAGCAGGCTGCCGTTCGTTTTCGTCCGGTGATGCTTACGGCCATCACCACCATTTTGGGGTTGATGCCCATGGCCACCGGGGTTAGTTTCGACTTCAAAAGCCTGACATGGAGCATCGGCGGCGAATCGGCCCAATGGTGGGGCCCCATGGCTGTGGCCGTGGTCTTCGGCCTGGCCGTGGCCACCCTGCTGACTCTGGTCGTGATGCCGGTGCTGTGTTCGCTGTCCGGCAAACTGCCCCAGGTGGCCCAGGGGTTGTATG
>DBNV01000088.1:0-1014 GCA_002299865.1 Desulfonatronaceae bacterium UBA663 | reverse complement strand
GGAATGGGGTCAGGTCTTGTATTTTAATTTTCTATCAGGTAAGTTATTCGCATGGCCAGGCCACTTCGGATTGAGCTTCCTGACGCCCTCTATCATGTCACTGCTCGGGGGAATGCTGGGAGGGAAATCTTTTTGGAAAACGGCGACAAGTGGTTGCTTCTCTCCATCCTTGCCGATCTAGTTAAGCGTTATAACTGGATTTGTCACGGATATTGCCTTATGGACAATCACTATCACCTCCTGATCGAGACACCGGATGGCAATCTCTCGGCGGGCATGCGGCAATTGAACGGGATCTACACCCAAAAATTCAACCGGAAGCACGGAAAGACAGGACATGTTTTTCAGGGACGGTTCAAATCCATTATGGTGGACAAGGACTCCTATCTGCTGGAGTTGTGCCGCCATATCGTCCTTAATCCGGTTCGGGCAGGGATGGCGCAGCATCCTAAGGATTACCCCTGGTCCAGTTATTGCGCTACTGCCGGGTTGGAAAAGAAGTTAGGCTTCCTCTCCACGGACTGGATCCTTGCCCAATTCGGGAATGACCGGAAGCAGGTCCAACAAGAGTACCGGAGGTTCGTTCTTGCAGGGCTCAGCGCGGAGTCACCTTGGAAGAAGCTCACCGGACAATGTCTCTTGGGCAAGGAGCCTTTCCTGGAAAAGCTCTTTCCCTTTCTCCAGAAGAAAACCGGATGCACTGAAATCCCTCGGATTCAGCGCTTTGCACTGCGACCCCCACTCGAGCAGCTTTTTCCAAGCGGGCAGTCAAAGCCGCACCGGAACAAGGCCATTGCTACAGCACACATGGACCACGGATACTCCCAGCAGTCTATTGCCGCGCATCTCGGGCTTCATTATGCTACCGTCAGCAGGATCATCCAAAAAGAACGAGATCAGTCAAAAAATAAGACCTGACCCTACGCATGGTTGGGCGGCAAAGCAATGCAAGCCGGAAGTCGCCCCGCGCACGTGGATGTGGATTCTCTTGTCCTATTCTTGTATCCTTGTACT
>DBNV01000089.1:7631-13327 GCA_002299865.1 Desulfonatronaceae bacterium UBA663 | reverse complement strand
AAAATATTCAATTATTTCGATAAGTTACGTGAAACAACTCTATTCTCTAGGCTATTGATATTGTTGATTTTTTCAAGGCGCCGCACGAAGATATGTTGGAGGGCAGCCGCACTGAATAAAAAACCACCCGTAGTGCTACTATCAGCAGTCGTGAAAAAACTGTGAAACTTCAGTTAACATATCCTGCTGAGCGTAAAGCTTTCGGTACACGCAGGAGGTCAGGTACAGCCGGTCATGATCCCCGGCTGCGGTGATCTGACCGGACTCGAACAGCAGAATGCTCGAGGCCAGGCGGATAGTGCTGAACCGATGGGCAATGATCAATACGGTCTTGTCCTTGATCAGTCCGGCCAGGGCCCGCTGGATCATTTCCTCGCTGGTGGCGTCCAGGGCCGATGTGGCCTCGTCCAGAATCAGGATCGGAGCATTGCGCAGGAACGCCCTAGCCAAAGCCAGCCGTTGCTTCTGGCCCCCGGATAGGCGCATCCCCTTTTCCCCGACAAACGTATCGTACCCTTTGGGTAAATTGCAAATGAACTCGTGCGCAAAGGCCTGCTGGGCGGCGTGCTCCACCTGCTTGGGCATGGCCTCCCGGTTGCCCACCAGGATATTGTTGCGCACCGTGTCGTTGAACAGGACCGGGTCCTGGGGCACCATGGCCATGGCCCGCCGCAACTGGTCCTTGCGTAACTGCCGCACGTCCAGGCCGTCCACGGTCACTCTGCCGGCGGAAACATCATAGAATCTGGGAATCAGGTTGGCAAAAGTGGTTTTTCCGGCACCACTTGGCCCCACCAGGGCCACCACTTCACCCGGGGCAATGGCCACGCTCACGTCCCGCAACACCGGAATGCCTGTCTCATAGGCGAAAAATACCCGCTCAAAGGCGATCTCGCCGCGAACATGCTCCACAGGAAAGGCCGTCGGAGCCACGGGATCGGGCACACTGTCCTCCGTGGCCAAAACATACTCCAGGCGATCCAACGACGCCTCGCCCTTGCGGATTTCATTGTGTACCCGGCCCAGTTTCTTGACCGGTTCGTAAGACATGTACAAAGCAAAAAGCAACGGCAGAATCTGCTCCAGGCCGATGCCCTTGGACGCGGCGTAGAACACCGTGGCCGCCACGCCGATAGAGGCGATAATTTCAATGGTCGGCGACAGGATGTGTGAATACTTGACCACCTTCATGCTCCAGAAAAACAGCTCCTTCACCGCCCCTTGAAACTTGCTGATCTCCCGCTTCTCCAGATTAAAGGCCCGGATTTCCTTGGACGCCGTGAGGTTCTCGTTGAGAATAGACGTCAAGTCTGCGGTCTGGGCCAAGAAGCGATGGGCACGGTGCAGCAGTTTCTTGCCGATGATCCGCACCGGCAAAATACACACCGGAATCAAGGATAGCATCCCCAAAATAAACAGCAGTTCCTGCTGCTTCAAGGATAAATACACCACTGCGCCCAGGGCGCCGAGCAAGGTCAGAGGCTGTTTGATCAGGTCGTTGGCCACGCTGGTGATCACGCCCTGCAGTTGCCCGGTATCGTTGATCACCCGGGCCAGAAGGTCGCCGCTCTTGTTCTTCTGATAAAAATCCAATGGCAGGGCTTGCAGCTTGGAAAAAACCCGCACGCGGATCGCCTCCAGAACCTTGCCGCCGCAATAGTTAATCAGGTAGACGTTCAAGAACCCGCTGACGCTGCGCACGAAAAAAACCAACGGAATGAACGCGGTGACCACCAGCAGCACGGTCATGGACGGAGGCTCGTCTCTGAAGATGATCGGAAGCACCTTGTCCGCCATGACCGGCAGACCGAAACCGCTGGCTACGCCGAAAACAACCCCGCACGCCAAGGCCGCGGCGAACTGAAGACGCACGGTCTTGAGCAGGGCGAAATACGGGATGAATCGTCTGATCAACCCGCTGATTCCATCTCTTTTCATCAAGACAACCCGTTTCTTGGACCTTCCAGAGCAATCCTTCCCATGCCCAAACCAAGCATCCTGATCCTCAAGCCTTCCTCCCTGGGGGACATCGTCCACGGCCTGCTCGTGGCCCATACGATCAGGCAGGAATGGCCGAACGCCGTCATCCATTGGGTTGCTCGGGATATCTTCGCCCCCCTGGTCCAGGCCTGCCCCGTGGTGGACGAAACGCTTCTTTTTCATCGCAAAGCGGGCGCAAAAGCATTTGTCCGTCTGATCCGGAAAATCCAAGAGTGTCGCTACGACTATGTCTTGGATTTCCAGGGATTGGCCCGCACCGGCCTGATGACCCTGTGCGCTCGGGCGGACCAAAAGGTCGGCCGTTCCGACGCCCGCGAAGGCGCCGGATTTTGCTGCCATCGGCGCGTGTCACTCCCGCCTAGGGGTCGGAAATCCCACGCCGTGGACATCCTCGCCGAATTTCTGCCCGCGCTGGGGCTACCCCGTCGCGTCGAACCCCGCCTGCCCGTGCGCGTCCCCCAAGTCAACCCGGCTCATGCCCCTCACACCTTTCCGATCCTGATCTTCCCCGAAAGCCAGCGTCCGGAAAAAAATTGGCCGTTTTATCCGGAGCTGACCGCAGCCCTGTGCCGCGATTTGCCGAGCAACCACATCATCTGGGCGGGGGCCGGGACCATACCGTGCCCGCAAGCCGACGGTGGACACAACTTTGCCAACCTGACCGGAGCGACCACCCTGCCAGACCTCATCGCACTGCTGGCCCGGGCTCGGCTTGTGGTGGGCAACGACAGCGGCCCCCTGCATCTGGCCGCGGCCCTGGGCATCCCAACCCTTGCACTTTTCGGCCCCACGGACCCGGACCGGTTCCGGCCCTATCCCGGGGACGACAAACAAAACCGCGTTCTGCGCGCCCCGCAAGGCCGATTCGCCGCCCTCTCGGCAACCGTGGTGCAGAAAAAAATTCGGGACATCCTCTAAGCTAAACCGTTGAAAATTTCAAAGCAGGACGCCCCTTTCCCTCTCCAATACATCCCGCAATACGGCAAAGGTCCGCTCGCTCGCCCCCCTGCCCGCCTCGTGCCACCTGTAAGCCGCCTCGCCCTGCTCTTGCCTGGCAAAAGGGTCGCGCAGCAAACGCGCTACCTGAATTAATAATTCCCCTGCGCTTCGCACTTGCACGGCGGCCCTGCTCTCCACCATGGACCGGGCCACCGCACGAAAATTCTGCATGTTCGGACCAAACAGCACAGCCTTGCCCAAGGCCGCAGCTTCAATGGGGTTCTGACCCCCCTGGTTCGGTTCCATGCTCTTGCCCACGAACACCACATCCGCGACCTGCAGCAAACGCACCATTTCGCCGGTGGTGTCCGCCGCCACCACCTCCCTGGGACCACCAGCTAAGCCGTCCGTGCGGAAATGAACCGCATGACCGGTCGCGCCCAAAATCCGACGCAATTCTTGACCCCGTTCGGCGTGTCTAGGCACGAGGAGCAGCCGGCAAGGCACGTTTTGGAAACGCAATTTTTCCCAAACCCAAAGCAGCATCTCTTCCTCTCCGGGCCAAGTGGAGGCCCCAGCCAAAATCAAGGGCGCAACTGTTTTTTCACCGGGATTGAAAAGCCCCAGTTCGTGCCGCAGGCTTTCCAACTGACTTTGATCCAGAATCGGCGACGGGACAAAATCCAATTTCAAGTTGCCGCTGACCAGCACCCTGTCCTGAGGCGTGCCAAGTTCCACAAATCTGCGGCGGTCCTCCTCGGAAGCGGCGATGATCGCGCGAAACCCTGCAAAAAGAGCGCGGACGCTGCGCGGCATTGCCCGCCAGCGACTAAACGAGCGCTCGGACATCCTGGCGTTGATCAGAAATACCGGCACATTGCGGCGTCTGGCCTGATGCAGATGCTCGGGCCAGATTTCCGCTTCCATCAGAATGCTCACGTCGGGTTGGACAATCTGCCAAACGCGACTGCTGATAAACCAGAAATCCAAGGGGAAGTACGCCAACAGCTTCAGTTCGCGGGCAAGTTCCCGCTTTGCCAGCGCATAGGCCGTGCTGGTGGTGGTGGTCAGGATGATCTCGTTTTGACGATGCTCTTGCAGCAGACGGATCAAAGGCTTAAGGGCCAGGATTTCACCCACGCTGACCGCATGAATCCAAATCCGAGGCGTTTTTGGAGATTTCCCGGGCAAGCGAGGCCACATGCCGAGCCGCTGTCCAAAGTGCCGTCCGTACCCTCCCCGGCGCAGCATCCGCAGAACGTAGGCAGGCAGGGCCAACAGCAAAACGGGAAGGAAAAATAGTCGGTAAAGAAGGATCATGGGCCCGACAGCACAACGGGATTCCGTGGAACGCCTTTCTCATAGAAATTGGCCAGGCCCACACCGCATTCTAACCCCTTCTGCACTTCCTTGGCGTCGTCCTTTTCTTCGCGTCTTCGCGCCTTCGCGTGAGGGAGAAGGAGAGTGGCACGCGAAGCCGCGAAGAACGCGAAGTCGTAAAGGGCGCAAAAACGAAAAGTTCCGCTTCCTAGTTTTCCGCGACCGCCTCCGGTCTTGGGATGCAGCTTGTAGGCCACGATGTACAAACTCAGACGCGGGACACTCCCTTTTAGGATCAATGCCGAAACCGCCCGGTCCGCGGCCAGGAGGATTATTCAACGGCCCGCCACTCGCATCAGGCCCCGCTCCAGCAACACCTCGGCGATCTGCACGGCATTCAAGGCCGCGCCCTTGCGCAGGTTGTCGGCGACGATCCACAGATTCAGGCCGTTGGCAATGGACTCGTCCTCGCGGATCCGGCCCACGAAGGTCAGGTCCTCCCCGGTCGCATGAATGGGCATGGGGTAGATTTTCTCCTTGGGGTTGTCCAGGACCTGGACTCCAGGGGCTTGGCTGAGGATCACCCGAGCCTCGGCCGGAGTGATCTTTTTTTCCGTCTCCACATTCACCGACTCGCTGTGTCCGTAAAATACCGGCACGCGCACCGTGGTGGCTGTGAGGCGGATGTTTTGGTCGCCCATGATTTTTTTGGTTTCCAAGATCATCTTCATTTCTTCCTTGGTGTAGTCGTTGTCCAGGAAGACATCGATGTGCGGCAGGCAGTTGAAGGCGATCTGATGGGGATAGATCTTGGCCTCCGGCTCCTGCATGTTGAATATCTGACGGACTTGGTTTTCCAGTTCCTGGATGGCCTTTTGCCCCGTGCCGGACACAGACTGATAGGTGGAAACCACGACCCGCTTGATTTTGCCCACGTCGTGCAGCGGCTTGAGCACCACGACCATCTGAATGGTGGAGCAGTTGGGATTGGCGATAATGCCCTTGTGCCTGGCCAGATCGTCCGGGTTCACCTCCGGCACCACCAAGGGGACCTCCGGATCCATGCGCCAGACGCTGGAATTGTCCACCACCACGCAACCGGCCCTGGCTGCAATGGGCGCAAATTTTTCAGAGGTGCCTCCACCCGCGGAAAAAAGCGCCAGATCCATGTCTTGAAAGGAATGCTCGGCCAATTCCTCCACCACCAACCGGCCGTCCCTGAAGGGAATCTCCTGGCCGGCCGAACGGGACGAGGCCAACGCCCGAACCACTGTGGCCGGAAATTCACGCTGCTCCAGGGTCTTGAGCATCTCCCGCCCCACAGCACCGGTGGCTCCAACCACGCCGACCCGCAATTGTCCTGCTTTCATTGATGGATCTCCTTCGCAATGATTGCGGCGATTGCTATGACAAACGCTCCGCCGCTCCGCCGCTCC
>DBNV01000089.1:2104-7279 GCA_002299865.1 Desulfonatronaceae bacterium UBA663 | reverse complement strand
CTCCGCCGCTCCGCCGCTCCGCTAATCCTTGCCGACTTGCTCCATGATCCGCAAACATCCGTCCGCTCGATTCATGGTGTACAGGTGCACCCCAGGGGCGCCCTTGTCCAACAAATCCCGAATCTGCCCTGCGGCATGGGCCAGGCCCACATCCTGGACCGCCTCGTCTCCGCCCTGCTCGTGGGCCCGTTCCAGTTGCGCCAGGAATGGCCCAGGCAGGCTCGCACCGCACATGGAGGTGATCCGCTGGATGAATTTGAGGCTGAAAACGGGCATGATCCCCGGCAGGACGGGCTGGGCGACGCCGATCGATTTGGCCCTGGCCACGAAATCCCAGTACAGTTGATTGTCGAAAAACAGTTGGGTCACGGCAAACTCACCGCCCAAGTCCAGCTTGTGCTTCAAAAATCGGAGGTCCTGTTCCAGGCTGACCGCTTCCGGGTGCCCCTCAGGATATCCGGCCACGCCGATGCCCATGTCCGGATATCCCTTGCGGATAAAAGACACTAAATCGCAGGCATGATTAAATCCCTCATCCGAGGGGGTGAACGTCGTTTCGCCCTTGGGCGGGTCGCCCCGCAAAGCCATCACGTTGTGCACGTCGGCCCGGACCAGATCGTCCAGAAAAGCCTTGAGGCCCGCTGCGGAAGCGCCCACGCAGGTCAGATGAGCCATGGATTCCAAGGCGTATTCCCGCTTGAGTCTGGTGACGATTTCCAAAGTCGCGGCCTGGGTGCTCCCCCCGGCGCCGTAAGTCACGGACACGAACAAGGGGTCAATCGCGCGCAGTTCCTCCACGGTGTCGAAAAATTTCGACAAGGACTGCTCCTTGGGCGGAAAAAATTCCAGGGAGATCCTGGATCGTGTTGTTTTCTGCAGCAAGTCGCTGATTTTCATTCTTCGCTCCTCCTTTCAATGAGACTACATAATAGTTTCGCCGATCTGAAAGATGGGCAGATACATGCTCACCACCAGTCCACCGACAACCACCCCTAAAAACACAATCATCATCGGTTCCAACAGTGAGGTCAATGTCTCCACGGCTACGTCCACTTCGTTGTCGTAAAAGTCGGCGACCTTGGACAGCATGTGGTCCAGGGAGCCGGTGGATTCGCCGATGGAGATCATCTGAATGACCATGGGCGGAAATACGCCTGTAGCCTCCAGGGGATCGGCCAGGGTCTGCCCCTCGGCAATGCTCTTTTTCGCCTCCAGAACGCCCAGCTCCACGGTCTTGTTGCCCGCGGTCCTGGCCACGATGTCCAGGGCGTTCAGAATGGGCACGCCGCTGGAAACCATGGTGGACAGGGTCCGGCTGAACCTGGCCACGGCCACCTTGCGCATCAGGGGACCGAAGACCGGCAGCGTCAAAACCCAGAAATCCACGCTGATCTTGACGCGCTCGAAACGATACAGCCTTTTGAAAATAATCACAAAGGCGACCACCCCGAAGATCATCCACATGAAATTATCCTGGGTGAAACGACTCATGTTGATCACGATCTGGGTGGGCAGAGGCAAGGCTGCGCCGAAATCCTTGAACATTTCTTCAAAGGTGGGGATGACGAAAATTAGGATGATGGCGATGACGGCCACGGCCACGGCCACCACCACGCCGGGATAAACCATGGCGGACTTGACCCGCGCCTTGAGCTTAGCGGCTTTTTCCAGGTACTCGGCCAAGCGCAGGAGAATGGTGTCCAGGATGCCGCCGGTTTCACCGGCGTTGACCATGTTCGCGTACAGATCGTCAAATACCTTGGGGTGCTTGCGCAGGGCCTCAAACAACGAACTGCCGCCCTCGATGTCGTTGCGCACGTTGTAAAGAATGCGGCGCAACACCTTGCTCTCGGTCTGCTCGCACATGATCTGCAAGGATTGCAGAATGGGCACGCCCGCGTTGATCATGGTCGAAAACTGCCGGCTGAAGATGACCATGTCCCGGTCCGTGACCTTGCCCTCCAGGAAGGTCCCTTCCAGGATGTTCTTGGGCTTGGGCTTGACCGTAAGTTGCGTGAATCCCCTGCGGCGCAGGGCTGCTTCGGCCATTTCCAGGATGGGAGCTTCAAAGTCGCCCTTGACCCGGCGTCCCAGACGATTGCGGGCTTTATAGATAAAAATGGACATGCCTGCGCTCCTGCTCTACCCTTCGGGGGGTTAATACGACGAGCCGGTTCAACGACGATTCGGCGGTCCGCCTCCAGAAAAGGCGGCTCGTTCAGGCCCGGAACCACCATATAAGCCATGCGCTTGCTAAGAAGACAAGCTAGCTCAAAACTTCGGATTTGACCAGAACTTGCAAAGGCGCAACTGGATCTGCTTGAAGCGGGAAAAGCCTCGGTTCTTGACGCCTTAGTCAAGAGTACTTAGACAACCCTCATGCGCCCGTAGCTCAGCCGGATAGAGCGTCGGACTTCGAATCCGCAGGCCGGGAGTTCGAATCTCTCCGGGCGCACCAAAAAAAATATTAGGGTTTAGGCGGCCATGCCAAGCCGTGCCTGATCCCGCCCCCCATTCGGATACCGCCTCTTAGCCCTAAAGTTTTTCCTCCTTTGGTCGATACAGTAATTAAGAGCCGGGCGGTCGGACCACAGGGGTCCGGCGCATGTCCATACGGACGGTTGTTCGCCCAGGCAGGGAAGCCATCATTTTTCAAGGAGGAACACGTATGCTCTCTATCAACACCAATCTCATGGCTATGAACACGGCCCGCAACTTAAGCGAGCACTACAATCAGTTGGGCGTCTCCACCCAGCGGCTGTCCACTGGTTTGCGCATCAACAATGCGGCGGATGACGCCGCCGGCCTGGCCATCCGCGAACTCATGCGCGGGGAAATCGCCTCGCTGAACCAGGGCGTCCGCAACTCCAACGACGCCATCTCCCTGATCCAGACCGCGGACGGCGCCTTGCAGGTCATCAACCGAAAGCTGATCCGCATGAAGGAACTGGCCACCCAGGCGGCCACAGGCACCATCACTACGGACCAGCGCCTGATCATCGACTCCGAGTACCAGGCCATGGCCGCGGAAATCACCCGGATCGCCAATACCACCCAGTTCAACAGCATCCACCTGCTCAACGGCAACCTTACTGGTGCCGGTCTAGTTGTCCACTTTGGCTCTGGCAACATCGCAGGCCAGGATAATTACAACATCGCCATTGCGAATTCCACGGCCTCGGCCCTGGGCATAGGCAACCTGAGCGCTCCTGATGCCGGCCACAACGTCTCCACCCAGGCCACTGCGCAGGCATCCATAGGTGCCGTGGAAGGGGCGATCCTCGCCAAGGATCATATCCGCGCCAATCTGGGCGCCCTGCAGAATCGCCTGGCTGGGACCGTGACCAACCTGCAAATCCAGGCCGAGAACACCCGGGCCGCAGAATCCCGGATCTCCGACGCGGACGTTGCCACGGAAATGACGGCTTTCGTGCGCAACCAAATCCTCAGCCAAACCGCGACAGCCATGCTCGCCCAGGCCAATGCCCTGCCCAGAATGGCCATGCAGCTCATTGCCGGATAGCCTTACACAACGTAACACTGCAAAAAGGCCGGAGCTTAGCTTACTCCGGCCTTTTTGATCAGCAAGGATCAACCTTAAGGCCATGCAGCCCCATGCAGCCTCCCATGTAGCCCATTGATGAGGAAAGCACTCTTTGGCATCAACTTTGCTTGTTTTGCACAGATATTGCACAGATTCTTCCGTACTGACATATTTCCCGACCAGGTCATGCTTATGAACACAGCAGCGCCGCTCTCCGGTCCGATAACCTTTTCCGGGCTCGGCTCAGGCACGGATTTCGCCTCCATGGTGGACAAGCTTGTCCAACTGGAACGCAGGCAGATCCTGCGCCTGGAAGCCCAGAAGGCGGAATGGGTGGACAAAAAGGCCGCGTTCCAGGACTTAAACACCAAGCTGTTGAACCTGCGCACCAGCCTGCAGGGCATGAACACCATGAGCACGTTCCTGGTGAAGACCGCAGATAGCCGAAACCAGGCCGTGCTCACGGCCACGGCCAACGACAAGGTGCCAGTGGGCACGCACGTCATTGAGGTCGGCCAACTGGCCCAGAATCATCTTCTGGCGAGCAGGACCGGTTTTGCGAGCCAGAATACGGACATCACCGCAGGCGTAGATCGCCAACTCGTCTATTCCTACAAGGGCGGCGCCCAGAGGACCATCACCATCCCCACGGGCACGACCTTGGAGGGCTTGGTCAATCTGATCAACACTGATCCTGGGAATCCAGGGGTGCGGGCCGGGATGATCATGGTCGCAACCGGGAATTTTCGCCTGCAGATGCGCGGCATGGACCTGGGCCAAGGCAATGATGTCGTGGTGCACTCTTCCACCATTCCCAATCTGGCCGCGGCGGACTTCGTAACCACGCAAACCGCCCAGAACGCCCGCCTCAAGGTGGACGGTTTTCCCCCCAACGATCCCATCCTCGGGACACAATGGATTGAGCGCTCCACCAACACTGTTTTCGACCTCATCGAGGGCGTGACCATCACCTTGCGCGGCACCGGGACCACCACCTTGAACATCGCCGTGAGCAATGACGCGGTCAAGGACAACGTCCGCAAGTTTGTCAACCAAGTAAACGAGGTTCTTTCCAAGATCAAGGAATTACAGGTCGTGGGGGAAGGTACGGGCTCCATTCTGACCGGCAATTCCGGCATCCGGATGATCGACTCCCGATTGAAGTCCATCCTCGCGACCAGGGGCCTTGGCTTTGACGTGCACAACGACGTGTTTAGCTCTCTCAGCATGATCGGCATCACCACGGACGCGAACCAGGGCTCGCCGACCTTCGGCCTGCTCAAACTGGACGAGGCGATGCTGGACCACTCCCTGCGCAACAGACCCAACGAACTAGCCCAGATTTTCGCGGCCGCCTACATCGGCTCCAGTAATTCGCCGAATTTTCGTTTTCACAGCAGCATTAACGGACTGACCAAGGGCGGTACATACACCATCGAATACACGGTCAGCGCAGGCATAGTCACGTCCGCGACCATCAACGGCCGGTCGGCCAGCATCAGCGGTGGGCGTAAAATTACCGGCGTTCACGGACCGGAGGTGGGCTTGGCCGTTGAAATCGTAAACCTGGCCGACGGGATCTACAGAGGCCAGGTCTTCCTCAAAATCGGCAAAGCCCGCGAACTTGCCTA
>DBNV01000089.1:1489-1708 GCA_002299865.1 Desulfonatronaceae bacterium UBA663 | reverse complement strand
ACAGCCACAAAGACATCACCGCGAACATCGACCGTCAAATCGAATTTGAGGAACGCCGCGTGAACCGCATAGAAAGCGACCTGCGCAACCGCTTTGCCCGGCTGGAGGCCCTGCTCGGCTACTACGACTCCCTGGGCAAATCCATCACCTCTCAACTGATCCAGCTTCAGCGCCAATCCTAGATAACCCCCTCCCCTGCCAAAAAACCCACCCAAAAAA
>DBNV01000089.1:594-1145 GCA_002299865.1 Desulfonatronaceae bacterium UBA663 | reverse complement strand
CCACGAGGAGCCCTTGCATGTACAACGCCGCCCGCGCCTATCTTCAGACCCAGGTGACCACTGCCAAGCCTGGGGATGTCATTGTCCTGCTGTACGAGGGCGCGATCAAATTTTTATCCCAGGCCAAGATTAAGATGGCGGCAGGGGATATGGAGGCCAAAGGCCTGCTCATTTCCAGGGCCATGGACATTATCTCGGAACTGGACGCCAGCCTGAACATGCAAAAAGGTGGAGAACTGGGAGAAAACCTGCATAAACTCTATTTTTACTGCAATACCCGGCTGCTTCAGGCGAACCTGAAGCTCGACCCGAAACTCATCGACGAGGTGATCACCATTTTGTCCGGCCTCAAGTCCGCCTTTAAGGAAATCAACCAGGGTCCGCCTCCCTCCATGGGCATCGGCCCCCCTCCCACGCAGAACATGGTCGGGTAGGCACGGTTTTCAAGACATGCTCCATACGCATCCACTTATAACCGTTCACAAGGGTGGGTAGGCTACCCTTACGGAAGTTTTAGCAGCAAGCTCCACATGCCACCATAGGCCTAGGCC
>DBNV01000089.1:0-218 GCA_002299865.1 Desulfonatronaceae bacterium UBA663 | reverse complement strand
CTACACCGGGAGGAAGAGTCAATCCTGACAAATACATGGGGCGACCTTGATTCTCTCCGCTGGAAGGGCTAGAAATGAACACTGTGTCCATTTTTAGTCCCTGAAGGAACCCATGGAAATCATCTGTCCCCAATGCCAATTCGCGCGAACCATTCCGGACGAGAAAGTTCCTGACCGCGCCGAGATAGCCACCTGTCCGAAATGCAAGCATAAGTTTC
>DBNV01000011.1 GCA_002299865.1 Desulfonatronaceae bacterium UBA663 | reverse complement strand
CAGTTTTCGTGAAACTTCAGTACTTCATGCTTCATGTTTTTTAATAGTGCTTTTACTTATACTTGATGTAAGTATAGCAATATTCTGTCATGGATGTCAAGCACATAATTATTAATCAGTGCAAAAAACACTTGACATTTTTATCATGCTATGACATTGTTTTCCCATGGAAAGCAACGCTGGCAGGTGCAGGTCGATTCTAAAAACCAGATCCTATGCTCACCTTTCCCCAATCTTCGCTCACTCCTCGGCCGTTGATCGTGGTCACCGCAACCGCCATGGAGATGCGTGCGGCCTTCTCCGACAAGGCTACGTCGATTCCGGAGGAAGGTGAACATCTGCGACTGGAGATCGAACACGCAGGCCATGTGATTCTTCTGGTCACGGGCATCGGCCCGGTGAACGCTTCCATGGCTCTGGGCCATCTCTTGGGCGGCTTGAACAAGCCACTAGGGGTCTTAAATCTGGGAGTGGCCGGAGCCTTTGATGGCAACGAATTGCCCTTGGGACAGGCGGTTTTAGTCCGGGAAGAAATCTGGCCGGAATACGGGCTGGTGACCGACGATGGCGTTGATCCGCAAGGCCTTGGCCTGGCCCTGGGCAAGATTGACGGCCGCCCGGTCTGGGATCGGATTTTCCTGGACCCCGGTCGTCAAGCGCAACGTCTGGGGCTTGCCCTGCCGAACATGCCCCAGGCCGTAAGTCTGACCGTGTCCGGGGTCACCGGGACGGCCCAGAGAGCGGCTTTTTTGCGTCTTCGTTACGGCGCGGCCATGGAAAACATGGAAGGATTTGCGCTGGCCTGGGCCTGCGCACGATGGCAACTTCCCTTTTTGGAAGTGCGAACCATTTCCAACCTTGTGGGTTCGCGCAAGCCAAAGCATTGGGATCTGCGCGCAGCCCTGGCCCGTCTTGGCGAGGTCGCAAAAAACATCCTCCCGGGGAGCAAACGAGCATGACAATGGCCCGGGATCGTCCAATGACCATCAGCGTGGCCGTATCGCCCTGCCCCAACGACACCGCAATTTTTGGCAGCTGGGTTCTCGGCCAGGGCAAACAGTTGCCAGATGTTCGGGCGTCCTTTGTCTGGGCCGACGTGGAGGAACTGAACCAGGCAGCGGCCCAGGGCAGACATGACGTGGTCAAGGTTTCCGCGGCCCAGGCTTTGCGGCTGCGGGAACACCACGCCATTTTGTCCAGCGGCGGGGCCTTTGGTCTGAAACACGGCCCGAAGCTCGTTGCCAGGACAACAAAAACGCCTCCAGCCGTCATTGCCGTGCCCGGCTTGCACACCACGGCCGCAACCCTGCTGCGGCGAGCCATGGCGGACGTGGAACTGGTTCCGATGCGTTATGACCTGGTTGTGAACGCGGTCCTGACAGCCCGGGTGGACGCCGGCCTGCTCATTCATGAAAGCGCCCTGCTGCTGGATCAGTACGGGTTGCACTGCCTGCTGGACCTGGGCCGTTGGTGGTCCAAGTGGACCGGCGGGCTGCCTCTGCCGCTGGGCTGCATCCTGGGGCGGCGATCCCTGGGTGAGGACTTCCTCGGGGCGGTGGAACTACAGATCCGGGCCAGCCTGGACCATTATCAGGCCCGACCGGATGCCGTCCGCCCGCTGATCAAGGCCCTGGCCCAGGTCCGGGACGACGCGGTCCTGGACGCCCATATTCGGGCCTATGTCAATGCTTTCAGCCGGGACATGGGGCAACGAGGCCGGGAGGCGTTGGCCGCCCTGGAGGAGTGCGTCCACTTTTCACGCTGATTTACTGTTTCTTCGCGCAGATCTGTGCTTTGCGCATTGACAGCAGCGCCCGGAACTGCCTAGTTTCTCCCTTTTGTGTAGCGAGAGTGGCGGAACTGGTAGACGCACCAGACTTAGGATCTGGCGGCCCTGCTGTGGGGGTTCGAGTCCCCCCTCTCGCACCATGAGCGGCCCGGAGCCGCCAGTTGTTCGCGTGTCTGGCTCCGCCGCCTGGCTCCGCCGAGCGGGCCGAGCGCATGTGCACCCATTTGCGGGGCTACGCCCCGTGTGAGTGTAGGGCTACGCCCCGTGTGAACGTGGTCATTGAAGGTGAGACACTCGCACTGCGCCGGAATAGAAAGCGCTGATCCGACAATAATCCCTTAAGGAGGATGTTCCCGGATGAAGTATGAACTTCTCGAACCAACCCCGGTCAAGCGAACCGTAAAAGTGACGGCCCCTGCGGAGGAGGTCAACGCGGCTCTGGCGGCCACCGTTGCCCTGCGCCGCAGGACCACTGAGATTAAAGGTTTCCGCAAGGGCAAGGTCCCGTCGTCCATGGTGGAAAGCATGTTCAAAAAGCAGATCTATGACGAAGCCACCAACGACTTGATCAATTACCACATCAACGACGTGATGAACGAACTCAAATTGACCCCGTTGTCACGCATCGACGTAGACGCCGGAGATCTCGTCAAGGATCAACCCTTTGAGTACAGCTTCAGTTTCGAGGTGGCGCCAAAGTTCGAACTGCCCCCCTATCAGGGCCATTCCGTGGAACAGGAGCGCGCCCAGGCCAGCGATGCGGAAACCCAGATCGTCCTGGACCGCATCCGGGAAAATCTGGCTGAAATCGTGTCCCTGGAGCAAGAACGGCCCGCTACGGCCACGGACATTGTGGTCGTGGACTTCCAGGCATTGCAGAACGGCAAGCCCATGTCCGACGTCAAGGCCGAGAATTTTCAGATCGCCCTGGGCCAGGGCCAGTCCTTGCCCGAATTCGAATCTATGATCCAGGGTCTCAAGCCCGGAGACACCACGGAGTCGGAGATCTCCTTCCCCGGTGATTTTCTGAACGAGACCCTGGCCGGGAAAACCGTGACCATGCGAGTCACCCTAAAAGAGATTAAACAGAAGAAGCTGCCCGAACTGGACGCCGAATTCGCCAAGAAAGCGGGCCAGTTCGAATCCGTGGACAAGTTGCGTGAAGCCATTGCAAAGTCCTACGTGGAAACCAGGGCCCAGGTGAACAAGTCTGCGGCCCAGAAAAAGCTTTTAGACGCGCTTACCGCCCAGGTGGATTTCACCCTGCCCGAGTCCGTGGTGGACGAGCATATCGACAGGATGATCATGGAATTGAAGGGCAGGCTGGAGCGGATAGGCAAGCACCTGGACGCCCTGGGCAAGACCTCCGAAGAACTTCGGGCGCAGCATCGGCCTGAGGCTGAGGCCTTGGTCAAGGCCCAGCTTTTTCTGTTGGCCGTGGCCGCCAAGGAGAACATGCGGGTTTCCCCCATGGAAATGGATGATTTTTTCAGGGAGATGGCCAAAAAGACCCGGCAGGATTTTCAGGGGCTCAAACATTTTCATGAACAAAACAACCTCATGAATGCGGTCAAGGATCGGATCCTGGCGGACAAGGCCATGGAGCACCTGTACCGGGCCGCTGAAATCGTCGCGGTTGATCCGGTCAAGCCGGAAGACCAAAAAGACGGGAGCACTTAAGCAGGCTTAAGGCCAAAACGCCTTCCAAGGCCGACCAATAGCCCCGTCTTGGCAAGACGCTTCGACTTCTTCCCCCGGGCGTCGAAATTGTTTATAGTTTGCTTGTGGCTGCTATAAGGAAGCATCTTTAAATTAAATCCGTTGAGGAGGCTGGCGCCATGCCCATGGGCGTGCCCATTGTCATAGAAACCACGGGGCGGATGGAACGGGCCTATGATCTTTACTCCCGTCTGCTCAAGGACAGAATCATTGTCTTGGGTTCGGCCATTGACGACTACGTCGCCAATCTGGTCTGCTCCCAGCTTCTTTTTCTGGAGTCTGAGAACCAGGAAAAAGAAATCAACATGTACATCAATTCGCCGGGCGGTTCCGTGACCGCCGGCTTGGCCATCTACGATACCATGCAGTATATTGCCGCGCCCGTGGCCACGTTATGTCTGGGGCAAGCCGCCAGCATGGGGGCGCTGCTTCTGGCTGCGGGGGCCAAGGGCATGCGTTACGCCCTGCCCAACAGCCGGATCCTGATCCATCAGCCCATGGGCGGCTTTCAAGGACAGGCCACGGATATCGACATTCAGGCCAGGGAGATCCTCCGGCTCAAGGAAAAGCTCTCCGAAATCCTGGCCGAACACACTGGAGCGGACTTGAAAAAAGTTCGCCACGACACCGAACGCGATTACTTCATGAGTGCTGAAGAGGCCCAAAAATATGGGCTGATCGACAAAATCCTGACGTCCAGATCGCAACTGGCGTCGCCTAAATAAGCAAGAACGTAAAGATAAGCAACAGAGGTCTTGATCCATGGCCAGAAGAAAGTCCGGAAATCCGGAGGTGAATTGCTCCTTTTGCGGCAAGAACCAGGAACAGGTCCGTCGGTTGATCGCCGGGCCGGACGTGTTCATCTGCGACGAATGCGTGAGATTGTGCGACGAGATCATCGCCCAGGACAGCGTAAACACCGAGGCGCGGGACGGTAGGCTTCTGCCGCCGACGGAACTGCACCGTCTCTTGGACGAATTCGTGATCGGCCAGGACCAGGCCAAAAAAATCTTGTCCGTGGCCATGCACAATCACTACAAGCGGGTCTTTTATGCGCCGCAGATGTCCGACGGCGTGGAGTTGGACAAGAGCAACATTCTCCTGATGGGACCGACAGGCTCGGGCAAAACTCTGCTGGCCAAAACCCTGGCCCGGATCCTCAAGGTGCCCTTTGCCATTGCCGACGCCACCACCCTGACCGAGGCCGGATATGTGGGCGAGGATGTGGAGAACATCCTGGTCCAGCTGCTTCAGAATGCCGAGTTCAACCTGGATGCGGCATCCAAGGGCATCGTCTATATCGACGAGATCGACAAGATCGCGCGCCGAGCGGACAGCCCGTCCATCACCCGCGACGTCTCCGGCGAAGGCGTGCAGCAAGCCCTGCTCAAAATCATCGAGGGCACCGAGGCGAACATCCCGCCCAAGGGCGGCCGCAAGCATCCCCAGCAGGAATACATCCGGCTGAACACCTCCAACATCTTATTCATTGTGGGCGGGGCGTTCATCGGCCTGGAACAGATCATTCAGCAACGTATCCAGGGCAAATCCATGGGCTTCGGGGCCTCCCTGACCTCGGGACGCGAAGCGGGGATCTATGAACTGCTCTCTCAGATCCAGCCTACGGACTTGATCAAATTCGGCTTTATTCCCGAACTGGTGGGCCGCCTGCCCATTCTGGCACCGCTTCAGGACCTCGACGAGGACCATTTGGTGCGCATCCTGACCGAGCCCAAAAATGCCCTGGTCAAGCAGTACCAAAAGCTCTTCGAGATGGAGAACGTCCGGTTGCGTTTTACCCAGGACGCGTTGCGGGCCATAGCCAAGCGGGCCATTTTCCGCAAAACAGGCGCCCGTGGCCTGCGTAACGTCCTGGAATCCATCATGTTGGACATTTCCTATCGCCTGCCGTCCTTGACCGGGGTCAAGGAGTGCGTGGTCAACAAGTCCGTGGTGGAGAACGAGGTGGAGCCTCTGTTGATCTACGAACAGGAAGCCAAGACCGCGTGACGCTTTCGCAAGCCCCAGGCCTGCCCCGCTGCCTGCTCATCGGCCCTTCCTGGATCGGTGACATGGTCATGGCCCACAGCCTGGTGCAGGTGTTGAAGGGGCAAAATCCCGAAGAGATCATCGATATCCTGGCCCCGGAGTGGAGCCGAGCGCTTCTTGAGCGGATGCCCGGCGTGAACGAGACGTTGAGCATGCCCGTAGGCCATGGCCGGTTGGGGTGGAGTGAGCGTCTTGCTTTGGGGCGCAGTCTGCGTGGCCGGTATGATCAAGCCATTGTGCTGCCGAACTCCTGGAAGTCGGCCCTGGTCCCTTTTTTCGCCCGCATTCCCTTGCGCACCGGCTACACCGGCGAATATCGCCATGGCCTGCTCAATGACCGGCGCAAACTGGACAAAACCCGCCTGCCCATGACTGTCCAGCGGTTCGTGGCCCTGGGCCTGCCCAAGGACGCACTACTGCCCCCGCTCTGTCCAACACCGAGATTGCGCCTCAATCCGGCTGACCCCCGCGTTGCCGCCGCTGCCGCTGCTCTTTCATTGCGCACGGACAAACCGATCCTTGTCTTGTGCCCCGGAGCGGAATATGGTCCGGCCAAGCGCTGGCCGACCGCACACTTTGCTGAAGTGGGCAAGGCCATGGTCAAACAGGGCTGGGACATCTGGGTCATGGGGTCGGGAAAGGATCTGGACGCGGCAGAGGAGGTTTATATTTTGACCGGACCCGGATGCGTCAATCTCGCCGGCCGCACCACCCTGGCCCAGGCCGTGGACGTGATGGCCCTGGCCTCGGCCGTGGTCACCAACGATTCCGGCTTAATGCACGTGGCCGCGGCCTTGGGGCGCCCCTTGGTCGCGGTGTACGGCTCCTCTGATCCGGGCTTCACCCCGCCACTTAGTAAGACGGCGCGGATCGTTTCCTTGGGGCTGGAGTGCAGCCCCTGCTTTAAGCGGGAATGCCACTTCGGCCATTTGGACTGCCTTGGAAAACTGTTCCCTGAACGCGTTTTGGAGGCTCTCAAAGCGCTGCCGAGCCCCTCTTTGACACAAGAAAATCATCGCATCGTCCCGTCCGGCTGCACGCACCCGGCCCCGCCCAGATAAGGCCGCAAGACTTGGGGAATCACCAGGCTTCCATCCTGCTGCTGATAGTTCTCCATGATCGCCACCAGGGTCCGGCCCACGGCCAGGCCCGAACCGTTCAGGGTGTGCACGAATGCGGGCTTGCCGCCACCAGCGGGCCTGAAGCGGGTGTCCACGCGCCGAGCCTGAAAATCTTCGAAATTGGAGCAGGAGGAGATTTCGCGGTAGGCATTTTGGCCCGGCAGCCAGACCTCAATGTCATAGGTCTTGGCCGAGGCGAATCCCAGGTCTTTGGTGCACAGGGTGACCACCCGGTAAGGCAGCTCCAGGAGCTGCAGCACTTTTTCCGCGTGCCCCAGGAGCAGTTCCAGTTGCTCGTAGGATCCGTCCGGGTGGACGAAGCGCACCAGTTCCACCTTGTTGAACTGGTGCTGGCGGATCAGGCCTTTGGTGTCCTTGCCGTAGGAACCGGCCTCGGAGCGAAAACACGGGGTGTAGGCCATGTAGGACAGGGGCAGGGAGTCCTCCGCGAGGATCTCTGCGCGGTGGATGTTGGTCAGGGGCACCTCGGCCGTGGGGATCAGGAAATATTCCCAACCCTCCAGCTTGAAAAGGTCCGCAGCGAACTTGGGCAATTGCCCCGTGCCCACCAGGCTGTCCCGGTTGACAATGAACGGCGGCAGGGTTTCTAGGTATCCGTGCTCCTTGCCGTGCAGGTCGAGCATGAAATTGATCAGGGCCCGTTCCAGACGGGCGGCCCAGCCGTAGGCCAAGGCGAATCGCGCACCGGAAATCTTGGCGGCCCTTTCAAAATCAAGCCCGCCCA
>DBNV01000007.1:2466-2719 GCA_002299865.1 Desulfonatronaceae bacterium UBA663 | reverse complement strand
GCGACCTGAGCAACGGCCAGCCCCTCGGTCCTTGTCCATGGTCCCCAGGCCGCCACTTCCTCGGACCAAAGTCGATGTTCCCCGGCCAGATCAGCTGGACCGCCGCCCCGGGCCAGGCCAGGAATGTTCTCGGCCAAAAGAAAGACAGGCTGTTCCATGTGTGCAGAAGAATGATGGCGAGTGATCACGA
Source organism: Desulfonatronaceae bacterium UBA663 (assembly GCA_002299865.1). Lineage (GTDB taxonomy): Bacteria > Desulfobacterota > Desulfovibrionia > Desulfovibrionales > Desulfonatronaceae > Desulfonatronum. Next base: position 2,529 of record DBNV01000007.1, on the reverse strand, counting down.
GGTAACGCTTCTAAAATTCCGAAGCCACCTCACCTAGAAACGGACACGCCCAAGGGCTGCCCA
>DBNV01000007.1:0-2109 GCA_002299865.1 Desulfonatronaceae bacterium UBA663 | reverse complement strand
GCAATGATGGAAGAAAAAGCGCCGCCGGCCCAATGGCCAGCGGCGCTGCTCATCATAATCAACAGCAAGAGAGGGTTATTACATGCTCAGATGCTACATGCCCAGCAGCTTGAACTGAGCACGGCGGTTCAAGGCCCAGGCCGTCTCGTTGCTGGCCGGATCCAGGGGACGTTCCTCGCCGTAGCTGACCATCTGCAGCCTGTTCGGGCGTACGCCCAGAAGCACCAGGAATTCGTAGGTGGCCCGGGCGCGGCGTTCGCCCAAGGCCAAATTGTATTCGTTCGTGCCGCGCTCATCGCAATGTCCCTCAATGAGCAGCTTGATATCCGGGTTGTTCTTGAGCAACTCGGCCTTACGCTGCAGGATCGTGCGGGCCTCGAGACGAAGCGCGAAACAATCAAAGTCAAAATGAATCATGGTCGCTGTCAGTTGCAGGGTCAGCTCAGCCAAACGGGCCTGCTGACGCTCCTCAGCCAACTGCCGTTCACGCAACAAAGCTTCCTCGCGCAGCCTGGCCTCTTCGGCCTGCCGTGCGGCCTCTGCCGCGTTAACGGCCGCGACGTCCACCGGCTGGTGCACCGCCTTCTTCGGGCAGCCGGCACTCATAAACGCCAGCACCAGAACCAGCATCATCCCCAGAACAACATTCCATTTTGCCCTCATACCCTTTTCCTCCTTCTCCTTCCGAAACATATTGATTTTGATTCCGTGACAAAACCCATACTTCCATCATCACCGCTGACGCCGCTAACGCCGCTAACGCTGCTGGCGTACCCAGGCCGGGGACGTGAACTCTCCTGGTCCCAAGGGCGCCATTCTCGGCTCGTCTCCATGCCGGGTAGTCAGGTAAATCCTGTCTTCTCCAGTGCGATTCGAGCTGAACGCAATAAAAAAATTATCCGGCGCCCACGAGGGACTAGCATCATCTTTTGGCCCAAAAGTCAACTGCCTCTCCCTGCCCGTGGCCAGGTCGTGCAGAAAAATCCGGTGCCCCTCGCCAGTCCGCCTGGAAAAGACCACCATGCGCCCGTCGGAGCTGAGACTGGGGTTGGTGTTGTAGGTTCCCTCGTAGGTCACCCTGCGCACGCTCCCGGTGCGCAGGTCCATCAGAAAAATATGCGGGTTGCCGAGCCTGCTGGAGACAAAGGCCATTTTTTCGCCCGAGGCATCAAAGCTCGGCGAAATGTCAATGGCCCAGCTCTGGACCAGTTTGCGATCGACCCGCAGGTCGTTGCCCAGTTGATAGATATCCGGCCTGCCATCCAGGTCCAGACTGACAGCCAACCAACCTTGCGGATGAAACGAGGGGGAAATGACGATGTTGCTCGGCAGCCGCACCCGGCGCACGTCGTTGGTTTCCTTGTCCAACAGCGCCAGATAATGCCGGTTGTCGGCAATCAAGGTGAAGGCCAGAGTCCGGCCGTCCCTGGACCATGCTGGGCTCATGCTGATCCCGCCTAGATTCGTAAGCTGACGCAGGCCTTGCCCCAGCGGCGAAGCGGCCCAAAGCTCCTTGTTCTGACCATGGGTCTTGACCACGGCCAGGGAGGAACGGAAAAAATCCCCCTGCCCGGTTAACGCCTCCATCAAATCCGCGCAAAATCTGGCCGCGACCTCGGACAGTTTCTCCCGCGTCACCCCTGAATAGGCCTTGCCCAGCACCAGACGCTGCTCAAAGGTTTCATAGACCCGCAATTCCACGGAGCCGAGGCCCGCGTTGCCGCCCCATCCGGCCGTAAGCACCAAGTCCACGCGATCTAGGCGGAAACGCCGGAAGTCGATGTCCTGGGCCGTGACCCCGGCCAAAACGTCCCCGCCCAGAACCTCGGAACCGGGTACCTGACGCAAAAACGGCATAAACCCGAGATAGGAGCGCAAATATTCGTCCAGGATCCAGGCTTCCGGCGGTTCGGGCAGACCCGGGGCGAGGTTCAAGGGCTTGGCCACGACCAGGTTCAACTGGTGCTGGCCGGGCCCGAAAATGTCGATGCTCAACGTCTGCTGGGCCAGGGCGGGGGTGGAGCCGACCATTAACAGCAGAAACAAGAATATCGCCGCCGTGGAGCCGGCTTCCAGCCGGCTCATGCTCCGGCAAGATGCCGGAGCCAC
>DBNV01000040.1:2363-2650 GCA_002299865.1 Desulfonatronaceae bacterium UBA663 | reverse complement strand
CTTGCCCGAGGGCTTGCCCGAGATGAAGCGGTTGGAGAAATCGTCGCGCTCCAGCATCCGGGCCACGGTGTAGTGCGAGCACAATTCCACGAACTGGGAGGCGCTGAAGCGGTCCATCCACTGGGAATTGAAGACCACGACGGTCCTCTCCGGATCAAGAATCTTGAAAATCTGGCGCTTGTACGTCTCGGCATTGGCCAACACGGCTTCACGGGTCAGCTTCTTGCGGGTCTCGGACTGGCCCGAGGGGTCGCCGATCATGCCCGTGAAATCGCCGATCAAGAAAA
>DBNV01000040.1:0-1981 GCA_002299865.1 Desulfonatronaceae bacterium UBA663 | reverse complement strand
ATGCCCCAGATGGATGTCCGGGGCCGTGGGGTCGAATCCGGCCTTGATCCGCAGAGGCTTGCCCCGGCTGATCTTGGCCTGCAGTTCGTCTGGATTGATGATCTCCACGGTGCCGCGTCGGATCTGTTCCAGCTCGGCCTTGCCGACCTGCCTTTGGCCGTTTGCTTCCGCGCTATGCATGCAAAATTTCCTTTTATCTCTTCGGAAGAATCTCGCCCTGACTGGCGTTCCCTGGACGGACTTCTCCACGCTATGTCTCGTTCACCTGATACTTAAGGCTGTTCAAAAGCCTTGCCGGCAAGAGATTTTCAACGGCCTGAAAACTACTTGGCGTAGCCCACTGCCCGCTTCTCCCGGATCACCGTGACCCGGATCTGGCCTGGATAGGTCAGATTCTGCTCGATTTTCTTGGTCAGATCGTTGCACAGCAGAAATGTCTTGTCGTCGTCCACTTGGTCCGCCTCCACCACCACGCGCAATTCACGCCCGGCCTGAATGGCGAAGGCCTTGGTCACTCCAGGCATGCCCGTGGCCATGCCTTCCAGTTCTTCCAAGCGCTGGACGTAATTCTCCAGCAGTTCCTTGCGTGCTCCCGGCCTGGCCCCGGAGAGTGTGTCCGCAGCCTGCACCAGCACGGCCAGAACGCTTTTGGGCGGCACTTCCTCATGGTGCGCGGCAATGGCATGCACAATGTCCTTGCTCTCGCCGTGCTTCTTGGCCAAATCCGCGCCAATGGCCGCATGTGAGCCTTCGACCTCATGGTCGACGGCCTTGCCGATATCGTGCAGCAAACCGGCGCGTTTGGCCTTTTTTACGTCCAGATTCAACTCAGCGGCCATGATTCCGCAGACAAAGGCCACTTCCAAGGAATGCTGCAGCACGTTCTGGGAAAAGCTGGTGCGATGCCGCAACTGCCCCAGCAAACGGACGATATCGGGGTGAATGCCACGCACGCCCACGTCAAAGGTGGCCTGCTCGCCCCACTCCCGAAGCTTGACCTCCATCTCCTGTTCGACCTTCTTGACGATGTCCTCGATGCGAGCCGGATGAATGCGCCCGTCGCTGATCAAACGCTCCAGCGCCTGCTTGGCCACCTCCCGCCGCAGGGGGCTGTACGCGGAAAGAATAACCAGCTCCGGCGTGTCGTCGATGATCAAATCCACCCCGGTGGCCGCTTCCAGGGCCCGGATATTCCGCCCTTCCCGGCCGATGATCCGACCCTTCATGTCCTCGCTGGGCAAAGCCACCGAGGACACCGTCTGTTCAGCCACGAACTCCCCGGCATAGCGCTGAATGGCCGTGGCCAGGATCTCCTTGGCCTTGCGGTCCGCGCTTTCCCTGGTTTCAGCCTCGATCTGGCGCAACATCTTGGCGGATTCATATCTGGCCTGACTCTCCAGCTCCTCCATGAGCCGCGCCTTGGCCTCCTCCACGATCAGCCCGGAAATTTCCTGGAGTTTTTTCTGCTGCGTCTGGGTCAACTCTTCCAGACGCTCCTCCTGAACGGAAAAATCCCGTTCCCGCTGCATGAGATTCTTTTCCAGAAGAACAGCCTCGCTTTCCTTCTGAAACACTTTTTCCAGCTTCGCTTCGAGCCGCTCCTCTTTCTCCTGAAGCCGCGCCTCCTGTTTTTTCAGCTCGCCTGCCCTGTCCCTGGATTCCTGTTCCAATTCCTTCTTGCGCCGGAATATTTCATCCTGAGCCTGGAGCAGAAACTCCTTCTTTTGGACCTGGGCTTCCTTGCGGGACTCGTCCAGAATTTTCTCCGCGAGTTCCTGGGCTTCCTTGACCTTTGTTCCGGCAAGATACCGCAGGGCCAAGTGCACGCCCATTCCCCCGGCGGCCAGACCGACCCCTAAAGTCAATATCAATTCTATGCTCATAAGAGCGCTCCCCTGATAAAAACATGTCGCCCACGACGCTGACGCCGCTTAGAGGGCCGCACAAACGCCTGATCACCTGCCGATGGCGAATGGACTGC
>DBNV01000065.1 GCA_002299865.1 Desulfonatronaceae bacterium UBA663 | reverse complement strand
CGCCGCCTGGTTTCTTCCAGGCTAAGCTGCTCCTCCCACTGGAACGGCGTATGCGGCTTGGGCACGAAAGGCGAAACAGACGCCGTGACCTGCAGGCGCTTGGTCTTTGGCCCGACCGTGGCCGCCACCTTCCGACACAGATCCACGATGGCCCGTAGATCCTCGTCGGTTTCTGTGGGCAGGCCGATCATGAAATAGAGCTTGACTGCGGACCAGCCCCGAGCAAACAGCGCGGAGGTGTGCGCCAGCAGAGACTCTTCGGTTATGTTCTTGTTGATCACGTCGCGCAATCGCTGACTGCCCGCCTCAGGGGCCAGGGTGATTCCGGTACGCCGGATTTGCGCGATTAAGTCCAGGATCCGTGCGCTGACCGAGCCCACCCGCAACGAAGGCAGGGAGACGGAAACCTGCCGCTGTCGGCAGTGCCGAAAACTCTCGGCGAACAAGCCATCCAGGTCGGAATAATCCCCGGTGCTCAGGGAGAGAAAGGACAGCTCGTCAAAGCCGGTCTGCTCCAGGCTCTGACTGGTGATCTCTTCCAGGCGGCCCAGGCTCCTCTCGCGCACCGGGCGGTAGATCATCCCGGCCTGGCAGAACCGGCACCCCCGGGTGCATCCCCGAGCGATCTCAATGCTTAACCGGTCGTGGACCACTGGGCCAAAGGGCACCACCTGATCAACGGGGAATGAAATCCCGTCCAGGTCCGCGACAATGCGCTTTTCCACAAGGATATGGTCCACAAAAACCGGACGCACGGTCTGATCCGCCTGGGATTCGAAAAATGCCGGCACGTAACAGCCGGTGATCCGCGCAGCGGCATGCAGCAAGTTCTGCCTGGAGCGCCCCTCGAACTTGCAGATCTCCACCAGTTCCAACAACTCCGGCAGAACCTCCTCCCCGTCTCCGGCCACCAGGACGTCGAAGAACGGCACCATGGGCTCGGCGTTGAAAACCACGCCGCCGCCGGCGATGATCAATGGTTCGTTCAGGCTACGCGCCGCCGCACGCCGGGGGATTCCGGCCAGGTCGAGCATGTACAGCACGTTAGTGTAGCACAGCTCATGGGTCAGGCTGAAGGCCACGACATCCAGTTCACGCAGTGGAGTGCCGGACTCCAGTGTGCCCAGGGGCGTGGCCGAGTCCCGTAAAATCTGGGCCGCTTCGCGGGGCGGGGCGAAAACCCGCTCCGCCCAGAACCGCGGACGGCTGTTGACGTGATGATAAAGGATCCTTCCGCCCAGATAGGACATCCCCACCTCGTACAGATCCGGGAAGGCCAGGGCCACGCGCACCCGCACCAGGGCCGGATCCTTGTGCACGGAATTGGGTTCCGTGCCCAGGTACTGGCTGGGACGGGGCAAAAGAGGGAGCAGGTGATGCATGGCGAAAAAGAATGGCAAGAAAAAACGGGGCGGCGGTTAAAACCTATTGCCGCCTCGTTTTTTCTTGCAGTGGACGGAACGCTATTTTTTGATCAGGGAAATGCCCGAGGCCCCGGCCTTGCCAGCGGGTCCGACCATGTTCTGCAGCCGCCGCAGGTCTCCGGGCGTGGACAGGGTCAGGTTGCTCACGGCCTCAAGATATTTTGTCTTGAGTTCGTCGGGAAACGTCTTGTACACATAGATCACATGATCCAGGGAAATCTCGCCGGTGATCTCGTTCTCAAAGGGATAGCCGAAAGGCAGAAGCATCATCTGCACTCCGCCGCTTTGGGTCGGAAGGGTCTGGATCACGGCAATGTCCTTGAGCTTGCGCTCGGCTTCTTCCCATTTGCCCAACGCCAGATCGCCGGTGATCAGCTTCACGAGACGGATATCATAGGCCATGGTTTCACTCCTTAAGAAATAGTGGTTTGAACCGACGACAAGTATGACCTGTGATAGCCTATGTCAAGAAACCCATTCCATCCCCTATCTAAAGGCCCCATGACAGCGCAACAACCACCGGACGAACAAAAGAACGTGCAGGCCCGCATCATGGACTTTCTCGCGAATTGGCAGGCGGACCAAAGACAGGTCCGATCTTTTTTCAGCCGTCTATTGGACAAATTCGCGGAACTGAACGCCAACTTGGACTTTGTGGTCCGCAAGGGAGTCAGCGCCAACCTGCGGGCCAGCGGCAAGCCTGGCGCCTTGTCGCGCCCCCTGTTCTGCTTGGTGGACGTGGTCAAAGACGTTGACAACACCGCACCAGGCTTGGCAAAGAACTTGGCGCTGACATGCAACTCGTCGCAAAGATTGCGGTAACGGCTTCGGACAACGGATTCGTCGCACCAATGGGGCTCGTCATGGTTGAACTTGCGCCTGAATTCCAAAAGCTCGTCCCTGATCCGGTCCAATTTCCTGGTCAGGTCAGATATCTTTTTGTGTTTGGTCACCGGATTGAACGTCACGACCAAGGTTCTTTCCTTGCCCCACAGTGGAATGGTTGTCCGGCATGCCCTTAAGACAGTCGTACTCCTTTTTGTCGGCGATAAGGACTTTGTTTTTAATACTACTCCGACAATTTTATTTGATTGTTATTTTTGTTCGTGCTAAACTATCTGCTGTCTATCCTGGCAGTTAGATCATTTCAGATCATTTCAGCCTGGTTGAGTTTTACCCGGAGCTGCTTGTTTTCCCGCTCCAACTCCTCCAGGCGTTTGGCCAATGGATTGGCAGGTCTTTTTTTCCTGCCCCGTTTGCGAGATAAACTTTGCAATATGCCTTCATCGCGCTGTCTACGCCATGTCGTAAGGTTGGAATGGTACAATCCCTCTCTCTGCGCGAGCTCGGCCCCGATTTGGCCTTGCTCGGCACAGGCGTCCGCTGCTTGGAGAATGCGGAGTTTAGCGGTAGCGTAGGCAGCAGTATGCTTTCTGCGTTTGACGAGCTCTGGAACTTCCGGATCTGTGGGTTGTTGGTTCAGGCCGGGGATGATGACTGGTGCAGATTTCATGCTTGAGACTCCTACCCGCCCTACACTAATTTCTCAACAGGCGAGTGTCTCACCTTCAATGACACAGAGGGGGCTGGCGGTCTAACGCAAAGTTAAGCCGCGCTCGTAGAGCGTCGGCTTCGACGACGAGTTATGCAGCGACGCGTACAAGTTCGATGGATGAAGCAGGCGGAGGCACAGGGCGCCCGCCTTCACGAAGACCTTCAACATGAAACTCAATCGCTTCACGGATGAGGTTCATTACTTCTTCACGCGTTTCGCCAACAGCCACGCACCCAGGAAGATCCGGCACATATGCACCGAACGAGTGTTCGCCTTTTTCGATGATGACAACATAATCCATGCGACGCCTCACTTCTTTAGACCGGCTTGCCGAAGAGCACTGTTGAGCGTACCGATCGGCACATCCACACTGAGCTTGCCGGACACCGTGACAGTACCGGGTTTGGTACGGTGATGGCATTAGCGATGATTACCTCTCGTCCGAACAAGAAACCAGCCGTCTGCCTCCAATTGAGCGATTAACTCCTTTACCTTGGTTGGCATTCACTAGCCGTCCGGACTCGATGCATAACGAGTCTGTAGAAAAA
>DBNV01000086.1:4406-7938 GCA_002299865.1 Desulfonatronaceae bacterium UBA663 | reverse complement strand
CCGCGCCGCCTTCCTCAGCGCTTCATGCTAGCACTCTCACCTTCTACAGCTTCCCTGGGCTTGCCCAGCAGTTTCATGGCGTGGTCATTGACGAACCGGATGTGTTCCTGGGCGTCCGTAATGTACAGCGGCACGGCGCTCAGATCCTTGCGGAGGGAATCCCTTTGGTGGCATAGGTGATGTCGCCCCGAAAATCCGTCAGGTAAACCGCCACGTCGGCGTACAGATCCACGACTTTCTGAAATTGCTCATGCGTGCCTTCATCGTCGCCGGCCATCATCGGACCTTTAATAGCAGCCATAAACAGCAAGTCTGAGACCTGCTGCCCCAGGCGGTCGATCTGGCTCATGGTGTTGCTGCGTTGCCAGTGGGAATTGACCAGGGAAAGGACCGCAAAGACCGTGCTGGCCAAGATCGCGACCAGCATCAGGATCTTGGCCCCCAGTGAGTTGCACAGCAGTTTCATGATCCCCCTTCTTTAATGCGCGCCAGCATGCAGCAACGGTCTGAAATTGATCGCCCGGACCCGCTCATCCTCATGACACGGGCGACAACTTTCAAGGCTCACCCTGACCGCGAGATCCGCCGGATTCCCGGTCCAGGCATGTTCGGAACCCGGACCGTGACAGCTTTCGCAACCGACATGGCCCAAGTCCGGAGTCTTCTCGAAACTTACAAAACCTCCGGGCTGGCCGTATCCGGTAGTATGGCACTCGTAGCACTCCCGCAGCTCTTTGTCCGTCAGCTTCGGGGCCAACAACCGGACACCGAGATCGGATTTAGCCTTGCTGGAATACTCCATAAATCTTTCGTACTGTTCGACATGACAGTCCGCGCATTTTTTGGAGCCCACAAAAGTAGCGCCTCCCTGCGCCCAACCAAGCGAGAGCAGGGCTAACGCCGCAAATATGACCACGACCACGCAGCAAAACCACGTGCGCATCACAATCTCCAAAAATTTAAAAACAAACAAAACAAACAAAACAAATGCGTATGCACAGATGCCCCGACCACGAACTGCCTTTTTGTAATATTTTCTGGCTCCATATACAGGCCTTCTGTGAAAAAAGCAATAAAAGCCTTCAAAAAGCGGCATGTTCATAGGGGGCTTAGAGAGACCTCGCCATCATCTCCAAAAGCATCTTGAACTTCCGGTTCTTTGTCCTTGTTTTTCGAGAAACCGCCCTGTATAGAATCTGTCCCCCGTGCGCGGCGCCTCCGTGCCGGCATCCATCTTTCAACGTTTTTATCGACGTCCTTTGCCCCTAACAACAAGAGCACAGCAACCCATGTCTCGCAGAGAAATCAACGCCGCCATCCGAAACATCGCCATCATCGCCCATGTAGACCACGGCAAAACCACCCTGGTGGATGCTTTATTCAAGCAAAGCGGACTGTTCCGTGACAACCAGGACGTGGCCGAGCGACTCATGGACTCCATGGACCTGGAACGGGAGCGCGGCATCACCATTGCCGCGAAGAACTGCTCCGTATTCTGGAAGAACGTGAAGATCAACATCATCGACACCCCGGGTCACGCCGACTTCGGGGGAGAGGTGGAACGCTCCCTGTCCATGACCGACGGAGCGGTGCTTTTGGTGGACGCCTCTGAAGGGCCGCTCCCCCAGACCCGCTTCGTGCTCAAGAAGACCCTGGACGCCAAACTCAAGGTGATCGTAGTCATCAACAAGATCGACCGCCAGGATGCCCGCGCGCGGCAGGTTCTGGACGAGGTGTACGATTTGTTCATCGACCTGGACGCGAACGAGGATCAATTGGATTTCCCCGTGCTCTACGCCGTCGGGCGGGACGGTTTGGCCATGCGCTCCCTGGACGGACAAGGCGAAAACCTGCATCCCTTGTTCGACACCATTTTGGAAGCCATCCCCGGACCGACCTTTGACCCGGAAGCGCCGTTCCAGATGCTGGTGGCGGATCTGGGGTACTCCGACTATCTGGGCCGCCTGGCCATCGGCCGGGTGGTCAATGGACGGACCAGGCAGAACGAACAACTGACCTGCATCGATGCCGACGGCCGGTGCCTGCCCCTGCGGGTGACAAAACTCCAGACCTATGCCGGCCTGGATTTACAGGAAGTGCCGGAAGTCGGCCCCGGCGACATCGCCGTGCTTTCCGGCATTGAAAACGTGCACATCGGCGACACCATTTGCACCAAGGCCCAGCCCGCCGCCTTGCGTCGCATCACGGTGGACGAACCGACCGTGGCCATGCGCTTCACCATCAACACCTCGCCCCTGGCCGGACGGGAAGGCAAGATTGTCCAATCCCGGAAGATTTGGGAACGCCTTGTCAAGGAATCGTTGCGCAACGTGGCCGTCAGGGTCGAGGAAACCGAGGACAGAGACAGCTTCGTGGTCAAGGGCCGCGGCGAATTCCAAATGGCCATTCTCATCGAAACTATGCGCCGGGAAGGCTTTGAACTCAGCGTGGGCAGGCCGGAAGTGATCTACAAGGATGTGGACGGGAAGCGGCTGGAGCCCATGGAACACCTGTTCGTGGACTGCGAAGAGGCCTTCATGGGCGTGGTCACAGAAAAAATATCCCAACGCAAGGGCCGCATGTCCAACCTGGTCAACCGCGGCAGCGGCCGGGTGCGTCTGGAGTTCTCAGTTCCTTCAAGAGGTCTGATCGGCTATCGGGATGAATTTCTGACCGATACCAAAGGTGCCGGGATCATGAATTCCTATTTCCTCGGATATGAGGAATACCGAGGAGACTTCCCCACCCGGTTCACGGGCTCCATCGTCGCGGACAGGGCCGGCAGCGCCGTGGCCTACGCCCTGTTCAACCTGGAGCCCAGGGGCCGGCTTTTCATCACGCCGGGCGAGCCGGTGTATGAAGGCATGATCGTGGGAGAACACAATCGAGACAACGACCTGAACGTCAATCCCTGCAAGGAAAAAAAACTGACCAACCTACGCGCCTCGGGCAAGGACGAGGCCGTCATTCTGACGCCTGTGACGCCACTGACCCTGGAGTGGGCACTGCACTTCATCCGGAAGGACGAACTGATAGAAGTCACCCCTTACTCCATTCGCCTGCGCAAGGCCGTGCTCTCCGCATCCAAACGGCACGTTTCGGGCGGAAAGTAGCGACATCGGGAGGGAGCGGATGCGGCGAGGCTATTTTTCCCGAAAAACAATCCGGCCCTTGGTCAGATCGTAGGGGGAGAGCTGAACGCGAACCTTGTCGCCGGGCAGGATTCGGATCCGGAATTTGCGCATCTTGCCGCACAAATGCCCCAGAATCTCATGGCCGGTTTCCAGTTCTACGGAAAACAAGGTGCTGGGCAAGGCCTTCTGGACAATGCCGCTCATTTCGATGCATTCTTCCTTAGCCATTGGACCTCCTTATGTTTGGTCGCCTTGACTGATGCGCTATCGGCAGGAAGATACAAAAGCCCCGCCCTCACGAAGAAAGAGGACGGGGCTTCGCACAGGCCTACGTATTGAAAATGACTGATTTTACCATTACCAGGGACGTCGGGATTGACGATTTCTGTCCCCGCCGC
>DBNV01000086.1:0-4038 GCA_002299865.1 Desulfonatronaceae bacterium UBA663 | reverse complement strand
GGGCTTCGTTCACGCGCAGGCTGCGACCCTGGAAATCCTTCCCATCCAAGGCCTCAATGGCTGAACGGGCACCGGATTCGTTCATCTCGACAAAGCCGAAACCACGCGGACGACCGGTCTCGCGGTCGCTGATCAAGGCCACCGAGAGTACTTCGCCATAGGTGGAAAAAAGGTTGCGAATTTCGTCTTCCTGGGCGGTAAATGGCAAATTCCCGACATACAACTTACTTGACATACGCATAACTCCAAGGGGGTTGGGGCAGGCATTCTGATCTTCCGGATTCGAGCACACCTCGATGTCCAGTGCTGAACAAGACTCTTGCCGTTACAAAGTAAAAAAGATATGCTTAGCCTAGTAAAATATTATTGTCAAGCAATTTTTTCCATGTGCTGATTCTCGCCGAACGCGACCTATAGCCGGCCTGGCTGGCTGGAGCATCGGTTATGAACGCCAATCCGAACCGCGCGGAGTGAGAACGCGTTGTCCAAGAAGTCGTAGCATGAGCATTCCCAAGCACCCGCCGCCCGCCCAACTCCTGCTGTCCCTGTTCGGCTCCCGCTGGGAAACGTTCTGGCCCGTCCTGTTGAGTCTCCTGGAGAAGCACCTTGGTCCTGCGGATATGATCGGCCCTGCCATGCCCTTTGTCGAGACGACCTATTATCATCGCGAATTCGGAACGCCCCTGACCCGTCGTCTGATGTCGTTCAAAAAACTCGTGGACCAGGACCGACTCAAGGACATCAAGCTTTGGACCCATGAGCTGGAGCAGGCTCATGTCGAAGACGGCAAACGCCTGTTCAACCTCGACCCGGGTCTATTGACCCTGGAAAGGCTGGTGCTGGCCACGGGCAAGAATTTTTCGCACAGGATATACTTGGGCAAAGGCATCTATGCCGATTTGACTTTGCTGTTCCAGGGCGGTGGATGGAAAACCCTGCCCTGGACCTTTCCGGATTACGGCGGTTCGGCAATGCAAACCCTGCTCTCGGAAATGCGCCGACGCTACAAGGAAAAGCTTGAGGCGGTCGATCGTCCGGCAGACACTCCGCCGAACGGCGAGCTGTTCGACATTGACAGCACGATTATTCCGGGACAAATGTAAGCGGATGCGCCAACACTCATCCTAAGATTAAGGAGACGCCATGGAACCTCTGAAGATTCGCAAGGCGAGCTGCATGCGCCAGACCATGGAGACCAACATCACCTTGGACCTGATCCTGGACGGTTCGGGACAAGCCCGAATTCATTCGGGGATCGGCTTCGCGGACCACATGCTGCACCTGCTCACCTTTTGGGCGGATTTCGACATGTCCCTCACCTGCGTCGGAGACTTGCAGGTGGACGCCCATCACAGTCTGGAAGACATGGGCCTGACCCTGGGCAAGGCTTTGGCCGACGCGCTGGGCGACAAGGACGGCGTCCACCGCGTGGGCTGGGCTCTGGCGCCCATGGACGAGGCATTGGTGGAGGTGGTCGTGGATCTTTCCGGGCGGCCCTATCTTGTCTACAATGATCACCCCTTGCCCGAAATGATCGCGGGCGAGGAAAGAGACGTCTGGCGAGAGTTCTTCAAATCCCTGGCCCAGGAAGCCCGGATGAACCTGCATATCCACTACCGCTACGGACGCAACGGTCACCATCTCATCGAGGCAGCCTTCAAGGCTCTGGGCCTGGCTTTGCGTCAGGCCGTGGCCCGCATTCGCCTCGGCACTCCCAGCACCAAAGGATGTTGCTGACATGCGCAAGACCATTATTTTCTTCCCGGCATTGATCGCATATCTGGCCCTGGCTCTCTTTGCCTGCGCTCCCAAAACCTTTCCGCCCGCCCTCGACCTGGAGGAAGGCGTCCTGGCAGTGGCCGGGTTCAGCCAGCCCAGTCAAAGCTGGGAATATCTTTCCAGCTATCGACCAAAGCATCCTCCACGTTTAACCCCGGAACTCCTGGCCGACCTGGACGAAATCTTGCGGGGTTTGCTCGCGGACGAGCCCGGACGGATCATCCTCGGCCCAAACGCCACCCGGCAATGTCAGGAAGTGATTCTGGCCAGGACCAAGGCCGAAGGCAAGGAGGTTTCCGGACTGCGCTACTGGCTCGAGGTGGGACGGTGCGTGCCGGCGGACTATCTGCTGGTGCCGCAAATCCTGGAATGGAGAGAACGCGATGGTGGCGAGTGGGGCGTGAACGAGCCGGCCAGTGTGGTTCTGGAACTGACCCTCTTGGACGTTGGCAATCAGCGTGTCGTCCACCGCTATCATTTCGAGGAGTCCCAACGTTCCTTGTCCGAAGACCTGCTCCAGGCCCGCAAGTTTTTCCACCGCGGGGGCAAATGGCTGACGACCCAGGAATTGCTACGGGATGGATTGCGCGAGGGACTGCGGGAGATGGGTCTATGATTCTCTTCCCGGCCGTGGACGTCAAGGACGGTCAATGCGTGCGCTTGCGCCAAGGCCGAGCGGACGAGGTCACGGTCTTCTCGTCCAACCCCGCGGAGATGGCCGAACACTGGGCCCGCTTAGGCGCACGATGGCTGCATCTGGTGGATCTCGACGGCGCTTTTGACGGCCGCCCCACGAACTTTGCCCTGATCAAAAACATCTGCGCCCGGATCAATATTCCGGTGCAGCTCGGCGGCGGCATCCGCGACCTGCAAACGGCCAGGGTCTACCTGGATGCCGGCGTCCGGCGGCTGATCATCAGCACCCTGGCCCTGGAAAGCCCGGAGGAGTTCGGCGCCATGTGCACGGCCCTGCCCGGCCGGATCGGCGTGTCCCTGGATGCGGTGGATGGCGCGCTGAAAACCAAGGGCTGGGTGGCGGACGCCGGCCTGACCGTCGACCAGGTCCTGCCCCGACTGGAACGGCAGGGCGCGGCCTTCATCATCTATACAGACATCAGCCGGGACGGGATGCACGCCGGGGTCAACCTGGCTGCCCTTGAACAACTGGTGATGAAAACCCCCCTGCCGGTCATCGCCGCAGGCGGCGTGACCCGCCTTGAAGACGTCCAAAACCTATTCCCCCTGACCTCCCAGGGGCTGGCAGGAGTGATCACCGGCCGAGCCATTTACGAGGGCGCCCTGGACTTCCGGAAGGCCCTGGCGTGGATCGAGCAACAAGAAAAGGAGCGCGCCTAAGTGACCACTATCAAGATTAAAGGTGTCCTGCCGGCACTGCGTCAATGCCGTGACCAAAGGCCTTAAGCGGCATCGAAGGGCATGTTTATCTTACGACATCTATCGCTTCAGGACCGAATTGAAGGGCGCGCCGCGAGATCATTTCATCTTTTGAACCAGGCTTGTGATCAACTGTGCCCAGGAAGCGTAGGACAAGCGAGGAGTCCTTTTTGGTCGGGGCACTGCGAACAGTTTCAAAGTCGTGGGTTCGGGCAAAACGCTGACCAGGGACACCAGAATCGCGGCCAGATAGGGAATCGACTGAACGATAAGGACGACCATCCACAGATTGATGTCACCGTCCTCAAATCCGTGTTTTTGCATCAGCCCCAGGGCCGCCGACCAAAGCAGCAACGCCAGGATCGCTTCCTGACCGGCCATGCGCAATCCCTTGCTCAGTCCAAAGCAGGATTCGCATTTTGGCGTGCGCAAGAACGGCCTGCCGGAGGTAAACAGCCCGGAGAGCACGGCCTTGCCAATGGTATGCATCAGAGCCGTTCCGGCCAGGGCCGCGCCCAGGGTGAGCCTTAATCCGCACCGCACCCGAACCAGGTACAGCCAGACAAAGTGCAGCAAACGAAACGCGAACGAGGCAAGGATGGGCAGCATGAAAAGAGGCATGGGCGTGCCTATCCACTTTGGAACCAAGAGCATGCCGCCGGCCCAGAGCAGACTCGCACATACGCAGAGCAGATGCATCCCGTCGGTGAACCAAGGCAGCCAGCCGGCCACATAGTGATATTTCTGTCCGTGGGTGAGCTGCGTTTTTTTATTCCAGGGCAACATTGATCGCCAGTGCTTTTTGAGAATCTGGACAGCGCCGTAAGCCCAACGAAACCGCTGGCTGCAGTAACTGGAAAAGGT
>DBNV01000054.1:674-4125 GCA_002299865.1 Desulfonatronaceae bacterium UBA663 | reverse complement strand
CCGGTTGAACACAGCGACTGGTGCTATCCTAGCTCAAACACCAGCGGTTCGGTTGCATCCTGCTGCCACCTCCACGGTCAGTGGGGTTCCTATTTGGTGCGCGATAACCGCGGCTGGTTTGGTTACTTGTACGTCTACTGCTCCTTGAATAGTTTTTGGCCGGATGGGCAAGCAAAGGGGGCTGATGGCCCCCTTTTTGTTTTAGGAGGCGATGTTTGCTGCGCCTCGTTCCCGCTACAAGGCTCACGGCCGCCCATGGCGCCGCCCATGCCGCCCATGGCACCGCCCATGGCCAGAGCAGGGCTTAGGTTTTGCCTAGTTTGTCTTAAGACGAAGAAAAAAGCGCTGTCTTGCATTGCTCACAAAAAAAAGATAAAGATACTTTTTTTTCGGGATGTGGCTCAGCTTGGCAGAGCGCAGCGTTCGGGACGCTGAAGTCGGAGGTTCAAATCCTCTCATCCCGACCAGCACATGATGGGGCTTGCGCGCCTTGCGCGCAAGCCCTTTTGCCCTGGCTTATTCCAGGGCAATTAGTTCCATTTTCCCCCACACCCCCACCTCTGCGCCGCACTGGACAAACACCCCGTCCAGCCCCTTGTCGGCCAAACCCCCGGCCTGATCCAGAACTAGTCCCAAATCCCTCGGTCCTGCAATAAGATTATTCAGGGCCGTGGCTGCGGCGTCGGCCAAGGCCGCGTCCTTGGAACGGGTCACCACCAGATCGCCCCGACCAAGGCTTAAGGAGTGCCCGATGGTGGCCGACGAGGAACAGACGGAGCAAGGAAAGTCTGCAGGCGCCAAGCGCAATCCAAGCCCCATGTTTTGGGTGGGATCGACCAGCAGGCCGATGACCCGTTCACGCGTGGAGCATAAGAACAGATCTCCGCCGTTTTCCACAAGCAAATTACTGCTTTGCGTCACGCAACGCTGAGCCACCCACTGGGCCACGGCTCCGGCCACCGCAGCCATGGGACCGACGCCGCACGCCTGGCCGGCCCGGGCCATGTCTCGCACAATATCCGGAGCCTCCGGCACCACCTCCACGGGGCGCAGACTGGTTAAGAATTCAGGATGCCAGGCCAGATAGGCGCGGAGCAGGCCGCGACACTCATTGACCAGGGCGTGTACGGTCCTGCTCAGATCGCGTTCGGCCACGACCCACAGATCCGTCTGCTCCACCACCACTTGAAAGGCCGTCTCGCCGGGAGCGGGACGACACTTGCCGCGATAGGTCCGCCAGGGGGAGGTGTGCAAGGACAAAGACATCAGGTTACGCATCCACCCGGAAATGACACCCCTTGCTCTGGGTGTTGCGCAAGGCCGCGGTGGTGATGATGTAGGCTGTAAGACAGCCGTGAAACAAATCCACCAGAGGTTTTGAAATCAGGGTTTCCTTATAGAAGGAATGCAGGCGTTTATCCAGGTCGCGCAGGTCGTCGAAGGCGCGGCGCAGCCTGGGCGTAGTCCGCTTGATGCCCACGTAGTTCCACATGGTATGCTTGATGGTCGCCCAGTCCTGGGAGATAAGCACAGGATCTTCGTTATGCCGGTCGCCTAGAAGCTTCCAGCCCGGAATCGAAGCCTTCAACTTCCGGCTTAATAAATGGGTGCCGCGCCTGATGCGGGCCGCGATGTCCTGGCCGATGGCATGCCCCCAGACCAGTCCTTCCAAAAGCGAAGTACTGGCCAGCCGGTTTGCGCCGTGCACCCCGGTGCAAGCACATTCGCCTCCGGCGTAAAGCCGTTCAATGGTCGTCCGGCCCCGCAAATCCACCAGGATGCCGCCGCAAAAATAATGGGCCGCCGGAACAACTGGAATGGGCTCTTTGGTCATGTTCACGCCGCACTCCAAGCACTTTTGATGAATGGTCGGAAAACGCTTGGCCAAGTCCTGGTGCACATGGTCGGCTACGTCCAGGAACACGAAATCCTCGCCCGTCTTGAGCATTTCATCCACAATGGCCCGGGTGACGATGTCCCGGGGAGCCAAATCGGCCCGCGGATCGTAATCCGCCAGAAAGGCCCGGCCGTTGTGATTGATCAATTTGGCGCCCTCTCCGCGCACCGCCTCGGAGATCAAAAACTTGCGGGGACCGCGGTGAAACAACGCCGTGGGATGGAATTGAACGTACTCCAGGTTGCGCAGCACGGCCCCGGCTCTGTAGGCCATGGCCAAGCCCGATCCCAGGGAAGCTTGGCTATTCGTTGTATTCAGATAAATTTGCCCCACGCCGCCAGTAGCCAAGACCGTGTAATCAGCCAGGAAACGCCGCACCTCTCCGGTAGAATTCTCCAAGACATACGCCCCGACGCATTGGTTGGTGATCTGGTAGCGGATTTCCAGAGCCGTGCTGTGGTGATGGGTCGTTAAAAGGTCAATGGCCGTCATCCCGGTCATGACCCGAATGTTCGGGCTCTGGCCCACGGCCTTGAGCAAACCGTCCATGATCACCCGCCCGGTAAAGTCCGCGCTGTAGAGTATTCTGGGCCGGGCATGCCCGCCTTCCCTGGTCAGATCATACTCGCCGTGCTCGGCTCTGGCAAAGGGCAAGGCCAATTTTTCCAGAAACACGGCCCGCAGGATCTCCGGCCCTTTGCGACACAGATGACGTACGGCACGGGGATAGTTCACTTCCCCTCCTGCGGTGAAAATGTCCCGGGCCATTTCCTCCGGGGTGTCGTCCACACCCTGATACACAATGCCGCCCTGAGCCAGGGCGGTATTGCCGTCATCCATCTGCGCGCCGGCGCTGAGGAGAATAACATCCAAGCCTGATTCGGCCAGAGTCAGGGCCGCGACGCACCCGGCAATGCCGGAGCCGATGACCAAAACATCGGTTGCTATGGTGTCGGTCATGGAGTTTCCTTATGGCAAGACAATGCTCATGCTGTAATCCGCACACACAGCCGAATGGGTCAATGCTCCTGCAGAGATGAAGGTCGGTCCCAGGGTCGCCAGCCGGGCGATGCTCTCCAAGGACACCCCGCCGCTGATCTCGGATTTGATGTGCTTTGGGATCACCGCCAGGGCCTCGGCCATTTGCGCTTCGTCCATGTTGTCCAGCATGATCCGTGCAACAGACAGGGCCACAGCCTGCCGAACCTCATCCAAGGTTCGACACTCCACTTCAATGGATGGGCAGGGATCATAGGTTCGGCGCAGAGCCGCCACGGCCGGTGCTATGCCCCCGGCCTGATCAATGTGGTTGTCCTTGAGCATCAACAGTTCGGCCAAATCCAGTCGGTGATTGTGCCCTCCGCCCATGGCCACGGCGTATTTTTCCGGATAGCGCAAACCCGGCGTTGTTTTTCGGGTGTCCAACAGAACAACTCCTGTCCCTTGAATCTGATCGCAAAATTTCCGCGTCAGGTTCGCGATGCCGGACAATCGACCGAGGAAATTCAGAATAACCCGCTCCGCCTTGAGAACGATCCGGGCTTGACCATCAAG
>DBNV01000054.1:0-283 GCA_002299865.1 Desulfonatronaceae bacterium UBA663 | reverse complement strand
ACCTCCACCCGGCCCGGCCATCTCTCCAGGATCAGGGGAATCACAGGCAGGCCGACCACCAATGTGTCTTGTTTAGCCTTGACCCGGGCCGTCAGCATGTCGTTTTGGGAGAACAAGGCCTTGGAGGTCAGGTCTTCCCCGTCCTCGTCCAGGCTGAGATCAATCAACCGTTGCAGAAACGACAGGGCTCGCCCCTGAAAGAAACTCTGAAAATGAGATTCGCCGTCCATGAGTATTATTGCTCGCAAAGCATCCATCGGGTTGTCAAAAGACGGATAATCTT
>DBNV01000017.1:3690-3843 GCA_002299865.1 Desulfonatronaceae bacterium UBA663 | reverse complement strand
ACCGACTACTACGCGCCGCAGAACGAGCGGGCGATCATCTGGAACGACCCGGACATCGGCATTGACTGGCCCTTGCCCGAGCCGCGGCTTTCAGCCAAAGACAGTCAGGCTCCTCGGCTGCGGGACGTCTTCCCCGAAGACCTTCTGTAGCAT
>DBNV01000017.1:0-3268 GCA_002299865.1 Desulfonatronaceae bacterium UBA663 | reverse complement strand
AGGGGCGACCGGCCGGTCGCCCCTGCCAGGAAAACACCAGGATGCCGGCTTGCGCCGGACTGATTCCGGCATGGTGCGACTTTTGCGATAGCCTCTGATCCGGTAGGCGTTGCGAGCAAAACGAGCGTTGTTGTGTAGACAGCAGCTAATTGATGAACACTGACGCATAGCGCTTTTGCTCTTCTAGGACCAGCCCTGCCCCGCGGACCACGGTGGTCAACGGATCTTCGTCCTTGATCACCTGCAGATGGGTTTCCTGAGCGATCAAGTCGTCGAGCCCCTTGAGCAGCGCCCCGCCGCCTGCCAGATATAATCCGTTGGTTGCGATGTCCGCCACCAGTTCGGGCGGGGTCTTCTCCAAGGCCCTGCGCACGGCCAGGATAATGGCGCCCACGGGCTCTTTGATGGCCTCTCTGATCTCGGGATCAGCAACCGTAATGCTGCGCGGATTGCCGTCAACAAGGTTCTTCCCAGCCACGTCCATGCTCAGGGGTGCGCTCTGCGCAAAGGCCGAGCCGATTTTAATCTTGATTTTTTCCGACATGTTTTCGCCGATGAGCAGTTGGTGCTTGTCCTGAAGGTAGCGCTGGATGGCTTCGTTCATCTCGTCTCCGGCGATACGCACGGACTCGGAGTAGGCCACGGAGGAGAGGGAGATCACGGCCACCTCCGTGGTTCCACCGCCGATGTCTACGACCATGTTGCCCATCGGCTGATCAATGGGCAAGCCCGCGCCGATGGCCGCGGCCACGGGCTCTTCGATCAACCGCACCTCCCTGACCCCGGCCTGCATTCCGGACTCGATCACCGCTCGCTTTTCCACCTGGGTGATGCCCGACGGCACGCCGATGACGATCATCGGCTTGACCAGACGCATTCCCCGGATCACCTTGCGCACGAAGAAGGCGATCATCTTCTTGGTCACCTCGAAATCCGCGATCACCCCGTCCTTCAACGGCCGGATGGCCCGGATGCTCTGCGGAGTGCGTCCCAGAAACTCCTTGGCTTCCCGTCCAACGGCCAGCACGTTGCCGCTCCTCGTGTCCAGGGCCACCACCGAAGGTTCATTGAGGACGATTCCATCCTGAGAGGTGTAGATCAACGTATTGGCCGTTCCTAAATCCATGGCCAAATCTTTGCTGAAAAAGGAAAACAGACGGTTGAAAAACATACGTGTTGCCTATCCGCCGCTTGTGGTTTTGGACATTTCCGGGCAAAAAGCCCGCGCATAGCTTCAGGGCCAAGATAAAAATACCGTGGAAAACATCGGGGTGGCAGGGAGCGACTACTCCTCTACGGGGGGGCTTAAGGAAGCATCCCCTTCAACTTGGCCACCTGGTTTTTCAGGTAAAGATTTTCCAGAAAAAACTCCAGGTATTCGGTGATCAAATCCAAAAAATTGCGCATCTCGGGAGAGGCTTCCTTGGTCGTGGAATCGGCCAGCAAAAGAACGGCCCTGGTTTTCTTATGCACGGTCAAGGGCAAGCAGATCACCGTGTGCAAAACCAGCGCTGGGAAAAGCTCCCGTGCGAAAAGGGAGGCACCGGTATGGCCCGACTCGCTGTCCGCGGCAAAAACAGGCGTGTCGTTCTTGAAAGCCCAGCCCATGAGACCGCTGCCGATGGGAAAGGTCATGTCCTTAGTCAGGGGAGTCAGGGGAACGTTTTCCGTCCAACCTTCGAGAAAAAAATTCTGGCCGTGTTCATCCCGCACAGCCAGAAGAATGTGTTCAATCCCTGTGGCCTGGGACAGGATGCGTAAGAAGTGCTTCAGATAGGAAGACCACAAAGGGAAACGCTTGCGCAGTCCTTGAAGCTGCTGCAGGGCTTGATAGTACCGGAAATCCATCTTGCTGCTCTCCGACCTGCTGGTGTCCAGTTGGAGCATGGCGATGAACTCCGCGAACTGGTGCAGAACTTTCTGGTCCTTGGTATTGAAGGAGTAGCTCTTCTTGCTGTCCACGCACAAAGCGCCCTGACCGTCCCGGAGCGGACAGCCCATGAACGCCTTGACCACGGACTCGCCGCGGCCCGAGTAATACCCCAGCGATTCCCCCTGCAATTCAAAATTATTGACCAGCAAGGGCTGATTGTTGCGCAGCACCCAGCCCACCACGCCTTTGCCCGGCTCAATCCTGGCGTCGCGAAGCAGGTCGTCGCCGAGGCTGAAATGGGAGGTTAAACGATACTGATCCGGGGATTCAGCCAAAAACAGCACAGCGGAATAGGCGTCAAAGGCATTGGCGACGATGCTCAAAAGATGGCGCAGGCATTCCATGTCGGGCGTCCTGCGATGGCGATTGCTCATTTGGGGGAGCGTCTTTGAATGAAAAAGTCAATGCCGCGATTATAGGTGCGTTCTTCTTCATCGGTGAAGTAACAGGCGGGCAGCTCACGCCGTTGCCGGTGATAATGAAGGCATTTGCAACACAGGCCGTGCTTGGGGCATCCGTGATAGGTGCAGGTGCAGTATTTGGCGTTGATTTTGACCCGGGAACATTGATCAATCTTGGACATCTGGTGCTCCTGGCGGGGCCTGAAGGTTGCTGGACAAGAGAACGGATTGTGGCCGCTTGAAAAGCGGCGTGGTGTCGGTTTACTTAAAAATTCCTGGCCGCAATGTCAATAAATTGAATTTATTTGTTTTTTAACGTGATACGCTTGCACTCCCTATGGCGCCAAAGTTGTTTGCAAGGATTAGATTGCGGTTGACAGGATTTTCCCAAAAAGGATAAATGATTTTCATTGCCAAGGAGGACAAATGCAGGAAGCCAGAAAACAATTTTTTCAGTTTCTCGCAAAGAAAAAACTGAAGTTAACCTCGCAGCGCGGATTGATTTTCGATGTCTTCTGGAACATCAAGGATCATGTCTCTCCCGAAGAACTCTACAACTTCGTAAAACAAAGCGATGCACAGGTCGGACAAGCCACGGTCTACAGGACCCTCAGGCTGCTCTGCGAGTCCGGGATTGCCAGGGAAGTCAACTTTGACGACGGAGTCGCCCGGTATGAACCCGCCTTTGGCCAGTCACACCATGACCACCTCATCTGCACCGAATGTCAACGCAGCATTGAGGCCGTGGACACAAAGATCGAACAACTCCAGGAAAAGCTTGCCAAGGAACACGGCTTTACCCTGACAGGACACGAACTCTACCTTTTCGGCATCTGCCCAGACTGCAAGGGACCGAAACGCTGAAGACTCTCCGGGCCTCCCGTCTGCTTCCCGCACTGATTAAGAGGCTACTGCGCATTCGCCGCATTCGCCG
>DBNV01000061.1 GCA_002299865.1 Desulfonatronaceae bacterium UBA663 | reverse complement strand
CAAGAGACCCGGTCAAGAGACCTATTCCGGAAGCCATGCCCCGTGGTCATTTGCCTTTCATCTGACTGGGAGGATGTTGCGCCTCGACGACCTTGAGTTCGTACTCCTGAATGATGTCCGGCGGATTGGCGAACACGGCCATGAACGGCACGTCCATGCCCGGTTGCAGGTTGGTATTGTTGGACAAGATCCCGACCTTGTCCTGCAAGGCGGCATGAAGCTCCTCCTCCGAGAGAATTTGCAACTGGAACAGGGACACGGTGTTTCCGGCCAGGAACTCCTGGCGCTCCACTACCTGGCCCTGCTCGTCGAACAGAGTGGCCTTGATTTTGATCAGCCCCATGGGTGTGGAAAAATCGTTGCGAGCCTTTCCTTCTACGACGAACAACTGGCCGATTTTCTCATTGGTTACAAAATACTGGCGCACGTTGTGCAAGGATATCAGGTCGACGTGCTCGCCCGTCAGGGCTTCGGGCAGAACTTCGGGTAGGGCTTCTGGCAGAACTTCGGGCAGGACTTCGGGCTGTGGCGCGGGCTTTTCCCGTTCCCAAAAGGTAAAAGTGGAACGGATAATGTCTTTGCCGCCGGGGA
Organism: Desulfonatronaceae bacterium UBA663; assembly: GCA_002299865.1. Classification (GTDB taxonomy): domain Bacteria; phylum Desulfobacterota; class Desulfovibrionia; order Desulfovibrionales; family Desulfonatronaceae; genus Desulfonatronum. Next base: position 13,851 of record DBNV01000061.1, on the reverse strand, counting down.
AAAAGTACAGGCTCAAAATGAGCGCGGCGCTGACCAAAGCGATGATCGCCAAAACCCAGGCCATGGACCGGGTCATGGACCGAGCGCGAGGTTGCGCTGAAGGCTGGATTTCCAGGAAAATTTTCCCGTCTTTTTTCTCGTAAAGAGGACCGGACATTGTGTCCGGCACCGGCGGCGCATCTTTCTCGTTTTCCGCTCCGCCGGCCATGTTCATGTCCTTGAGCCAATCAAATTCAGAGTCTTGAACGACATCCGCGTCGTCTGGAGGGGGCAAAGAGACGGAAAAAACATGGCTGCAACGGCTGCAACGCGCGCGGGCGGCGCCTTGCCCGAGACGGGCTTCATCCAGTCGGTATTTGGTGTCGCAGTTGGGACATTGAACTATCATCGTTGCTCCTCGCTTGGAACTAAATCGGCATCACTGGCTGTTCACCAACTCATACACCGCGGGAAGGTGACGGTATCGCTCTGCGTAATCCAATCCATAACCGACGACAAAGCCGCTAGGAAACACGAATCCAGGGAAGTCCACGATCACCTCGACCTCCCGTCGCTCGCGCTTGTCCACCAGGGCGCAAACCTTCAGGCTTTTGGCTCCGCGCATGGCCAGCACCTTGAGTAGGTAATGCATGGAATGGCCGGTGTCCACAATATCGTCCACGACGAGAACATGCCTGTCGGCCACCGGCAGTTCCATGTCCTTGGCAAAGAGAATCCGTTCTTTGCGCAGAGCCTGGTTCCCATAACTGGCGAGACGAACAAAATCCACTTCCGGTTCGATGGATACGGCCCGCACCAGATCGGCGAAGAAAATAAACGCGCCCTTGAGCACGCAAAGCATGATCAAGGGCGCGTCCTTGAAGGACTCGCCCTTGTAGTGTTCGGAAATGGCCGCGCCCAGCTCGTTTACGCGCAGGGCGATAGTGCCGCGGGCGAGGACTGTTTTCAGCGTCGGGGTCATGAGCAGTCGGGTCTCAGTGTGATGCTCATGGCGATTTCGTCGCAATCCGGAAATTTCGGACAATGGAGGCAGTCGGCCCAGACTTTCTGGGGCAGATTGTCCTTGCTTACCACCTCGAACCCGAGGTGTTCAAAAAAATGCGTTTGGTATGTCAGAGTAAAGACGCGAAAAATGCCCAGGGTCACGGCTTCGCTCAAGCAGGCTTCCACCAGTCGACGGCCCCAGCCCCGACTGCGCATCTCCGAAACAATCGCCAGCGAGCGCACCTCGGCCAAGTCTTCCCAGGTAATGCTTAAAGCGCAACACCCCAAAACGCCCCCTCCGTCCTGGGCAAGCACGAAAAAATCCCGCAAATGGCTGTACAATTGACTGAATGAACGCGGTAAAAGCAACCCTTGCTTGGAACAGTCCATGAGCAGGGCATGGATCGGACGAACATCCTGAATGCGGGCCTTGCGCACATAAACCGACGTGGTCATGCGGGTTGGTGAGCGAGTTTAGGGTTGATGGACGCGCATAAATCCTCGTGGGGGGTCAGACCTTCCTCCACCTGGGCCACACTCTCGTCGCGCAACAGCTTGACAGCTACCCTCACCGCAGCCACGGCGTCGGGGGCATAGCCGTCAGCGCCGATGGCGTCGGCGAATCGTTGCGTGACCACGGCTCCTCCGACCATGACCTTGGCCCCAAGGTCATGCTCTCGCACCAGCTTGACAGTGTCTTCCATGCGCACCATGGTCGTGGTCATCAAGGCGGACAGGCCGATCAGGCCGGCCTTGTGCTCCTTGGCGGCGGCGACGATAGTCTCGGCCGGGACGTCCTTGCCCAGGTCGTGCACCACGAAGCCGAAATTGCGCAACATCAGGCAGACGATGTTCTTGCCGATGTCGTGAATATCGCCTTCCACCGTGGCCATGATGATGCGGCCCTTTTCGCCGGCTTCAGGATCCTGACGCAACAGCGGGGCCAGGTGATCAAAGGCCCGCTGCATGGTTTCCGCGGAAAGAATCAGTTGCGGCAAAAAGAATTCGCGTTGTTCATACCGCCTGCCGACTTCCATGAGCGCGGGAATCAATTCCCGCTCCAAGAGCTGCCCGGCTCCGGCACCCTGGTCCAGAGCCCCCCGCAGCAGTTCGATGATCCGCTCCTTCTCCCCTTGGATCACGGCGTCGCCCAGAGTCAGGGACTGTTTCGGGCCAGCCGATCCAGCGATCGGTGAGCCCGATTGTCCGGGCCGTTCAGGCGTCCAGTCGGCGTAGCCCCGCACATAGGACCGCGCCTGGGGATCCCTGGCCAACAACACCTCGGCCGCCGCAAGGACCTCGCGCACCCTCCCGGCCCCGGAATGGGCGATCACCGCGCATAGCCCGTGGGCCATGGCCATAGCCAAAAACGTGCTGTTCAACAATTCGCGGGCAGGCAGGCCAAAGGAAATATTGGACAATCCCAAAACTGTGGGCAGACCCCATTCCTCTCGACAGACCCGGATGGTTTGCAGGCAGTGCTTCGCGGACTCCGGCTTGGAGGAAACCGTCAAGGCCAGGGCGTCCACCAGGATCAGGCTGCGGGGAATGCCCAGATCCTCAGCCTGCCGCAGCAAGGACTCGACGATTTTCAGCCGCTGCGCCGCGGTTTCCGGCAAATCACGGCCCGCCAGGGGCAGGAGAATGAACGGAGCGCCGAACATTTTGCACAGAGGCCCCAGGGTTTCCATACGCCCCTCTTCGCCGCTGATGGAATTGACCAGGGCTGAACCGGGATAACGCTCCAACGCGACGGCAATGGCGTCCGTCCGGCTGGAGTCCAAACTGAGCGGAGCCGAATATCGCACGGACAAAGACCCCACCAGTTCCGGCAGCAAGACAGCTTCCTCCACCATGGGAGCGCCCACGTTCACGTCCAGGACCCTGGCCCCCTGCCTGATCTGCTCCTCGGCCATGCGCAAGGCCAGGGTCTGATCTCCGGCCTGGAATTGTTCGGTCAACGCCTTTTTCCCCGTGGGGTTGATCCGTTCGCCGATGACCACCACGGGTTCGTTCAGTCCAAAACACACGGATTCGCTGCGGGAAGTCAACACAAGGTCCGGCGTGGAGGACCGGCTAGGCAAGAGCGGCGCAACGCCGACCATGGCTTTGGACAAGGCCTCAATATGCTCCGGGCCGGTGCCGCAACAGCCCCCGACCGCCCGCACCCCGAGGGCCAAAAAACGCAACATGCGTTGAGCAAAAGCATCAGGGCCCAAGGGGAACACGGTGGCTCCGTTTTCCAAGACGGGCAGGCCGGCATTGGGTTGGACCATCAGGGGCGTTCTAGCCCTGGACGACATGGCCTGAATGATTTGCTCCAGCCCCTCCGGTCCCAGGCTGCAATTCGTGCCGATCAAATCCACGCCCATGTTCTGCATGGTGTCCAGGAACGTCAGCGGTGCCGTACCGGTCAGGCTCGAACCGGACTCAAAGGTCATGCACGCAGCCACGGGCAGGTCGCAGACCTTGCGCGCGGCCACCACCACGGCCCGCACCTCTCCCAAATCGAACTGGGTTTCCGCCAGGATCAAATCGGCCCCGCCCTGGGCCAGACCTTCAATCTGTAGGGCAAAGGCGTCCACGAGTTCCGTGAAACCCACTCGACCCAGCGGAGCCAGCAACTCACCGGAAGGACCGACGCTGCCGGCTACGAAGGCTTTGTCTCCGGCAACCCGGCGGGCGACTTGGGCCATTTTTCTGTTAAATGCCAGGGGGTCAAGGGAAGAAGGCAATTTAAACTTGGTGCCGCCGAAAGTGTTCGTGGTCAAGACCCTGGCCCCGGCGCGGAGATAGTCCTCGTGAATAGCAGCAATCAACTCCGGGGAATGGTCTCCGAAAACTTCTGGAGATTGTCCGGGCCGCAACCCCCTGGCCTGAAGCTGGGTGCCCATGGCACCGTCAAAAAGCAGCACGCGGTGTTCACGAATCACGGTTTGAAATGCCTCGGACATTGTCACACGCTCCGAAAAAAGGATGGTTATTGACTGATGTTCCGCTCCGGCGGAACAGATCTGAAGTCATCCATGGCGCACCGGTCAACCAAGCCTAGACTGCCGCCTTAGGAGCAATTCCCCGCTGCTTGAAAGACGGGTTCGCAAAAATAGCGGCGTAAGACAATGCGAGACTCCGCACGCATAGAGGCGTTTGTGGAAGTGCTTTAAGAAAATGAAGCAGCCACGATGGCAAGGAGCCACTTACTGAAAAACATTGAAAAGGACAAACAAAAAATATAGGATGTGCGTGTGCGTTAGATGTTTTTCGAAACCGAACAAAGATTGCCGCTCGCGGCGGGCCGCCACGGCCGGTGGGCCGCTCGCGGCGAGCCGCCCGTAGCTTGGCCGAGGTGTTTTTTCGCGGGGCCAGGCAGACGGACGATTCATGTTTCAGTTCCTTCCCTAAAGGTACATATGGCTGACGGTAAAGCCGACGACATCACGACGAACAGTTTGGCCGACGAGGACATGGCCATGTTCATTGGGCCCCGGGACGAGGATGAGGACGCCCCCCGCCGGGATCCGTCCGATTTTTCCAACGTCTCCTCTCCGGCCGTACGAGACTCGTTGCAGATCTATCTGCGCGAGGTCAATGCTTTTCCCATGCTCCAACCCGACGAGGAATTCGATCTAGCTCGGCGCTACAGAGAGCACAATGATTCAAAGGCCGCGTTTCGTCTGATTTCCTCACACTTGCGTCTGGTCGTCAGGATCGCCATGGACTTCCAACGCAGCTGGATGCAAAATGTCTTGGACTTGATTCAAGAGGGCAACGTCGGTCTGATGAAAGCCTTGCAGAAATTCGACCCCGAGCGAGGCATTAAATTCTCCTACTATGCTTCCTTTTGGATCAAGGCCTATATCTTCAAATTCATTATGGACAACTGGCGGATGGTCAAGGTCGGCACGACCCAGGCCCAACGCAAGCTTTTTTACAATCTGGGCAAGGAACGCCAGCGCCTCCTGAGCCAGGGTTTCGACGCGGACGTCGGTTCGCTCTCCAAGAACCTGAACGTTTCCGAACGGGAAATCACGGAAATGGACCAGCGTCTGGGCAGCGCCGATCTTTCACTAGACGCCCCTTTCTCCGAGGATTCCTCACTGACCCGCATGGAAATGCTTCCGGCCTCGGACACACCAGTGGAGGACCTCCTGGCCGAAGAAGAGATGGTGCGCATGCTTAAGCGGCAAATCAAGAAAATGATGCCGCTGCTCAGCGACAAGGAGCGTGATGTCCTGGAACGCCGCCTGATGCACGAAGATCCGGTAACGCTTCGTGAAATCGGTGAAAAGTACAATATTACACGGGAGCGGGTCCGCCAAATCGAGGCCCGTTTGATTCAAAAGATTCGGGACAACTTTTCTGAAAACCTGGAGACGACCGCCCGCCAGGAAGGACAAAATGCCCATGCTCAAGGAACTGGAAACCATTAAAAAAGACGCCAAAGTCTTGGCCGGGAGCCAGATTCTTCCGTCGTTTTATACGCAGTTTTCTGCGGAACTGGCTTTTTCCAAGGAGGTTTTCTTCGACCATCCCCAGGTTACCCGATGCCGCGAGGATGTCATTCCGTTGCTCAGCGACGAATACGGCCACGGCATCGACCACGCCAAAAAAGTGGCCATGGAAGCAGGCGCCATCATTCTGGCCGAAGCCCGTCCCTGGGGCATGGAGCAGGCTCGCAGGCTTTGCGTGCTGGCCCAAATGTGCGGATTGCTCCACGACATATGCAGACTGGAATCGGACCACGCCCGGCGCGGCGCGGACGTAGCACTCCGCATCCTGGCCGACTATCCCTTGTCCGATCAAGACAAGAACATGGTCGCTTTCGCCATCCGCAACCACGAGGCCTTTCAGGTCCATGAATCCTCTGACGACCCCTTGGAGGAACTGCTGGCCGCCTCCCTGTACGACGCCGATAAATTCCGCTGGGGCCCGGACAACTTCGGGACCACCCTTTGGGAAATCTGCGATTACGAAGAATGGTGCATGCGTCAAATCCTATCCAAGTATCCGGAAGGCATAGCCAGAATCAAAGCCATCGCCAACACCTTCCGCACCGAAATCGGACGCAGCTTTGGGCCGGAATTCATTGAGCTGGGCCTGCTTTTGGGACAGCGCTTGTACACGATACTGCAGCAGCAGTGTCCCTCTCACGCCCAAGACAACGCAAACGCATAAGGATCATCCTAAGGTGCCACTACAAAAGTCTCCGTCACGGTACCACTTCCTGCCGCTCTTGTGTTGCCTGCTTTTCGCCTTATCGGGATGCGCGCCCAAACCTTTTTCTCCGGAACCTCTTTTCACAGCACCCCTTATGGAACCGGAACTGGAACTAAGTGCTCGCGCCCAGGCCGCCTTCGCCTATCTTCTGGCTCAGGACCTGGAACGCGACGGCGACATGGAGGGTGCCAGACAGGCCTTGCAGAACGCCTTGCATCTCGACCCCACGCCTTTTTTGAGCATGGAGCTGGCTAATTTCTTCTGGCGTAAGGGACAGACGGCCCAGGCCAGGACTGTCTTGAAACAGGCCATGGAACGCTTCCCCGAAGAACAAATCCTGTACACGGCACTGGTCAACGCCTATCTCGCGGAGAACATGGTGGACCAAGCCATCACCACCATGGACGATTATCTCCGGCTCCATCCGGAAGACATTTTCACACGTCAGGAATTGGCCAACCTATTGTTGCAGTATGCGCGATTCTCGCATGCGGCCGACATCCTTCAGGTCGTCCCTGAGGCCGACAGAACGCCTGAAATACGTTTGCTTCTCGCCAGAAGCAAGGCGGGACTGGGGCTGGTCCGCCAAGCCATGGACCAGCTTAATCTGGCCTTGAAAGAGGCCCCCAGGTTTATTGAGGCCTGGGCGGAATTGGCCTATTTACAGGAGAATCAAGGCGATTTCGTCCAGGCGGAGAAAACCTATCAGCGCATCCTTGAGTTGAATCTGGACACCGAGGAGATTCTTTTGCGGCTGATTCATCTCAACGTCAAACTGAATCGGCCGGACAAGGCCTTGTCTTACGCTTTAGCCAATTCAGAAAGGGAATCGTTTCTGCTGGAGGTCTCCTTGATCTTTCTGCGGGAGAATCTTTTCGAACAGGCCAAGGCGTTGCTCGCCCTGATTCCCGAGGACGGAGGGCCGCCCGAGGCGGATTTCTACAGGGCGCTGGCGGCCTACGACGGCGACAAGGATGCGGAGCAGGCCCTGGAATACCTGGGCAGGATTCCCGAGGATCATGCGCATTATTCCCGGACGCTTAGTTTTCAGGGTTATCTGCTTTTGCAGCTTGAACGCACGGAGGAAGCCTTGGATCTGGCTCGGAAAGGTCAAGAACGCTTTCCGGACTCAAGCGACTTCCTGCTTTTAGAAGCTGAAATCCTGCTCAATGAAGACAAACAATCCCAAGCGAGCACCCTTTTGGAGCGAGCCCGCGAAAAATGGCCCACCGATACGGACGTGCTGTATCGTCTCGGTTTTCTCCAGGAACAGATGGGCCAACGCGAGCAGGCCCTGCGCACCATGGAGGAAATCGTAGCCCTGGAACCGGATCATGCCGAGGCGTTGAACTTCATCGGCTACACCCTGGCCGAGGAGGGGCGGGACCTGGAGCGGGCACTGGTGCTCATTGAAACCGCCTTAAGACTTAAGCCCGGCAGCGGTCACATCATTGATTCTCTGGCCTGGGTGCACTACAAGTTGGGGAACTTCGATGAAGCCTGGAAAAATATCCAGTCCGCCGTAGAGATCATGCCTGACGATCCCGTGATCTGGGAGCACTACGGAGACATTGCCAGGGTTCTGGGAAAAAAGAAGGAAGCCAAAAAAGGCTATCAAAACGCCCTGAAATTCAAGACCAAACACCCCGATAAAGTCCAAAGGAAGCTCGACGAGTTATGAGCCGGATGCACCAAGGCTTGGCGGTCTGCCTTCTGCTGGCCATCGGCCATCTCGCCGCCTGCGCCGTGAAGCCCATCCCTTTAGCGGATATGCAACCAAAACGGCTTGAATCCGTCTGGAACCTTTTCCAGGAGACGTATGCATCCTCATGTTCGGCCCGAGACTTTTCCGCTCGAGGCAGCGTTAGTTATACTTCCGGGGAGCGCAGTTCCCGCGTGCTGTTTTACTTCTGGGGACGGACGCAATTCCCGGTGCGCATGGATTTACAGGCCGGAGTGGGGACCATGCTGGCCCATTGGCGCGAGGATGAACAGGGCTGGATCGGCTATCATCCCAGCACCTCTGAAGCCTTTATTGCTTCAGATTCTAGGCTCGGCGCGGCGACACTGGGACTGACCATGCCCCTGCGCCTCGACGCCCTTGCCCAAATCCTGATCGGCTGTTGGGGACGGGTCATCCCGCAAGATTATGTTGCGGCAAGCTTCACGGGACGCCATTTTGATTATTCCCTGGGGGGCGAGCCCCTAGGAGGCGTGGCCAGAGAAATTGTCCTGAGTCTGTCCGCGGACGGCCGCCCTAAGGTCCTGCGTCGGGAAGGACCCGGGGGCTGGGAGGTGGTGATTGAGGAATGGTTTGACGAGCGCCTTCCCTTCTCCCCCCGCAAACTTCGTCTGACGCAGGGTGAAAACGTCGCCCTGGTTCGCCTGCAGCGACTGGACTTTACAAGCGTGTCTTGGCAAGAAAGCGATCTTTTCCTGGATTTGCCCCCCGGAACCTTGCTCCGGGAGGTGGAAGCTCGACAATAATCCAGACTCCTTAAGAGGAAACCATGCCCCAGGATGTTACGCCTCGAACTCCGGAATTATCCATGATCGACGCCATTCGTTTGGGTTTGCTCGTGGTTTTCAGCGAAATCAAGTGGCTTGTGCTTCTGGCGTTCAGAAACTGGGAAATATCCCAGTTGCGCAAACGTCTGCATCAGGAACTCCACAACCTGGGATTGGCCGAGGCGGCCATAACCGGTCTGAAAATCCCTTGGGAATCGCCCCGCAGCGAGATCTTCAACGAAAAAGATCTGGCCTTGAAACAGGTTTCTTTCCTGGCTGATGAAATCAAGCATCTCACGTCCCAGCTGGAGGTCGAGCGTCAGGAATACGTCCGTCGTCGCGTCCAGGCCTGGAGACTTTAAATCGAGAAGGCCCCTCATATGAACACATCCGCGGTGATCATCGCCTCGGACCACGCTGGTTTCGACCTAAAGAAGTATATCATCGCCTACTTAAACCAGAACGGGCGGATCGTGGACGATCTCGGTGCGCATACCCGCGATTCCTGCGACTACCCCCTCAAGGCGCGGGATCTTTGCCGCAAGGTTCTGCAAAGCAATCATTTCGGGATTCTTATCTGCGGTACGGGCCAGGGAATGGCCATGGCCGCGAACCGCATTCCGGGCATTCGCGCCGCCTTGTGCGTCAACGAGTATCTGGCGCGCACGGCTCGGGCGCACAACAACGCCAACGTGCTCTGCCTGGGGTCGCGCGTCCTGGGGACCGAACTGGCCAGGAGCATTGTCCAGGCTTTCCTGGCCGCCGAGTTCGAAGGGGAGCGACATCAATGCCGCATCGACCAAATCGAGACCCTGTATCCGTAGCCTGAACCGGCTTAGCCTGAACTTGCTTAGTCGGAACCGGCTAAGCAAGTCATCACCACACTTTTGTTCTACGACAAGAGGTCATCATGCCCAACACCGAACTGGATCAACATTGTGTGAACATCATCAAGGCCCTGGTCATGGACGCCACACGGAAGGCCGACTCCGGCCATCCGGGCGGGGCCATGTCCTCGGCGGACATGGCCTACGTGCTCTTTCACGAATTCTTGCGTCACGATCCCCAGGACCCTGCCTGGTTCAACCGCGACAGGTTCGTTCTTTCCGCCGGACACGAGTCGATGCTTCTGTACGGGTTGTTGACTTTTATCGGTCATCTGGAAATCGATGATCTGCGCACGTTCCGCCAGCATGGCAGCCGCACCCCGGGACACCCGGAGCAGCATCTGACCCCCGGCGTGGAGGCCACCACCGGCCCCCTGGGACAAGGCTTGGCCATGGGTATAGGCATGGCCGTCGCCGAACGCATGCTGGCGGCCCGCCTGGGATCGGACGTTGTCGATCACCACACCTATGTCCTGGTCTCGGACGGCGACATGCAGGCGCCCGTGACCATCGGTGCGGCCTCGTTGGCCGGCCATTGGGGGCTGGGCAAGCTGATCGTGTTCTACGACAGCAACCAGATCCAGCTCTCCGGTCCCACACATCGAGCCGACTGCACGGATTATCGCAAGCTTTTCGAATCCTTCTGCTGGCACGTCCTGGAAGTCGACGGCCACGATCACGACCAGATCCGCAAGGCCATTCTTCAGGCCCAGGCGGAAAACAATCGCCCCACCTTGATCATCGGCCATACCGTGATCGCCAAGGGCACGGCCACCATGGAGGGTGACTACAACACCCATGGCGCACCCTTGAGCCCGGAAGAAATCAAGGCCAGCAAACGGAAAATGGGTCTGCCTGAAGACGCGGCCTTTCACCTGCCTCAAGATGCCCTGGACCATTTCCGCGCCCGCTTCCTCGCCCTGACGGAGAAGGCCAAAGCCTGGAAGGCCGGCTTGCAAAACAAATTGACCGCAGAGGCCTCCTTTGCGGCTCAATGGGAGCAAATCTCCATGCCACCGGCGCAACGAACTTTTTCGTGGCCCGAACTGGATGCTTCCGTCAAAACGGCCACGCGCAAGGCCTTTGGCCAATGTCTGAACACGCTCATTGAACAACTGCCCAACCTGGTCGGCGGTTCTGCGGACCTGGATCCTTCCAACCAGACCGCCAAGTTCAGGGATATCACCGGCGTCTTCGGCAAAAACACCCCCCTGGGCCGCAATTTGTCGTTCGGGGTGCGCGAGTTCCCCATGGGGGCCATTCTCAACGGCATAGCCCTGCATGGCGGCTTGGTGGGCTTCGGAGCCACGTTCCTGGTCTTCTCGGACTATCAGCGCAACGCCGTGCGCATGTCCGCCGTGCAGCATCTGCCGGTGCTGCATGTCTATACCCACGATTCCTTCTACGTGGGAGAGGACGGTCCCACGCACCAGCCCGTCGAACACATCTGGTCCCTGCGCCTGATCCCTAATCTGCTGGTGCTGCGCCCGGCGGACGTGGTGGAATCCAGAGCGGCCATGGAAATCGCCCTGGCTCAGGAGAAGCGCCCTTCCGCCCTGCTCTTCACGCGTCAAAGCCTGCCCGTGCTGGATCCTCAAAAATATCCCCAGGCCGCGAAGGGCGTGAGCAAGGGGGCCTATATCCTTCGCGATGCTCCGGGAGGGCAGCCCGAGATCATCATCATGGCCACGGGCTCGGAAGTGCACCTGGCCCTGGAGGCCGCCCTGCTGATGCCGGAAAAGAAAATCCGCGTGGTCAGCGCGCCTTGCCTGGAGTTGTTCGACGAACAAACCCAGGAGTACAAGGAAAGCGTTCTTCCGTCGGATGTGCAGAAGCGCGTAGCCGTGGAGGCCGGTTGTTCCGCCCCATGGTCCAAGTATGTCGGGCGTTGCGGCATCGTGCTAGGCCTGGATCACTTCGGTGACTCCGCCCCGGCGACGGTACTGGCCGAAAAATACGGTTTTACTGCGGCCAATCTGGTGGCACTGGTCCGGGCAAAATTCTGACCACCGGCCAGTGCGCAAGGCCGCATTTTCTTGACAGCAACAACTTTTTTGGAATAATAATATTTTTTTTCGCCGGGGTGGTGAAACTGGTAGACGCACTGGACTCAAAATCCAGCAGGGGCAACCCTATGTCGGTTCGATTCCGACCCCCGGCACCAGAGCAATCATCTTAAGCTAATTCAAGCTTATCTAAAAGAAACCCGCTAATGCTTGCAAAATCAGGCTTAGTGCGTTTCTTTTTGTCCAAAACAGGTAACCACTTTAATCATTCTGCCGGACTGCAGCCACCCTACCGGACTGAAAAATAATGCTCCGGCCTCGTGCTTGATTTTTGCAGCAAGTCCTGGATAAATCACCGCAACAGATTGTGATCTCCCGATTGTTCACGAGGGCATGAGCGTGGACCGGGGCATGGAGATTCTTTAACCGTGACACTTGACCAAGTCCACCCGGAAAATGAGACGTCCACTCCTGGCAAAGACGCGCCTCAAGCTGAATCCAGCGGTCCTTGGCGAAAGCTGATCCTCGTTTTTTTTCTAGCGGTTCTTCTGGCAGGAGCATACATTGGCTGGGAAGCATACACGTTTCTGCACGTGCCGCCCGAGTCTCCAGGCCAAGAGGTCATCGTAGATATCGAGCCCGGACAATCCTTAGCCGGCATCAGCCGGATGCTGGAAGAACAACGGGTGATCTCCAGCGCTCGCAATTTCCAATGGTACAGCCGGGCCATGGGCTTGGCCGCTTCGGTCCGGGCCGGGGAGTTTGCCTTGCATACAGGCTGGACCCCCGAACAGGTTTTGGAATTTCTGACCTCGGGCCAGGAGTTTTTGCATCGTCTGCAGATCCCCGAAGGGCTGACTTGGTGGCAGGTCGGGCAAATTGTTGAGAAAAGCGGACTGGCGAGCTTTGAAAGCTTTGCCCGGGCCGTGACCGACAAGGACCTCCTGGAGCGGTTCAACATCCCGGCGGACCATGCTGAAGGATACCTGTTCCCGGAAACATATTATCTGCCCAGGCCGCGCAACAATGACGCCAAGCCCATCGTGGAAATGCTCCTGAACGCCTTCTGGAAGACGGCAGATGCCCGCTTGTGGCCGGACGGGCGGCCGGACAAAGAGGCAATCCACAGGACGATCATCTTGGCTTCTATGGTGGAGCGGGAAACTGGCTTGGCCGAGGAACGCAAACGTGTCGCCGGGGTTTTCGCCAACCGTCTGCGTCTGGGCATGCTCCTGCAATGCGACCCGACCGTCATCTACGGGCTGGGGCCCGACTTTTCCGGACGTCTGCGGCGCGTGCACCTGGACGATCGGACAAACCCCTACAACACCTACATTCATCCCGGTCTGCCGCCAGGGCCCATCGCTTCACCAGGCTTGGCCTCGCTTTTGGCCGTGCTCTCCCCAAAGGAGCATGATCTATTATATTTCGTCTCCCGCAACGACGGCTCCCATGCCTTCAGCCGGACCCTGGAGGAGCACAACCGGGCCGTGCGCCGTTACCAGCTGGGGCGTTAGACGGCTTGCACGTCGGCAGATTTTTGATAATCCATGCTCCTTGAGGAACAAATCAATCATCAGAAGTATGACGGCGGGCCTCCCTCAGCCGGAGACCCCTGTTTTTCGGCCTTTCTCAGAGCCTGTTCCACCTTGCTTTTCAGTTCGGTCAGCTCCACGGATTTGACCACATAAAAATCAGCGGCGATGGATTTCAGGTCGTGCTGGAAACTGTCGTAAGCCGTGCACAAAATGACCGGGATGAACTGATCTTGGCCGCGAATTTCCTGAAGCAGGTTCAATCCGGAGCGGTTACCTTCCAGTTTGATGTCCAAAACGATCACTTGCGGCTTTTCCCGCGCCAGAACATCCAAAATGTTTTCCGAACCATCGGACGTGACCACGTCGTAGCCTTCCAACTGCAACTCTTCCTGGTACAAGAGACAAATATGATACTCGTCGTCCACAACAAGAATTTTTTCCTTGCCCATCATCTCCTCCTTAGCTAGAACGCATCGGCTAAAAACTCCGGCGAATACGGAGGCTTGCATTCCCGGTCGCCGGGTGGAGTGAAAACGTACCCATGACTTGCGGATTATCACAAAATCACTTTTTACATACACCTGTCCGCGCCAAATCTCAACCGGCGAACCGGATTCCGGAACATGCGGGTTGTTGAACTTCATCAACTTCCTAGATAGACAAAGACATCCTTCTTGTCGAGGCGCCCGATGATTACTGTCCGCTTGGAAC
>DBNV01000113.1:15984-16550 GCA_002299865.1 Desulfonatronaceae bacterium UBA663 | reverse complement strand
AGCACAATGCCCGAACTTTGGAAATGATCGAGTCCCAACGCAGCGCTTCGCAGCAGGTCGTGTCGGATGAAACAAGAGTCCTCACGGATGAACAAAAGCAAGCGATCTATGATCTTTCCAGGGCGTTGCAGGCGAACTACGGATTGGAGTTGCGGGTGATCGTGGATGTGAAGCCTGTTATTGCGCCGGAGATGGACGCCGGAACCATTTTCATCGGCATGTATCCCGAGGGGCGCCAAGCCGTCGTGATCCTGCCTCCCTTGGTGGAGCGGGCCGTGGGTGTGGGATTGGCGAATCATCTGCGCCGGCATCATTTTCCGCCCTATTGGCAAAGTGGGGACTGGCCGCGGGGACTCGGCGAGGCCTTGGGCTTGATTTGGGATGCGCTCAGTGCTCCTGGCGGGCAAAATGTTCCGCTCAACGGCCCTGTATACCGCGGCAGGGTCCAGGGAGAGGGGCAAGGGTGATCATGAGTTTAACTGTCCGTTTAAAAAATTCCTAATTGCTGCGTTGCCGGATTGCTCCGTCACTTGGGATTTTTGAACGAACAGGATGGACGGTATTTT
>DBNV01000113.1:2506-15604 GCA_002299865.1 Desulfonatronaceae bacterium UBA663 | reverse complement strand
AAGGCCGTTGAATGCAAAACAAGATAACTATATACGCGGACGGGGCTTGCCTGGGCAACCCCGGCCCCGGCGGATGGGGGGCGGTGTTGCTGGACGGGCTGCAGCGCAAAGAAATATCCGGTGGTTTTCGCCGGACAACAAATAATCGGATGGAGCTTCTGGCGGTGATCCAGGCCCTGGAATTATTGCAAAGACGGAGATCGGTGGAGGTTTTCACCGATTCAAAATACCTGCACGATGCCGTGAATAAAGGTTGGCTGGTCAAGTGGCGACGCAACGGATGGCAGACGTCGGAGAGAAAGTCGGTGAAGAACCAGGATCTATGGCTGCGCCTGGATGCCTTGCTGCAAAAGCATGATGTTCGCTTTATCTGGGTGCGCGGCCACGCCGGCGACCCGGAAAATGAGCGTTGTGACTGTTTGGCCGGGACAGCCGCCTTGGGGCCGGGTCTGGCCGAAGACGAAGAGTACGTGCGGGGATGAGCGGCAGACGGTTCGCCAGAGGCAATGTCGCAAGACTTTGTCTCTGCGGCTGACAGGATGAAATGTCGAAAACGCGGGACGGATTTTCGACGTCATGTATAAAAAAGCGTCCCGCATGATGCGGGTCGCTTTTTCTAAGGATGGCGCCTTGGTGTGGCGGAAGATCAGCGCAGGCCGATTTGTTCCTTGATGTGGGCGATGTCCACGTTGTTAGCCACGACCTGGGCGCCGTGCTGGATTTTGACCATGTCCCGGAGTTTCAGGCGCGAGAGGATGGAAGCCATTTTCTTGGACATGCTGAAGGTGTCGTCGCGGACCACGATGATGGGAACCTCCTTGACTTCGGCCCGGGTCAGGATGATGTCGTTGGGGTAAATGTTGCCGGTGAGGATCAGGCAAGGACATTCCCCCTCCAGAGCCACCAATTGGACGTCGGACCGGTCGCCGCCCATGATGATGGCGGAGTTTTTGTTTTTTCGGAAGTGGGTCATGAAGTTCTCCACCTGCATGCTGCCGATGAGGAAGTTTTCCACCACCC
Organism: Desulfonatronaceae bacterium UBA663; assembly: GCA_002299865.1. Taxonomy (GTDB): domain Bacteria; phylum Desulfobacterota; class Desulfovibrionia; order Desulfovibrionales; family Desulfonatronaceae; genus Desulfonatronum. The sequence goes on along the minus strand of DBNV01000113.1, from coordinate 14,584 downwards.
GGTCTGTCTTATGCTGCGCGGTGACGATCCGCCCGCCCAGACGCTGGGCCAACTCGGCCACTTGAATGGCACCCAGGAGCGGGTCTCTGGGGAGAATGCCCAGGACCTTGATTTCGTTGCGTTCCAGGAACGGAACGATATGGTTCTTCAGTTCCTCCATGTAATCCTGGGGGATATCGTTGAGGATCGTGCCGATAAGTTGGTCGCCCAAGGCGTCCTTGAGCACGACCAGATAGTCGTAGTTCAGTTCTTTGGTGAAGCGGTCGATGACCAGGGCTTGGATGCCCAGGGTCCGGACCACCTCCACGGCGTCCACGTTGCAATATTTGCCCGAATACATGCTGCCGGAGCCGGCCACGATGGTCACGTCCTTGCCTTTGCTGACGGTTTCAAAGCTGCGCTTGATGTCGCCCATTAAGTCGCTGGCTTGGCCTTCAAAGGCCTTGGCCTTGAAATCTTCGGTCACCAGCACCGGAGTGACCAGACGCGGGTCTTCGTTGAGCCCCAGGACCTCCTGGACGAAAAAAGCATCCTCGTCGCCTATTTTGCCGTTTTTTTCCACGGGCACGGCACCCACCGGCTTGATGTAGCCGACATTTAATCCATCCTTTTGAAATTTAAGACCCAGGCCTAGGGCTATTAGGTTTTTTCCCGAGTAGCCCGCTGTCGCGCCTACATAAATGCCGACCATTTTGATTGCCTCCTTAAGCGTACATTATATTCTCGTGAGGGTGGGGACCGATTGGCATCGTCATGACACCTTGGTAAAACACTACTCTATACCACGGCGTTGCGCAACCCGGATAAGCGGCGCAATCTTTTCGGCGAAAGGCGATGAGTCGTTGCAGGGGTTGTTTTGTTGAAGACTTGGAAGGGGGGGATGAGTCAGGTGAGACGAAATATGGTGAAGGTGCAACGAAAAATCGGCTATGTTTTTTTGCGGGATGAACTGCTCAACGAAGCGCTGACGCACAGCTCCCATGCCAACGAGTCTCCTGGAAGATTCAGGAGCAACGAGCGCCTGGAGTTTCTGGGGGACGCGGTTCTGGAGTTGTGCATCACGGAAGAATTGTATGTCCGGTATCCCGATGCGGATGAGGGCCAGTTGACTACCTTCAGGGCCATGCTGGTCAATGAACGCGTCTTGGCGGGTCTGGCCCGGGACCTGGGACTGGATGTGGCCCTGCTTTTGGGGCGCGGCGAGGAAAACCAGGGCGGGCGCAGTCGTCCGGGTTTGTTGAGCGACGCATTTGAAGCCTTGTTGGGGGCAATTTTTCTGGACGGCGGTTACCCCGTAGTCAAGGAGTGGGTGTTGAAGTGTTTTGAGGGGCTTTGGCCAAGAGCCTCGGAAGTATCGGCGGAGAAGGACTACAAAACGAAGCTGCAGGAACTGACGCAACAGCGGTTCAGAGACAGGCCGGTTTATGTTCTCGAGGATACCACGGGACCCGAACATGAGCGTATTTTTCACGTTGCACTGCGTTTGCCCACGGGAGACGTATTTCAAAGTCGCGGAACCAGCGTGAAAAAGGCCGAACAGTCCGCTGCACGAGACGCGTTGCTGTTTTGTGAGCAGGAGTCAAAAGTCTGACTTCTGGCTAAGAACAAAGTCATCCGATGGTTATTCCAAACCCCGCCGGGCCTTTCGAGTCCGGCGGGGTTTATTTCTTGTGCGGGGCCGGGGAATGCTGTAGTTAAAACAAAAGCGCATTGCTTCGGCCGAAAGCGTTCGGTCGTGATAAAGATGAAAATGCGTCAGGAGCAGGCAATATGCCTGGAATCGACTTGCACACCCACTCCACGGCTTCGGACGGCACCCTGAATCCTTCGGAACTGCTTCAGGCGGCCAAGGACGCCGGTCTTGAGGCCATCGCCCTGACGGACCACGACACCACCGGCGGTTTAGCCGAGGCCATGAGCAAAGCCAACGATCTGGGCGTCGAGTTCATACCAGGCTGCGAACTCAGCGTGGTTTCACCCTTCGGCAACATGCACATCTTGGGATACTGGATTCCCGCTCAGGTCAGCAAACTCAGCCGGACCCTCGAGACCCTGCGTTTTCGCAGGCATGAGCGGAATCATCTGATTATGGCCAAGCTCAATGCTCTGGGCATGGAAATGAGCTATGAAGACGTCCTGGCCGTGGCCGGAGGCGACGCAGTGGGCCGTCCGCACATCGCCCGGGTGATGCATGAGCATGGTTACGTGGACTCGGTGAACGAGGCCTTCAGGATCTATCTGGGTTCCGACGGCAAGGCCTACGTGCCCAAGGAAAAGCTCGGTCCGCGCCAGGCCATCGAATTACTGAAGAGCGTGAACGCCACGGTGGTCCTGGCCCATCCGTTTCTTCTGGGCCTGCAGGGTCCTGATCTGCGCGGTGTGGTGCGCCAATTACGGGAGTACGGGCTGGACGGCCTGGAGGCATATTACACCATGCATCGCCGGGATCAGACGGAAACGTATCTGCGCATCGCCCGTGATCTTGGCCTGCTGGTTGCCGGGGGCTCGGATTTTCATGGTTCGGTCAAGCCGGACGTGCGCCTCGGAGTCGGGTTCGGCGACCTGTTCGTCCCATTTGAACTTTTGACGGTGATGAAGGAGCACCGCTGTCGTCACAATCTCTCCTGCTGACGTTCTCTTCATCCCAATGGTTTGTTCGGTTTCTCGTCCGGAACTGCTCGCTCCGGCCGGCACCTTCGAAAAAATGCGGATAGCCTTGCGATACGGGGCTGATGCCGTATATCTGGGCGGGTCGGCTTTCAACCTGCGGGCCGGTGCCTCGGGGCTTGTCTGGAGTGAATTGGATCAAGCCCTTGACTTGGCGCATGCCCAGGGCGTTTTGGTCTATTATTGCTTGAATGCTTTTGCCTGGGAAAAGGATCTGAACGCCCTGCGCGAGACCTTGGGCGTCTTGCGCCGGTATCCCGTGGACGGGGTGATCGTGGCTGATCCGGGCGTTTTTCGGCTGACTCGGCAAGAATTGCCCGATGTCCGCATCCATGTCAGCACCCAGGCTAACGTGAGCAACAGCGCGGCAATCGCCTTCTGGCGGGATCTTGGCGTCGCAAGGGTCAATCTGGCTCGGGAAATGAGCCTCAGGGAGATCAGGGCGATGGCGCAGGCCCAGCCCGGCCTGGAACTGGAGGTTTTCGTGCACGGAGCCATGTGCCTGGCCCTATCCGGGCGTTGTTCCTTGAGTTCCTATCTGAACGCCCGTTCGGCCAATCGCGGCCAATGCACTCAGCCATGCCGGTTTCAGTACCGCCCCGTGGCCATATCCTTGGAAGAGCGTCTTAGGCCCGGCGAAATACTCTGGGAAGTGCTGGAAGAGGAGGGTTTTTCCGCATTTTTCAGTCCTCGGGACCTGTGTCTGGTGAAATATCTGCCCTGGCTGCGCAGGAATGGGGTCGCGGCTTTGAAGATCGAAGGGCGGATGCGTTCGGCTGCATACGTGGCCCTGGTTTGCGACGTCTACCGCACGGCCCTGGAGGATTTGGAACGGAAGCGTTTCAGGCCGGACGTCTATCTGCGCGAACTGCGCGGCGCACTGCAGCGGCCCATGGACTCCGGTTTTTTTCTCCCCGGCGCGCCGGCCGTCAAGGCAAGGCGGTGGGACGGCACCGGTGCTATGCCCATGGTCGGCAGGATTGGGGAAAGCGTCGGAGAGGGGCGTTGGTTGGTGCAGGTTCTTGAGCGCTGGGAGTCCTCACGGCCTCTGGAACTGGTCTTGCCCGGACTGCGACGGCCCGAGGTGGTGCCTGGAGCTTACGGCTTGGAAAACGAGCACGGCGAAAAACTGACCCTGGTCCATCCAGGCCTGCGGGTTATCTTGCGGTGCGACCACCCGGGCTGTGGCCCGGACACCTTCGTCCGACAGCATTGGCAGGTTCGGGACGGGATACGGCAAAATATGTGATCATGGGCACTGTAACCTTAATGAACGGGATACGGTAAACTCCCCCGGCCGTTATCCCTCGGCCATGCGCTCCAATGTCTTCTTGTCCAGCAGCCGGATGGTTCGGGCCTGCACTGCGATGATTCCACTTTCAGAAAGTTTTTTCAGCGTCCGTGAGAGTGTTTCCGGGGTGGTGCCCAGCAGTGTGGCTAACTGGCTCTTGGTAACGTCGAGTTCCACCTCGTCGGCCTGCCGCAGCTCAGTGCTCAGGTGCAGCAAATAGGCCGCCAGCCTGGCCGGACTTTCCTTCAGAGACAAATTTTCCACCAGTTTGGTGAGTTGGCGCAGGCGTCGAGACAGGTCGGCCAGCATATTCATGGCCAGGTTGGGATCCCCGGCCAAAAGCCTGCGCATGCCCCGGCGGGGGAAGAAGAGGGTTTTGGTTTCCCGCAGGGCGTCGGCGTGGGCCGGATAGCTCCCGCCGGAGTATACCGGAACCTCGGCGAAGATTTCGTCCGGACCGACGAAATGCAGCACCTGTTCCTTGCCCTCCAGGGAGAGTTTGTAGATTTTCACCTGGCCGGAAAGAACCAGAAAGAAGCCTTCGGCCGGGTCTCCCTCCAGGAAGATGTTGTTCCCCTGCTGATAGGTGATTGGTTCGGCGATTCCGGCCAAGGCCCGGATTTGGCTTTCGGACAGGCCGTGAAAAACCGGGGCGCGTTGCAGTTGACGGATGATTGTGTCGTTGACTGGTTCGGTCATGGCCGGATCCTCACACAAGAAGTGGGGTTTATGCTAGGCTTTCAAAAATGTATTTTTTGATCCAGGTCAAGGCATTTCTTGTGGAGCTGTGAAATACGTGACTCATCATTATCGGGAAGCAGCCAATTATTCAATAAAGGAGGATGTGATGGCCATGTTTTGTTATCAATGCGAGCAAACGGCCAAGGGCCAGGGATGTGAAAAAGTAGGCGTGTGCGGCAAGCAACCGGAAGTGTCCGCTTTGCAAGATCTGTTGGTATATGTGCTCAAGGGGCTGGGAGTGGTGGCTCACGAGGCGCGTAAAGCAGGAATCAAGGATCCCCAAGCCGATGTTTTCACGGTTCAGGCCTTGTTTTCCACCTTGACCAACGTGGATTTCGACCCGGAACGCTTCAAGCCGTTGATTCAGCAGGCCGTGCAATACCGGGAGCAGTTGCGCGAAAAATTGCAGGCCGCCGGAGTCAAGGCCGCTTTCAGCGCTGCGGGGGTAGATTTTCAGCCCGTGCCTTCCTTGGACGGCATGGTCCGGCAGGGCGAGACCGTGGGGCTGAAGGCCGACCCGGAAAAGGACCAGGACAAATTATCCCTGAAGCATACCCTGCTCTTTGGTCTCAAGGGGATCGCGGCCTACGCCGACCATGCCCAGATTCTGGGACAAAGCGACGATGCGGTGTACGCCTTTCTGCACGAGGGCCTGGCCACCCTGACCAGGTCGGACCTGTCCCTGCAAGACTGGCTGGGACTGGTGCTGCGCTGCGGAGAGACCAACTTGAAGACCATGGAACTTTTGGATAGAGCCAATACGGGCGCATACGGCCATCCGATCCCCACGGCGGTGCCTCTCGGATCGAAAAAGGGCAAGGCCATCCTGATCTCCGGTCACGACTTGAAGGACTTCGAGAAACTGCTCAAGCAGACCGAGGGCAAGGGGATCAACATCTACACCCATGGCGAGATGCTGCCGGCCCATGGCTATCCGCAGCTCAAGCAGCACCCGCATTTTTACGGCCACTATGGTACGGCCTGGCAGAACCAGTACAAAGAGTTCAGCAAATTTCCCGGTGCCATTCTGATGACTACCAACTGTATTCAGCGACCCCAGGAGGTTTACAAGGACAATATTTTCACAACCGGCTTGGTGGGTTGGCCCGGGGTGCGGCATGTGCAGAACGGCGAATTCGGGCCGGTCATTGAAAAGGCCCTGGAGATGCCTGGCTTTACCGAGGACGAGCCGGGCAAGACCGTTACGGTCGGCTTTGCGCACAATACCGTGCTTTCGGTGGCCGACAAGGTCATCGACCTGGTCAAAAACAAGAAGATCCGTCATTTTTTCCTGGTGGCCGGCTGCGACGGGGCCAAGCCAGGGCGGAATTATTATACCGAATTCGTGGAGAAGGTCCCGGCGGACTGCGTGGTATTGACCCTGGCCTGCGGCAAGTTCCGCTTCTTCGACAAGAATCTGGGCGCTGTGGACGGCATCCCCCGGTTGCTGGACCTGGGCCAGTGTAACGACGCTTACTCGGCCATCCAGATCGCCGTGGCTCTGTCCAAGGCCTTCGGCGTGGGCGTGAACGAACTGCCGCTGTCCCTGGTGCTGTCCTGGTACGAACAAAAAGCCGTGGCCATCCTGTTGACCCTGCTTTACCTGGGGATCAAGGACATCCGTCTGGGACCCTCCCTGCCGGCGTTCGTCTCCCCCAACGTCCTGAAGATCCTTGTGGACACCTTCGACATCAAGCCCATCTCCACACCGGATGAAGACTTGAAGGTCATTCTCGGTTAACGGGCGAAGGCATCGGGTAGAAGAGGGGCGCGAGCCCCCCTTCTTTTGATGCGGCTACTGCAAAAAATAGCGCAATGCCGGAATCAGTCCGGCGAAAGCCGACATCCAGTGTTGTCAGCCTGCCTGTATGCCGACAGGCAGAGGCAGGTTGGAAAAGATTGTAGGGGCTGCGTGAAAAAGACCACGGAATAGACCACAAGGAAGAGCAGCCGGACCTGTGTTGAATGTTTACAAAGGGGACGGGGCTGGTTGTTTCGCCGCGATGTCCTGGAGACATTGCCGAACAATCGTGCTTTACAAAGCGGATGGAATTGCGTTATGTTAAAATAAGTTTTACGCGACTCACCATGAACGGGCGAGGTCTTTGTGACATTCACACAGTATTTGTTCGCGGCCAACGCCGCGGTATGGATCGGCCTGGCGGGGTATGTCTTCTTTCTGGCCAGAAACCAAGCCCGGCTTGAACAACGATTACACCACTTGGAGACTTTGGAGCATGAGCACCATGACGACGGCGCAGCCTGATCAAGGCCGCAGGTTGATCATCGCGGTCCTCGGGTTGGGTCTGGCCCTTCTTTTTGTCGGATCAATCCTTTATCGTCTGCAAAATCCCAGTCTGACCATGCCCGGTCAAGACCCGCAGGCAGCGATCATGAATAAAATCGCGGAACTGATGGCCAGCTTGGAGAACGAGCCGAATCATCTGCCTACGTTGATGGCTTTGGGAGACCAATTCATGCGCAAGGAATCTTGGGACAGGGCTACGGTGTTCTGGAAACGGGCCTTGGCCGTGGACCCTGCGCAGGACCAGGCCTTAAACGGGCTTGGCGTGGCGTATTACAACATGGACCAGTTTTCCGATTCCGCCAAGCAGTTTGAGCGGATTATTGTCTTGCAGCCGGACAACCACCGGGCTCATTTCAACCTGGGGATGCTGTACAAGCATTACCTCAACGAACCGGAACGGGCAAGGATGTATTTTGAGCGCGTCCTGGAACTGAATCCCGACGATGAGCAACTTATGGGGCGAATCCAGGAAGAGCTTGCGGATCTGTCGCCACCCCCCGGGCAGTAAGGTCGTTTTCAATCCGATTCAGGTCTTTCCTCGCCCTCGAGGTCGTTGCCAATGGACATGTCAATGCCGACCAGGCCGTAGGCCCGGCCTACGGCCTGGTCGGTCCGGTAGTGAATGGGGGCATGGCCGGACAAGGTCACGCCCCCATTGGTCTTTATGGGGCCTGCAAGACGTCCCCGTCTGTATTACTCTTCTCCTCGTCGAATTTGGCTAGAGACTGCGAAACGGATTCCTTGCGCCGCGATTGTCGCTGTTTTTGCGCCGGGGAATTGAATGACCGCGCCGCGGCGATTTTCCTGCCAGGCCTGCTCCAGGCGCAGCAAAGCGTCATGGCGGACTTGACCCGGTCCCATGCCGTCCAGCACGGCCTTGAACAAGCGCAGGCGCAAGGCGGGGTGCATGTCCTCCAACTTGTCTTGTTCCAGAAAATGCCTGTATTTTCCGGTTTCGATCAGAGGGGCCAGCAGAGTAGCGAAATATTCCTGGTCCAACGCGCCCAGGGCGTGGATCTGGGTGATGGCGCGAAGCATTCCGGGAAATTCCTGTTTGATGCCGGGCATAATCGCATGACGGATCCGGTTGCGCAGAAAACGTTGCTCCTCATTGCTGGGATCTTCGTGCCAGCACAGGTTCTGGGCGCGCAAAAAAGCCCGCAGGACTGATTTTGGGGCATGCAACAATGGGCGGGCTAGTCGCCGCGTGTGGTCCCAGGCGGGCATTCCAGCCAGGCCCGGCCAGCCGGCCCCGCGCAACAGGCGCATGAGTACGTCTTCGGCTAGGTCGTCGGCATGGTGCGCGGTCATGACCATGTCCGCGTTTATTTTTTCACGCATCCCAAGAAGGAAGCGATAACGCAGCGTTCTCCCGGCTTCTTCGACACCCAGGCCGGTTTTGCGGGCGAACAAACCGACATTGCTGCGGCCGACGATCAGGGCAGTGCGCGTAGCTTCGCAGAGATCGGCCAGGGCTTTTGCCTCGCCTCGGGATTCCTGCCGCAGGCCATGATCCAGATGGGCTGCGGAGATCCTGATGTTCAGCCTGGAGGTCAGAGCCTGCATGACCAGCAGCAGGGCCAGGGAATCGCTTCCGGCGGAACACGCCAGCAGGATGTGGCGACCTTGGATGTCGCCGATGGCGCGCAGAATGAAGCGTTCGACGCGCAGACAAAAACGGGCCCAGACCGGAGGCAGGTCCTGAAGGCGTGCTGGCAGGGGCGAGCGGGCGGCGGTCATCCTAATGGCGGATCACACGGCAATATTTAGTTCGCCCAGCATGGCGTCCACTTGGGCAATCAGCCAGTGGCGTTGTTCTGCAGTAGCGTATCCGATGCAAGAGCAGCGCAGTTTGCCCCGACCCCTGATCAACAGTTCCACCTTGATCCAGCCGTCTCCAGTCTCCAGGGAGGCCACGAAAGGCCCGCATTCCTCCATGTGGGCGCGTTGCTCTTCCAAGAGCAAGGGCTCGGGCAGGGCCAGCCAGTAGATGCCTTCCATGGAGCCTTGCAGACCCGTGGCCTCAAGATGGGACAGCAAGCGCTGCATGTCTGCGGGGTTGAGTTCGTCAATATAATAGGAGCGCATGGTTCATTGCCTCCGGTTCAATGGGTATCGCGTACGCGTACATGTTCACATTCACGAGCACGTGAACAAGTACGTTGGTGATGGACGCCCGCGTTGCAAGTATTCTCTGGCCGACCGCAGTCCGGGCCTTATGATTTTTGTCGCCCCGGACATCCGGAGCCCCGACGTTCCGGATGAGCGTCCGGGGCCGGCGGTTCGTCGTTCAGGTTGAACATCCTGCGGATGATGTCGATGTACCTCGGTCCGGCGTCTTCTTCACCGGCGCGGCGTTTTAAAAAAACTAAAGGCTCATGATAGAGCTTGCGGGCCAGGGAGGAAACCAAAACCTCCAGGGCCTGGGCCACGTCAGGATCCTCGGCCTTGGGGCCCATACGGCGCATGGTTTTTTTGAGTTCCCGCTGGGCCAGATCATCTCCCCTGGCAAGCAGGTCCAGAATGGTCGGCTTGAGGTCCAGCGAGCGCATCCAGGTGGCGAACTTCTCCGTTTCCTCGGCCACGATGATTCTGGCTTTGTCCGCCTCGGACCTGCGCTGGGCCAGGTTTTCCTCGATTACTTCCTTGAGATCGTCGATATCGTACAGGAAGACGTTGTCCAGGGTGTTTACGTCCGGATCTACGTCCCGGGGCACGGCAATGTCGATGAAGAACATGGGCCTGCCCCGTCGTTGTTTCATGATCCCCTGGATGTCGCGTTTGCGGATCACGGTCTGGGTGGCGCCGGTGGAACTGATGATGATGTCCGCATCGGCCATGCGTTTGAAGAGGTTCGAGAAGGGCACCGCCTCGCCGCGGATGCGTTCGGCCAGCTCACAGCCCCGGGCGTGGGTGCGGTTAGCGATGAGTATGCGCTTGACCCCGGCGGAAATCAGGTGCGTTGCGGCCAGTTCAGCCATTTCTCCGGCACCCACGAGCATGGCGGTCTGGTTTGCCAAGTCGCCGAAGATGCGCTTGGCCAATTCCACGGCCGCGAAGCTGATGGACACGGCGTTGGAGGCCACCTTGGTCTCGGTGCGCACCCGTTTGGCCACGGAAAAAGCCTTGTGCAGCAGGCGGTTTAAGATCACTCCGGCAGTGCCCTGCTCCACGCCGCGGCGGTAGGTCTGTTTAAGCTGGCCCAGGATCTGCGGCTCGCCCAGAACCATGGAATCCAGGCTGGAGGCCACGGAAAACAGGTGCGTCACTGCTTCCAGATCGTGATGCACGTAGGTGTAGGGAATCAGCTCATCGGGCTGGACGCCGCACAGTCCGGACCAGTATTCACGCAGCAGCAGGCTTAAATCTCCGTTCCCACGGCCTGCGGCCACAATTTCCACGCGGTTGCACGTTGACAGGACCAGGGCTTCTCGGATCGGGGAGCGGCCGGTGATCAGGCCTTGTTCCCTGGGGTTGGAGTCCACCAAGGCGAAGCGTTCCCGCACTTCGACGCCGGCGGTACGGTGGTTGAGTCCGAGCAGACAGATACGCTGGTTCATGACTTACGGTTGAAAACCGTGGGGGGTCTCGAGGAAGAAATTGATGCTGAGCATGGAAATCAGGGACAGGCAGAAAATCCAGATCGCCAATTTGGCCGGTTTACGGCCCCGCCAGCCATTGACCAGGCGTTGATGGAAAAGCAAGGCGAAGAGCAGCCAAGTGACGATGGCCACCAGTTCCTTGGGGTTCCAGGAGAAGATGCATTCCCGGGTAAAATGCGCCCAGAGAAAACCGGACAACAGTCCCACGGTGAACAGCGGAAAACCAATGTTGACGGCCCAGGCGTTGACCTTGTCGAACAGGGCTAGGGAGGGGAGATCCTTGCTCAGGCCCGTAATTTTGGACTTGGCCTTGATCTTATTCTCCAGATAGAGGTACACGGCCCCGGAGCTGGTGGCCATGGCCAGCAGGCAGATGCTCAGAAAAAGCGTCCCGATGTGTAGTCCAAACCATAGGCTAAGCAGGCTCTCGGGCAGGATGACTTCTACGGAGTTCAAGGTCGTGGCGAAGGAAAAGAGGATCAGGGCCAGCGGAGTGGCAGTCAGGCCCAGGAAGTGCATCTGCAGGCGCCAACTGAACACCAGGTAGACGATGATCAAAGTCCAGGCCAGCAGACTGAAGTAGAATGGGCCTTGGCCGAGAACCTGGGGGTCGGTTTCGGTCAGGAAGAACAAAATGTCCAGGGTGTGCAGGCTAAATCCGGTGATGGTCAGGATTTGCCCGACGCGCTGAATCATGGGCTTGCGCGCCAGGACTGCGGCAATGTGCAACGCGGCCCCGCAGAAATAGAGGCTAAGAACTAGGAATTCCGTCCATTCAGTCCAGTTCATGGACCAAATCCTCCAAGTCGGGGTGCAGGCTTGCCGGCAGATGATCCTTGAGCAACTTGAGCGCGCCCTCGCTGTGGCCTGTTTGCACCGCTTCCAGCAATGGGCCCTGGGTCAGGTTGCGGAATAATTCGGTGTTGGCCCGGGTGGGCAGTCCCAGACCCAAGACCAGCGGCCGGAGTTTGCGCATCAGGATCAAGTAGCGGGCGTATTCCGGCCCGAAACAGGCACCCAGATCCGCACGGATTTTTTTGGCCAGGGCCGGGCTGGAGCCGGAAGTGGACACGGCGATGGTCAGGTCTCCCTGGATGTGCAGGGCCGGCAGGATGAAGCTGCATTTTTCCGGCTGGTCCACGATGTTGCAGAGAATGCCGCGCTCCGCGCACAATCGACTGATGCGCCAGTTCTGATCTTCGTTATCCGTGCAGGCGATGACCAGAAAGCAGCCGTCAAGGTCCTCGGGCTGAAAGGTGCGGGCGTGGTATTCCACGATTCCCTGCTCAACGAGTTCCTGCCAGTACGGATCAGGCTCCTTGGGGTCGATGATGCGCACCAGAGTCGGCCCGCAGGAGAGCAGGATCTGGATCTTGCGTCTGCCGACCTGTCCTGCGCCGACCACAAGGCATTGCTTGCCGTGAAGATCGAGGAAAATGGGGTAATAGCGCATTGAAAATGCCGGCGCA
>DBNV01000113.1:0-2152 GCA_002299865.1 Desulfonatronaceae bacterium UBA663 | reverse complement strand
TGAAAATGCCGGCGAGGGTTGATTATTGCGTACCGGAAGCCCAATCCATAAGGGCAAAAAGTTGGCATGGCAAGAATAAAACGCTTAGGTAGGGCGGTCATGTCAAACGTTTTTGTCTTATTGCTTTTTAGTGGACTAGAATCCGGGCTGAATTCGAGAACCTCTGGATATTCGAACCTGCGCGCGGCACGGCTCGCGTTCTCTTGCTTTTCGGATGCGGAGTCGCTATCGACTTGATGTTGTTGTAGAGCATTTTTTCGATCCGGACCTTGATGGCGATCCCGACTCCGAGCTAAGGCGAAGGATGTTTTTGGGAATGCAATGTGGAATGAGCGCAGTATCTTAAGACATCGTGCAGGTTCGCCCCGAGAATTTTCACGATGGTGGAGTAGACTTGCCTCAAAGGAGCACTGAACATGTTCTTTTCGTGTCCACGTTTTCTTTCCTGCTTTCATGGGCTGATCCGACCACTTTTTCTCCTGGTCGTCGCGCTTTTTTTCGGGGTATTTTTGTCCGGCCAATCCTTGGGCCAATCCTTGACGGTGCAGGGTTCGATCCACTTGCCCCGCGTCATTGCCGGGATGAACCTGGAAAACGTGATTGAGGGGCCCAAGGCCGCCCAAATCATCAACCGCTTGCACCGCGGCGATGTGGCTACCCATGAGAACGCCATCGCAAACTACCGTAGTCAGGGGCACTCCGCCACCTATTACGTTTCCCTGTACGACGATCCCGGTCAAGCCAAGCAGGCCATGGAAGACATGGCGCAGGTGATGGCCGAGGGCGGGCACGGGTTTGCGCACCTGATGAAGCGGACCCAAGACGAACAACAGTTCTACATGGCTCTGGGGCAGGGCCAGGCCCATTACTTTTTTGCCAGAGATGTCGAGTTGATCTGGCTGGCCGTAGATAAAGGCATTGCCGAAGAGGCGATCATGGACGTGCTGCGGACGACGTGGTGACTCGATCCGGATCCGCGCCGCGACCAGTCCATTTACCGTATTCATGGCTCTTGTCCCTCCTTGAGAACCCATTGTGGGTCGTTGCTGTCAACTCGAAGATGCGGACAATGGCCTTCTTTGTAAGACCTTATTCCCTGTACACCACATCATTGGACTCTAACCCTAAAAATCCTGAAGCCGGCAGAAGCAAGGCAGCGGACGGCAACCAAGATGGAAGCTGACGGTCACAGCATTGCACCAGGTGATGTGGTTGCGGGTCTGGAGACGTCTGAACTTGTGGAGATCCAGCGCGTCGCCTCCTTCGGCGGCAAGACGCTGGTCGAAGGTGTCGGACTTCAGTCCCGGAGGATGGTGAAGCGTCCGCTGGCCGCCGAGGAACTCGCGGCCCTCGTCAAGGTTCGTGGCCAACAACATACGTTCGACGGCGACGCCCGGCTCTTCCTTCTCGGCACCGAGGCAGAGCGCATCCGCATCGCTCATCAGTTCGACCCTCTCTTCGCGGTCAACTCCAGCATCGTTGATCCGCTTCCTCACCAGATCGAGGCGGTCTATCGCTACCTCCTTCCGCTTCCGAGAATTCGGTTCCTGCTCGCAGACGACACGGGGGCGGGCAAGACGATCATGACCGGACTGCTGATCAAGGAGCTGCTCTTCCGTGGAGTACTCCAGAAGGTTCTCATCATCACACCGGGCGGCCTGACGAAGCAGTGGAAAGAGGAGGAACTCCAAGAGAGGTTCGGACTCTACGCGCGGCTCGTGAACCGGGCGTCCTTCGACGCCGAGCCGGGTCAGTTCTCCCGCTTTGAGGAGGGCATTTTCGTCACGTCCATCGATTTCCTGGCCCGGAATGAGGGCTGTCTCAAGGCCGCCTCCGAGACCCAGTGGGACCTCGTGGTGGTTGATGAGGCCCACAAGCTCTCGGCCTACGAGTACGGCGCCAAGCTGGAGGAGAGCGAGCGCTACAAGGCGGTGAAGGCGCTCGCCCGCAAGACCGACCACCTGCTTTTTCTCACGGCGACTCCGCATCGAGGAAGAAAGGACACCTTCCGCCGGTTGCTCCTGCTCCTCGATGAGGACCTCTTCCAGAAGGATGAACATGTCGCCGACCGGGTTCGCGAGCAGGCAGCGCCCTACGGAGCATCGAACGAAGAGGACTTCGAGGACGAGCGCCCGATCAGCAAGGCCCGGAA
>DBNV01000067.1:1232-3373 GCA_002299865.1 Desulfonatronaceae bacterium UBA663 | reverse complement strand
GCCTTGCCCATAATATCCCCCTACTTCCGCTTTGAAATGATTTCCTCGGCGAGCTGCGCGGGAACTCGCTCGTAGTGGTCGAATTGCATACTATAATTGGCACGCCCCTGGCTCATGGAACGCAGTTGCGTGGCATAGCCGAACATGAAACTCAACGGAATATGGGCGCAAACAATTTGTGTCCCGTGCCGGGACTCCAGGCTTTGAATCTTGCCTCGGCGGCCGTTGATATCCCCCATGACGTCGCCCAAATAGTCCTCAGGAGTGAGCACCTCCACGGCCATCACCGGCTCAAGCAGCACGGGCTTGGCCTTTTGGCACGCCTCCTTGAAGCACATGGAACCGCAGATGAAAAAGGCCTGCTCCGAAGAGTCCACTTCGTGGAACGAACCAAAGACCAGGTTGGCCCGCACGTCCACCACAGGATATCCGGCGAGCACGCCAGCAAGCATGGCGTTCTTGATGCCTTTCTCCACGGCGGGAATATACTCCTTGGGGATCACGCCGCCGACGATGGAATTCTCGAACTCAAAGCCCTGGCCCGGCTCAAGCGGTTCCAGCTCCAGGACGCAATGGGCATACTGACCGCGGCCGCCGCTTTGCTTCACATGCCTCGTCTCGTTTTTGACGGGCATGGTGATGGTCTCACGATACGCCACCTGAGGCTGCCCCACATTGGCGTTGACGCCAAACTCCCGGGTCAAGCGATCAACAATGATCTCCAGATGCAGTTCACCCATGCCGGCAATCAGGGTCTGGTTGGTTTCCTCATTGGTTTTCACGCGAAAGGACGGGTCTTCCTTGGCCAGCCTAGCCAAAGACTGGCTTAAGGCATCGCGGTCCGCCTTGGTCTTGGGCTCGATGGCCACCTCAATAACCGGCTCGGGAAAATCCATGGACTCCAACATGATCAAACGCTTTGCATCGCAAAGAGTATCGCCCGTGGCCGCATGCTTCAACCCAACGGCGGCGACGATATCGCCGGCATAGGCCTTCTTGATTTCCTCGCGCTTATTGGCATGCATCTTCAGCAACCTGCCGATACGTTCCTTTTTGCCGTTGCTGGCGTTGACCACGGTCATTCCACTTTCAATATACCCGGAATATATGCGCAAAAAGGCGATATGTCCGACGTAGGGGTCGTTAAACAGCTTGAATGTCAAGGCGCTCAAGGGAGCCGTATCCTCGCACGGGCTGGCCATCTCTTCCCCGGTATCCGGGTTGACGCCCTTCATCGGCGGCACGTCCTGCGGACTAGGAAAAAAATTCACCACGGCGTCCAAAAGTGGCTGCACACCCTTGTTCTTAAAAGCCGACCCACACAAAACAGGGCAGATCTTCAAGGCGATGGTCGCGGAGCGAATGGCACCAAGAATCGCCTCCACAGACAACTCTTCACCGCCCAGATACTTTTCAAGCAGCTCCTCGTCTTCCTCGGCAACCGCCTCGAGCATCACCTGGCGCCACTTTTCATATTCTTCGCGATACTCCTCCGGAATGTCCACATAGGCGTATTCCTTGGAAAGAAGCGTCGCATCATCAAAAAAGAGGGCCTTGCCCTGCACGAGGTCAATGACCCCCCTGAAATCCTCCTCGGCGCCAATGGGCAGCTGCAGGGGCACGGGCTTGGCCTTAAGCCGCTCCTTGATCATTCCTACGACGCGGAAAAAATCCGCTCCAGTCCGATCCATCTTGTTCACAAAAGCCATCCGAGGAACATGATAGCGATCAGCTTGACGCCAGACGGTCTCGGACTGGGGCTGCACACCGCCCACAGCGCAGAACACAGCCACTGCGGCGTCAAGAACACGCAGAGACCGTTCAACTTCCACGGTGAAATCCACGTGACCCGGCGTATCAATGATGTTGATCCGGTGGTCCTTCCAAAAACAGGTCGTGGCCGCCGAAGTAATCGTAATGCCGCGCTCCTGCTCTTGGACCATCCAGTCCATGATCGCCTGGCCGTCATGAACCTCGCCGATCTTATGGGACACGCCGGTATAAAAAAGAATGCGCTCCGTGGTCGTGGTCTTGCCCGCGTCGATGTGGGCCATGATCCCGAAGTTGCGCTGCAAATGAATGGGTACGGTTCTGGACACGAAACAGTCCTCGTCCTACCAGCGGTAGTGCGCGAAAGCCTT
>DBNV01000067.1:0-827 GCA_002299865.1 Desulfonatronaceae bacterium UBA663 | reverse complement strand
AGGCATCCAACAATTCGGCCCCCAAACGCTGCACCATGCCTTTTTCGCCGCGATTGCGGGAATAGGTGATCAGCCAGCGGATGGCCAGAGAAACCTGACGGTCCGGAGCCACTTCCACGGGCACCTGATAGGTTGCGCCGCCAACGCGCCGCGACTTGACCTCCACCTGAGGCTTCACGTTCTCCACCGCCTGCTCAAAAGACTTCAAGGCAGGCTCCTGAGTCTTCTCCGAAAGAAAGTCCAAGGCGTTAAAAAACATCCGCTCGGCAACATTTTTCTTGCCGTCGTACATCAAGCGGTTGATGAATCTGGTCACCAACTGGCTGCCGTACACCGGATCAGGCAAAATCTCTCTCTTGAGAATCGGTCCTTTTCTGGGCATGAACTTCTCGTCCTCTTACAGCAATCTTGCGGGGCCGTTATTTCGGGCGCTTGGCCCCATATTTCGAACGTCCCTGACGCCTGTCCTGCACCCCGGAAGTGTCCAGGCTGCCGCGCACGATGTGATAACGCACACCGGGCAAATCCTTGACACGGCCGCCGCGGATCATCACCACGGAGTGCTCTTGAAGATTGTGCCCCTCGCCGGGGATATAGGAAGTAACCTCAATCCCGTTGGTCAGGCGCACCCTGGCCACTTTGCGCAGGGCCGAATTGGGCTTTTTCGGCGTCGTGGTGTAGACCCTGACGCACACACCCCTGCGTTGCGGACAACTTTGCAAGGCAGGAGTTTTCATCCGCTTTTCGATCCGTTTCCGCTCCTTGCGGATCAACTGGCTTATCGTAGGCATGCATCCGTCTCCAGATTGAATGTCAAAAGAGGAATT
>DBNV01000029.1 GCA_002299865.1 Desulfonatronaceae bacterium UBA663 | reverse complement strand
GCGCAGTGGAACGTTTTCTGGCGTTGGGTCGTCCCCTTTTGATCGGTGTTTCCAACAAGTCTCTCTGGCAGGGACTCTTGGGTCTGGAGCCAGCCGAGCGCGGCATGGCCACCCAGGTGGCCACGGCCTTGTTGGCGGCAGCGGGTGTTGCTCTGCACCGCGTGCATGACGTGGAGAACACCGCCCGGACGCTGCGCATTGTTCAGGCCTTGACCGCCTCCGGAGCCCGGCCATGATGGACCTGCAAATCGGGTTGCGTGACGTTATCGATATCGGGCTGGTCACGTTCGTCTTCTACCGGGCCATCCTTCTGGTCAAGGGAACCAGGGCGGTTTCCGTGATCTACGGCCTCTTGCTGGTGATCGTGGTGTATTATCTGTCCGAGGAATTCGGTCTGTTCGCCCTGAATTGGCTGCTGACGAATTTTCTTGCCTCCCTGTTCCTGGTGATCATCATTTTTTTTCAGGCGGATATTCGCAAGGCCCTCTCGCAGCTCGGCGCGGGGAGCCTTTGGCGCAGGCGCAAGGTGTCGGATCAGCTCCTGAACGAGATCGTGCTGGCCGCATTGAGCATGGCCAAGTCCCGGATCGGCGCGTTGATCGTGTTCGAGCGAAGCATTCCCCTGGGCGAGGTGATCGCCAGGGGGGTTGAGATCAAGGCCGGCGTGAGCCGGGAGCTTTTGGTGACGATTTTCTCTCGCAACACTCCTCTGCATGACGGCGCGGTGATCATTCGGGAGGGGCGCATCGAGGCCGCCGGCTGCATTCTTCCCTTATCCTCGGGTGTGGATATCTCCTCCGTCAAGCTGGGTACCCGCCACCGGGCAGCCTTGGGCATCAGCGAGGAAACCGATGCCGTGACCCTCGTGGTTTCCGAGGAGCGGGGCGTGATTTCCCTGGCTCAAGGCGGAAAGCTTGCGGAGAACTTGGACGAGGGCCGGCTCAGGGAATTATTGCGTCATGTCCTGGAGCGCCATGAATGAAAAGTAACTGGCAGTATCTGCTGTTGGCCTTTGTTTTGGCGGCATTTTCCTGGTATCTGGTTTCCGGACGAGAGAAGGTGGATACCTGGATTCAGATGCCTGTGGAAATAGTCAATGCGCCGCCAGAATACGTAGTCCGTCAGGGCATGGTCAGTCGTATTGAGGTGCGGGTGCGCGGGCCCAGGCCCATGGTGCGCGGCATTGACACGAGACATGTCTTTTACCCCTTGGATTTAGCACAATTGCAGCCCGGCCTGAACGTCCTGGATTTTGAAGCCGCCCGGATTCCCCTGTCCCGGGCTATCGAGGTTGTAGAGATCGCACCGTCCAGGGTGGAATTGCTCGTGGATCTTGTGCAGATCAAGAGCGTTGTAGTGGAAGTAGATTACGAGGTTCATCTGCACGAGGATTACGAGTTAAAGGGGAAGACGATTACTCCGGCAACGGTGACCCTTCGCGGCCCCCAGGCCGTTGTGGAGCCCATTGAGGTGATTCGCACCAAGACGATCAGGGTGAACGAGGACCGTCCTCAAAAATGGGAGGTCACAACGGGATTGGTGTTGCCCGGCGAGGTCGAGGCGATTCCGGCCAGGGTCAACGTGCAGCTCTTTTTTGGTGAAAAGGTGGTAGAACGGTGGGTCAAAGCCGAGGTTCTGGTGCCTGAGGTGCAAGGGCGATCCGTGAAGGTCAGGCCCGAAACGGTTCGCTTGTTGCTGCAGATGCCGGTGTCCATGGCCAGGGAGAAACTACCCCCCGGACAGGTCTGGGTGATGCCCGAAGAATTGGGGTTGCTGGAGCAGGGCAAACATCACCTGGGCTACCGCGTCACGATTCCGCCGGGAAGCGTTCTATTACAGGCTGAACCGGAGCTGATCGAAGTGGTCATTGTCGATCACAAACAGTAGACCATAAACCTTCAAGTCTATCAGGAACAACATGCGCAAGGGTCTTTTCGGCACGGACGGAATGCGGGGCCAGGTGAATATTTTTCCCATGCTTCCGGAAATCGCCCTGCGTTTGGGGTTGGCCGTGGGCCAGACGTTTCGCAATGGGGCCAAGCGGCACCGTGTGGTCATCGGCAAGGACACCCGGCTTTCAGGATATGTATTTGAAACCGCATTGACGTCCGGGTTTTGCGCCGCCGGCATGGACGTCTATCTCGTGGGCCCCATGCCTACTCCGGCCATCTCCTTTCTGACCAGAAACATGCGCGCTGATGTCGGCGTGGTTATTTCAGCTTCGCATAATCCGTTCATGGACAACGGCATCAAGTTGTTCGACAGCCAGGGGTTCAAACTGGACGACGCCCTTGAGGACCGGATTTCAGAACTGGTGCTCTCTCCGGACACGGAATGGGAGTATCCCCAGCCGGAGGCAGTGGGCAAGGCCGCCAGAATCACGGACAGCCTGGGCCGGTATGTGGTGTTTTTGAAGAATACCATCCCCTCGGCCATGACTCTGGACGGAATCAAGGTGGTTTTGGATTGCGCCAACGGCGCTACGTACAAGGTCGCCCCCCTGTTGTTCGAGGAGTTGGGGGCCAAGGTGGAGGAAATCGGTACGGAGCCGGACGGATTAAACATCAATCGCAAATGCGGATCCCTTTATCCGGAACTGATCGCCCACGGGGTTCTGGAAAGCGGGGCTGACATCGGCCTGGCCTTGGACGGCGACGGAGATCGGCTGATCGTTGCGGATGAACGAGGCAAGGTTCTGGACGGGGACCAGATCATGGCCATCTGCGCCCAGGACCTGCTGGAGAGAGACGCTCTTCCCGGCAGAATTTTGGTGACCACGGTGATGAGCAATATGTCCTTGGAAGTATTTATGCGGGAGCGCTCCGGTAGGCTGTTGCGCACACCCGTGGGCGACCGGTACGTGGTCGAGGCCATGCGTCGGGAAGGCGCCATCCTGGGAGGAGAGCAGTCCGGGCACCTCATCTTCATGAGTCATTGCACCACTGGTGACGGGATCCTCGCCGCCTTGCAGCTGTTGAAGATCATGCGCGAAAAGGGCAAACCCCTCTCCGAGCTGGCAACCCTGCTCACGCCCTTTCCCCAGGTGTTGGTGAATGTCCATGTGGAGCGGAAAATTCCTTTTGACGCATCCCAGGTGGTCGCCCAGGCCGTGAGAGAGGCGGAACGGAAACTCGGGGCGCGGGGCCGGGTTCTGTTGCGTTATTCAGGCACCGAATCCGTGGCCCGGGTCATGGTGGAGGGAGAAGATCAGGACGTGGTCCGGCAGTTGGCCGATGATCTGGCCGAGGTTCTGCGCAAGCATTTGCGATAGACTGTT
>DBNV01000010.1 GCA_002299865.1 Desulfonatronaceae bacterium UBA663 | reverse complement strand
TCCCTCTCCAGCAAGGAATGCTGGCTTCGTGACAATCATAGGGGAGAAGCTGTTCCTTGCGTTTCCTTAAGCACCGGCGTAGCTTGCTTGAAGATGATGACATCTGCAAGGTCTAGACGATCTTTCCGGGCATGCGCGGACAGTACATGCTCTGTCCAGGCATTCCCATTCTCTGCCTGACCCCTGATCTCCCATGTACAACGCAGCCCAAATCATACTTGCCGTTCTGGGCGTTATCGGCGTGGGCTGGTTCGTCCTGGACCGACTGCTCATCGCGGGCAATCAAAAGACCATGCCGGCACGCCACAGCCGCATTGTTTTGCTGCTGGGCTTGGCATGCTGGCTGGGACTGGTTGTATTACGGCATGACGTAGTGGCGGCTACCGGGCTTGTCGTGGCCATGGCCCTGCTTTGGCGCTTTTTCCGGGCGGAACACTAGGCAACCGGGACATGGGGAGTTTGTCCCAACCAGGCCCGGCGCCTGCTTTTCCATGCGCGACAACCGATGGAAATAGAGCCTGCGCGAAAATAAGGGGACAATGTTTTTTAAGACAACGATACGTGCTTTTGAAGGTGCATAAAAAGAAATGGGGCGATCATTGTGCACGTTCGCGCACGATCCAATCGTCGGGCGCAAAGTACCAAAGCAACCTGGCTCCGGAGAGCAGCCCAAAAATAATGTTTCCCAGCCAAGCCCCGATAAAAGGCGATAAAAAGCCTCGTTCGCCTAGAGACACGCCCAGTACGAACAGGACGTAGTATGCGAACACGATGCCCAGCCCCATCGCGATATTGGCGGCCATGTTCTCGAACATGGTGGCCAACGCCAGCGCGATCAGAGTCATAACCAACAGGGAGAAGGCAGAGGCCCACTTCATGTGCCACGCGGTACGCAGGCGTTCCACGCTTGATCCGGCCCCCTCCAGATAGGAAATGATCCGGCTCAGTTGCCAAAGGGAAAGCGCCGCAGGCTCAAATCGGGCCTGTAACACAGCAAGGGCGCTTAAGTCCTGGGTGATGGCCAGAAAAAGCGATTCTTTCTGAAAACTTATGAATGCGCCCGGTTCATATACTATCACGTTGTACAGTTCCCATCCATCTTTTTGCACATGGAAGGTTTCAGCCAAAATGATGCGTTGCAGAGTATTGTCCTTGGCATACTCATACACATGAACGCCCTCGCCGCGACCCTGCTCCGGATCGGCGAGGTCCAGACCGACCACATAAGGACCGCTAAGGAACCAGACGTCCCGGATTTCGACCGACCCTACTTCCTCCCGGCGCACTTCCTCCCGCCAGATCCGGTCCATCTCGCGCTGCCCAAAAACAGCCAATCCCTGGGCCAAAATCAGATGCAACAAGCACCAAAACAGGCCGTAAACGCAAAAAAAACGCACCAGGGAGATGAAGGAAATGCCTCCGGCTTGAAGCGCCAGCAACTCGCGATGCCGGACTAAAAGTCCGACCTGGATGATTAGGGATACAAGGTATGCCGCGGGAAGAATCTGCGAGAGAATCAGAGGAAGCTTGGCCCCGAAATATCCTAGGATAACGTCAATCCCGGCCCCAGCCTGCAGAAAGCCATCAATGTTGTCAAGAATATCCTGAAGCAAATAGATGCAGACGCCAACCCCGAGACAGAGCAGCACAAGAAAAAGATTCTGAGTTAGCAGATAAGTTTGCAGGATCGTCGGACGATAATCAAGCACAAGGCGGGTAAAGCCCGACCATCGCGTTGTCACGAATGGGGGGAGTTGGAGGGAAAAACGAGACATGCGGAGTAGTTAACCGTCGCCCGGCTCACGAGTTATTTTTCAAAAACTTGAATTGCAAATGCGTTATCCATTCGCCGATGCGCAGTCCCCGTTCGCGAGCGGCGAGCCAAATGCCCAAGGCCGCCGCGATGGCGAAAAAAATCATTTGCCCCCAAAGAGGCACGAAGACCGGCAATATTCCAAGCTCAGCCACAAGAATGCCGTAGGTAAACAGGCCATAAAAAACGAAGAAAAAGCCCAACACCAGGATCAATGCATACTTCCGCTTGAGTCCCTCAAAGGCCAAAGCCAATGGAATGGCGATCATTCCCAGGACAATGCACCATCCGGGCACGACCCAGCGCTTATGCATTTCCACGGAAATTTTTCTTAGGAATTCCTCACTGCGGTATCTGGTCGCGTCGGGCATGGTCAGCCACTTGCGCAATTCCGCCCAAGACATTTCCCGGGGGCGCTTGTCCTTGATGGACACCCCGGACAACAACTTGTCCAGATCCAAACGCACCAAATACGTTTCAAAACGCAACTCTGTGATGGTGTTCTGATGGACACGATAGATTCTGCCATGTTCAAGGGCGAAAAGGATCTGTCCTTCCTCAGGCTCGGTGACCACATAGCCGACCGGGGCAACGATCACGACCGTAAGGTCCGGCCTGGTCTGGTCTTCCACGAAAACTTGGTGCAGACGATTGTTGGCGTCCACGTTTTTTGCGTAAATGGTCAATCCGGGGAAATCATTATGGAAGATTCCCGGCTGAAGAACCAGCTGCGTCTTGGAACGGGCCAGTTCCAGGGCCGTAGAGCGGAAATTGTCAAAACCCCAAGAAATGCCGAACAAGCCGATGTACAATGCAAAAAAGAACGTCAGAACGGCAAACAATGCCGGTGCCGGCAAGATCTGATAGAGACTGATCCCGGCAGCTCGCAGGGCGAGAAGTTCGCGGTCGTTGCTCATGCGCAGAAAAACGAGAAAAACACTGAGCAGACAGGCCACGGGAAGAAGCATGAATAAAAAAAAGGGACTCAAGAAAACGAACAGGGAAACAATGTCTAGAATCGTCACCTGCTGGTGCAAAAAAAGCTCGCGCAACTGCAACAATCGTCCAATCAGCAACAGAGACAGCAAGCCGACCCATGTCAAGGCAAATAGAAAGCAGGTTTCCGTGAACACCCGCTTCTGTAATAAGGTCATGTTCCCCATACGCCACACATCACTAGGATTCTAACTAAACAGGCCGTGCATACCGAAAAGAGGCGAATGCGGCGAATGCGCAAGTGACCTCATGGACCTGGGCATGCCCCGGCATGGGGGTGCCAGTGCTCAAATCGGGCAAGCAAGTTGCGGCTTCACTCCCCAGATTTTTTTGGCGTATTCCGCAACCGACCTGTCGCTGGAGAACTTGCCCATGTTGGCCGTGTTCAAGATGGAACGGCGGGTCCATTCCTCCTGGTCGCGGTAGAGTTGGCTGACCTTTTCCTGGCAATCCACGTAGGCCCGGTAGTCGGCTAGAACGCAGAAGTAGTCGCCGTAGTGCAGCAGGGCGTCTGTAATGGGCGCAAAGAGTCCCGGCGTGCCAGGCGAGAAGACGTTTCGGGAGATCATGGCCAGCACCTTTTTCAACTCCTGGTCGTGTTCGCAGAACTGCCAGGGGTTGCCGCCGTTCTTGCGCAGGGCCACGACCTCGGCGGCCGTGAGGCCGAAGATGAACATGTTCTCCGCCCCGATTTCCTCCAACATTTCCACGTTGGCGCCGTCCAGGGTGCCGATGGTCAACGCGCCGTTGAGCGCCAACTTCATGTTCCCCGTGCCTGAGGCTTCGTAGCCGGCGGTGGAAATCTGCTCCGAGAGTTCCGCGGCCGGGATGATCCGTTCAGCCTGGGAAACGCAGTAATTGGGCAGAAAGATGACCTGCAGGCGGCCGGCCGTGTCCGGGTCGTTGTTGACCACTTCGGCCACGCCGTTGATCAGGCGGATGGTCAGCTTGGCCATGACGTAGGCCGGGGCGGCCTTGCCGCCGAAGAATATGGTCCGCGGAGTGAACGCTTTGTCCGGATCGGCCTTGATGCGGTTGTAGAGCGTGATCACGTGCAGCACGTTCAGCAACTGGCGCTTGTATTCGTGAATGCGCTTGACCTGCACGTCAAACATGGCTTCCAGATTGCATTCCATGCCGATCTTGCGCTGGACGTAGTCGGCCAGGCGCTCTTTGTTGGCGCGTTTGACCGCCCGCCAGAGGGCGCAAAACTCGGGATCCTCGGCGTGGGGTACAAGTTCACGCAATCTTTCCAGATGACATTGCCAGTTGCCCTTGAGTTTTTCCGAGATCAGTTCGACCAGGCCCGGGTTGCACTGGTTCAACCAGCGCCGCGGGGTGACGCCGTTGGTGATGTTTCTGATCCGGCCCGGAAATACGGCATTGAATTCAGGAAAGACCATCTGTTTGAGAATTTCGGTATGCATGGCGGCCACGCCGTTGACCGAGAAGCTGCCGACAATGGCCAGGTGGGCCATGCGCACGGCCTTTTCAGGATACTCCTGGATAATGGACAGCCGGGCCTTGATTCCGCCGGGATCGGGGTGGGCGGGAGCCTGTTGGTCCAGCCACTCCAGGAAGCGATGGTTGATCTCGTAAATGATCCGCATGTGCCGGGGCAGGACGCGTTCGATAATGGAGCAGGGCCAGGTTTCCAACGCCTCCGGCAGAACGGTGTGGTTGGTGTAGGCGAAAACGCGGGTGCACAGGTCCCAGGCCGTATCCCAGTCCAGGAGTTCTTCATCCACGAGGATGCGCATCAATTCGGGGATGGCGATGGCCGGGTGGGTGTCATTGAGCTGGATGACCACCATGTCCGGCAGCTTGTCGAAGGTATCGTATTTTTTCCGGTAGCGGCGCAGGATGTCCTGTAGGGACGCGGCGACAAAAAAGTATTGCTGGCAAAGTCTGAGTTTACGGCCCTTCAACTGATCGTCGCGGGGATAGAGCACCTTGGAGATGACTTCGTCCCGGATCTTGGCTTCCACAGCACCGATGTAGTCGCCGGTGTTGAAGTATTCCAGGTTGAATTCCATGTCGGATCTGGCGGCCCACAGCCGCATGTTGATGGCCTGCCTGTTGCGGAAGCCGGGTACAAGCGTGTCGCAGGCCATGGCCAAAACCTTTTCCGTGTCCACCCATTCGTGTCGCAACCGGCCTTGGTCGTCCACCCAGGCATGGACGCGGCCGAAGAAGTTAATTTCGTGCAGAAAGCGGCCCCGGTCGAACTCCCAGGGGTTGCCCCGCTGGGTCCAGTTGTCCGGGTGTTCCACCTGCGCCCCGTTTTCAATGACCTGATGAAACAGGCCGTAGTCGTAACGAATGCCGTAGCCGTAGCCCGAGACGCATTGGGTGGCCATGGAGTCCAGGTAACAGGAGGCCAACCGGCCCAGACCGCCATTGCCCAGTCCGGCGTCCCACTCCACTTCGGCCACGTCTTCAAGTTTCAGGTCAAAGTCGGCGAGCGCCTCTTCCGCCACGTCGTAGATTCCCAGGCAGTGCAGGTTGTTCACGAGCGACTTGCCGGGCAGGTATTCCATGGACAGGTAGTACACGCGCTTGGACTGATCGTTGTAATAGGAACGCTGCGTCTTGATCCAATGGGCGATCAACCGGTCGCGAACGGCCAAAGCCAGGCCGTGATAGCAGTTGTAGGCGCTGCGCCGGGTGAAGTCGCTGCCCAGGCTGGAGACGATGTGCCGGTTAATGTCCTTCTTCAGACCGGCTACGGTGTCGGCTTCATCCGGTCCGCCGTTCCATTGAAAGGTGTCGCTGTACAAATCCAGAGGGGCTAAGGTTTGCTTCTTGCCCTTGCGCGGTCTGGCCATGCCCTGTTCTCCTGTCAGTCCGCCTTGAAGGCGGGAGAGTGTTGTCCTTGCGTGTCGTGCAATAACGAGGACAGAATACCGGATAATGCCAGATGATGCAAAGTGAGCAGAGGACAAAGCACTGGAGCAGGGTAGGGGCGACCGGCCGGTCGCCCCTACCTGGATGCCGGCTTGCGCCGGACTGATTCCGGCATGGCGCGACTTTTTAGCGAATGCGGCGAATGCGGAGAATGCGGCGAATGCGAAGAATGCGGCGAATGCGGCGAATGCGGCGAATGCA
>DBNV01000056.1:7524-9084 GCA_002299865.1 Desulfonatronaceae bacterium UBA663 | reverse complement strand
ACGCTATTATTAGCCAACTCAAGGAGCAGATCGTCGCAGCCCTGCCCAACCTGGACCTGGTCATCGGCTGGGAGCGGGGCTTTGACCCCTTGCATTACACGCCGCTATTCATGCGTCGATCCGAGGATGTGAAGCGTCTGGAGGTCGGCTTGCTGTGCGTGCACAACCTTGCCGTGTATCTGTCCGGTCTCAAGAACAAGAAAGTCGGCGTGGTGGTCAAGGGCTGCGACAGTCGGGCCGTGAACCAGCTGGCCCAGGAAGGGCTGATCAAGCGCGAAAACGTGGTGGTCTTCGGCTTTCCTTGCGCTGGGGTGGTGGATCTGGCCAAGATATGTCGCAGCTTGGGCGACGTGGGCCGGGTCCAGTCCGTGGAATTCGATACGGGCGCGTTGCGCGCGACCCTGGACGACAGACAGGTCGAGGTTGCGCTTGGGGACGTGCTGGCGGATAAATGCCTGCGCTGCCGTTTTCCCAACGCTTTGGTACATGACCATTTCGCGGGCAAGCCCCGTGAGCCTCACGCCCAGACGGACGACTACCAGGATGTCGCCGCTTTCGAGGTCTTGCCGTTGGAAGATCGGTTCGCCCATTGGCAACGGGAAATGCAGCGCTGCATCCGCTGCTACGCCTGCCGCAACACCTGCCCCATGTGCGTGTGTCGGGATTATTGCGTGGCCCAGAGCCGGGACCCGCACTGGGTCACTCAGGAGGACGACGGCCGCGAGAAGTGGATGTTCCAGATCATCCACGCCATGCACCTGGCCGGGCGTTGCGTGGAGTGCGGCGAATGCCAGCGGGCCTGTCCCGTGGACATCCCGATCCTGGCTTTGAAGCGCAAGCTGAACAAGGAAATCCGCGAATTGTTCGACCACGAGGCGGGCGTTGATCCCCAGGCCGTGCCGCCGCTGCTTTCCTTCCAGGTGGAGGAGAAGAACATCAACGAGAGGGGTTGGTGATGGCCGAGGCCAAATATCTTCATCAGGACAAGCTTTCAGCCTGGCTGGAGGAATTGGCCGGCAAGATGCGCGTGCTGGCCCCGGTCAGACAGGGAGATGCGGTTGTCTTTGCGCCGTTTGCGTCCGGCGCTCCAGTGGAACTGGAAAAACAGGCCACAATCCCGCCCAAAGGCGTTGTCTTCCCGGCCGGGGAGGACCTGCTTCGCTACACGTACCGGAAAAGTCCCGAGCAGCCGGGCCAGGTGGACTTGGGACTGCTGCCCGTGATCGAGCCTGAGCCGACTCTGGTCTTTGGCTGCCGTTCCTGCGACGCCAGAGGATTTACGATCTTCGACCGGGTCTATGACGGCCGGACATACAAAGATCCGTATTACCTGGCCCGTAGGCAAGCCACGCTGTTCGCCGTGATTGCCTGCCTGCGGCATGAAAACACGTGCTTTTGTCACAGCGTGGGCGACGGTCCGGGCGATGTTATGGGCTCGGACCTTTTGCTCACGCCGGTGGAAGGCGGTTACGTGGTGGAAGCGGTCAGCAAGCGTGCCGCTGGGCTTATGGACAGCGTCCTTCTGGAACCGGTCCAAAACAAGGCCCAAGACAAGGCCCA
>DBNV01000056.1:0-7177 GCA_002299865.1 Desulfonatronaceae bacterium UBA663 | reverse complement strand
CAAGACAAGGCCCAAGACAAGGTTGGGCAGGCCGAGGCTCTGCGCGACCAGGCCTTGCACAACATGGGCAAGCCCATGGATTTTGCTCCGGCCCAGGACAAGCTCATGGCCCTGTTCGACGACATGGAGTTCTGGGGGGACGTTTCGGCCAAGTGCATCAGTTGCGGGGCCTGCACATATCTGTGCCCGACCTGCTACTGCTTCAACATCACGGACGAGGGCGCGGGCTTAAGCGGTAGGAGAGTGCGCTCCTGGGACAATTGCATGTCCCACCAGTTCACCTTGGAGGCCAGCGGCCACAACCCCCGGCCGACCAAGGCCCACCGTTTAAGGAATCGGGTGGGCCACAAGTTCAGCTACTATCCGGCCATCCACGACGAGGTGATCGCCTGTTGCGGATGCGGCCGGTGCATCAAAAGCTGCCCGGTAAGCGTGGACATCCGCGAGATTGTTGTGCGGGCCATGGAGCGCGTTGTCCCGGCGCCTGTTGCCTCGGCACTCGTTGCCTCCGGCATCTGCGGAGAATAAGTGATGGAGTAATGCTCCCGTTAGTTGAGGAGAAGAAGTCATGATCCCGACATCCACGAAAGAAAACGCCACAGCCCCGGCGCAAGACAAAACCAAGAAGGCCAGGGCAAAGACCACGCGCAAGTCTTTGGTCAAGACGCCAGCCGCCGCTGCCCGGCCCGTCAACCCGCACCTGGCGGCCAACCCCTATTTGCCGGAGATCGGGACGATTATCGAGACCATCCAGGAAACTCACAATATTAAAACGTTTAGGATCGTCCTGGGCTCGGAGGAACGGATGCAAAACTTTGCGTTTTCTCCCGGCCAGGTGGGGCAGCTGTCGGTTTTCGGCACGGGCGAGGCCACTTTTGTCATCAATTCGCCGCCCACCCGCAAGGACTATTTGCAGTTCAGCGTGATGCGCGTGGGCGAGGTCACGGCTCGGCTGCACACCCTGTCCGCAGGCGACCGGATCGGGGTGCGCGCCCCGCTGGGCAACGACTTCCCCGTTGAATCCATGCAGGGCAGGGATATCGTGTTCATCGGCGGCGGCATCGGCATGGCTCCGCTGCGTACGCTCTTGCTGTTCATGCTGGACAACCGGCGGGACTACGGCAAGGTCCGGGTGCTTTACGGCGCGCGCAGCCCCCAGGACATGGCCTTCAGCTATGAACTGCCCCAGTGGCTGGAGCGCACGGATATGGAGACCGTGCTGACCATCGACCGGGAGGCCGAGGGCTGGGAACACAGGGTCGGCCTGATCCCCAACGTGCTCCTGGAAATGGCGCCCAGCCCCGACAATGCCGTGGCCGTGACCTGCGGCCCGCCGATCATGATCAAATTCACGTTGCAGGCCTTGAAAAAGCTGGGATTCCAGGATGAGCAGATCATCACCACCTTGGAGAAACGGATGAAATGCGGGGTGGGCATCTGCGGCCGCTGCAACATTGGCACGAAATACGTGTGTGTGGACGGGCCGGTGTTTTCCTATGCACAGTTGCGGGAATTGCCAAACGAACTGTAGCGAGCCGTTATGTAACCGTCACATGAACTTCATTCCGCTAAAGATGGGAGCAAGGAGGGCGCCATGGCAGAGTTTTTTAAGGCTTCGGAAATCGTGGAAGCAGCCGTGCGCATTGAGCAACAAGGACAAGAGTTCTACAAAGACGCAATGGACTTTGCCATGTCCCACAACTTTTAAGGTGGGAAGAGGGTGGGCAAGAAATGCAATTACAAAGAAAAAAAGGTTTAAGCATTTAGCTTAAACCTTTGATTTTCCTGGTGCCGAGGGACAGAATTGAACTGCCGACACGGGGATTTTCAGTCCCCTGCTCTACCGACTGAGCTACCTCGGCGCACACCGAAAGATTGATCGTCTAGCCAAAATCGCCGTGTTTAGCAATACCCTGCCTGGTTCTGTGTGGCGGGGGCGACATTTGCGTGTTCGGCGACGCCTGTCTGCCTACCTGCCGGCAGGCAGGTCGACAGGCAGGCCTGTGCCGAGCATGGACAAACTCCCAACGCATCTTTTCGGGATCGTCTCGGTTTAAGATGTTATGCCGCAATTTTGCAAGACTTCACGGAGAAAAACGGATGGGAATGAACGACGAGAAGCTAAAAATCAGGACAGATTTTGGACGTCATGGACAAGGCCCAAATCGTGCAAAATGATCCTTGCGGCGCGTTGCGGTGCGCCACCGCCCTCCAAGAGCGGGGGCAGTTCGGCCAATCGGTCCCGGATGTTTTTTAAATCCTGTTCATTGTCCAGCCATGACCAGGTCTTGTCGGCCAGATTTTCGGGGTTGGCTTGGTGCTGGACGAATTCCGGCAGGACGTTTCCCTTGAGAATCAGGTTGGTCAGGCTGATGGCCGGGATCTTGACCAGGCGGATCGCCACCATGAAGCTCAGGCGAGAGCATTGGTATGCCACGATGGTCGGAACTTCCAGGAGCGAGCTTTCCAGGGTGACTGTGCCGGATGTGGCAATGAGCAAGGTGCATTCGCGCATATGATGGTAGCGCCGGTCAGCATCCAAGAACTTCAAATCCAGGTCGGGGGCGCAGAATTGTCGGATGAGCGTCTCACTGATGCCGGGGGCCTTGATGACCACGAATTCTATTTCCGAATCCCGCCGGCGTAACAACTGGACCGTCCGCGAATAGACCGGCATCAATCGTTCGATTTCTGTTTTCCGGCTTCCGGGCAGGATGCCTACGCGTTTCTTTTTTGGAACAACATTCAAAAATTCAGGCTGGCGCAGAGAATCCGCCAGGGGGTGGCCGACATATTCGGCAGCCATGCCTCGGGTGCGATAAAATTCCTGCTCAAAGGGCAGGATGCAGAGCATCCTGCGGACATATTTTTTTAAAAATTGGACTCGCCTGGGACGCCAAGCCCAGACCTGCGGACTGATGTAATAGAAGACCGGGATATCAAGGGCGTGGGCCAGACGCGCAACCCGGAAGTGAAAATCCGGGGCATCAATGAGCACTACGGCTGCGGGCCTCTTCAGGAGCAAACGACGCCGAATATCCCACCATAAACCGAAGACCCGCGGCAAATAGCCGATTACTTCGGAAATGCCCATCACGGAGAGGCCTTCCATGCGCAGCGGCAGCTCCACTCCTTGCCGCTCCATGGCCGGTCCGCCCATGCCTGTCAATCTTGCTTCCGGGCAAAGCGCCTTGAGCGCCTTGGCCAGCAATTCGCCGTGCAGGTCGCCCGAAGGTTCGCAGGCATTGATCCAGATGAGCGGTCGGGCCATGATTACGATGCGACAGGACGGGGGGGGCTGTCCATGGCATGGGCGGCGATGCTGTTTCTGACCTGCTCGGCCAGCTCCATGGATGCCAGGGCCGCCTCTACCGTGGGGACTGTATCGTCCCGCGTGTAGACATCCCCGCAGCAATACCCCGCGAATGCCAGCAACTGCTTGAGCAAGGATTCCTCCTGCCGCACGAAGACCGCCTCCCGCACCGAGGCCAGGGATACATCAGCGTAACGCTGGGCCACGGTTTTACGGTGCAAAACCAGTTCCTTTTGCAGAAGGTCGGCCTCGACAAACATGTCCGGGCAGGTCAGACTGATTTGGCGGATTCTTTTTTCCGAGATCTTGCTGGCCATGACCCGGGAAATCGTGCCGTCGGCATGAACGAGCACGGCCTGGGCCAGCGCGGTCCGACCGTCCTGTGCGTAGCCGAACGCCTGCACCTGGACTACCGGACCGCGCAGATACAAAGCCAGGTCCAGATCGTGCACCATCAGGTCCAGAACCACGTCCACATCCAGATTGCGGTCCGGTACCCTGTCCGTGCGTGCAAAATCAACATTAACGACAGGAGAGGAACGAGGGACGACTTTGGCCAGTGCAGTGATCACGGGGTTGAAGCGTTCGATGAAGCCGACCTGGATGCGCAAACCTTTTTCCCGGGACATTGCAACGACCTTGCGGGTGGTTTCCAAGCTGTCCGTCAGGGGTTTTTCCACGAAAATACAGGGCGTGAATTTACTGACCAACTCGATATATTCCAGGTGGGTGGACGTGGGCGAGGCAATGACCACGGCGTCCACATTGCGCAAGTCCTTTTCCAGATCCTGAACAGGACGGGTTCCGAACTCCTCAGCCATGCGGGCTTCCACATCCGGTTCGCAGTCATGGATGAAGACCACTTGTACGGGCTTCATATCTGACAGCACGCGCAAATGATTTCCGCCCATTTTGCCGACACCGATCAGGCCGATCCTGAGCGGACGCTTTGCAGACATTGTTTCCTCTCGATGGTTGAAAGCATTTTTAATTTAGAAAAATAAATCCTATGGATTCAAGGCTCTGAACGAAAACGCATGCTACGCACAAGAATGACAGACCACCCTTAAGACGGCCACGTCCAAGAGAAGGTTGTCCCTGTGAATCACCTCGGGGTAGAGACATTGACCAAGAATTTCAGCGATCTCGGAAGTTTTCTTGCCCATGATGCGCCTCACCTCGGCGGCTTTGTAATTGCTTAACCCGACCCCCAGGGAACGACCGTCCTGATCAACAATGCGCACCAGGGCGCCGACGCCGAACCCGCCCTTCACCTTGACGATTCCGGCGGGCAGCAGGCTCTTGCCTCCTCGTTCCAGGGCCTTGGCCGCACCGGCATCAACCTGGATCGTACCATCCGGCTCCTGGTTGTAGGCCAACCAGAACTTGCGCCGAGAAATGCTTTTTTCCTGGGGCACGACCCAGGTCCCAAGCATCTCCCCGTCAAAGACCTTCTCCAAGCTGAACTTCTCCCTGCCCGAAACAATCAAAGTGGGCACGCCCAGCTGCGCCGCCCGCCTGGCCGCCAAAAGCTTGCTGTACATGCCGCCGGAGCCGGCCCCGGTCATGCAAAGAGGCTATCTGGTCGGCCAAACGGGTGATCGCGCGCAGATCAAGCCCCTTTGCCGACGTCAACACCGCGCTGCCGACCTTGATCAGCACGCGCCGGGCCTTGGCCAGAACCTGCCTGCGTTGCTCCCGCCAATCGGTCATTTTTGGGTTCCTGCTTCCAGAGAAGACGTCAGCGTGAAAAACGCGAAAGAGCAAAACGACCAGAGCCACGGAAAAACAAGCAACAGAACGCATCGTTCCCGCAACACATTGAAATGCTGGTGCCCAGGGCCGGAATCGAACCGGCATGCCCATTTCTGAGCGAGGGATTTTAAGTCCCTTGTGTCTACCAATTTCACCACCCGGGCACTATCATCCTGCTTATACCGCGCTACTTTGCCTCGTCAATCTCGCCTTGTCCCCTTTTATCCCGCCGGAAGTTCTGTTAGCAGATTTGCATCTTGGATCTCTTCTTCCGGATTAAGGAGCATCGCCAGCCCATGACCGAGTTCCCGCTCACCATTTCCGCGGCAACGACCATCGTCGCTCTCACGGGCTTTGAAAACACACTAGAAGACGTGCTTCTCGAACAACCCGTCGAGGTGGCACTGAATGAACGAGTGATCGGTTCGGCCATGGTTTTGCCTCAGGACTTGGAGGCCTTTGCCGCCGGCTTTCTTTTCGGCCATGGGTATATCTCCAAACCCGAGGAGATTATGGAGGTCGTGCTCTGCGCACAAGGCCGGATCACGGTTTACGCACGGGTGGAGGACAAGGCTAAGCCGGAAACCATCGTCACATCGGGTTGCGGCGGTACGGGCCGCATTGCCCGGGCCATGCTTGAGGAGGAGTTCCCTCCTGCGGCGCAGACCACAATCACCTTTGTGGAGATCGCCGACCTGATCCATGGCACACTGGGCAAATCCTCTCTCCAACAGCGGACCCACTGCGTGCATGGCTGCGGGTATTCTGCCGGAGGCCGTTTTTTGGGCAGTTTTGAAGACGTAGGCAGACATAACGCCGTGGACAAGGTCATCGGGGCCATCCTGTTGGGCCGATTTCCCACCGGGGGCGCGGTCTACACCACCGGGAGGCTGACTTCGGACATGGTGCTCAAGTGCGCACGCATCGGCATCCCCATTGTCCTCTCACGCACCGCCCCGTCATCCCTGGGACTGGACATTGCCAAAAAAGCCGACCTGACCCTGGCCGCTTATGCCCGTCCCGGCCGACTCAACGTGTTCCATGCCCCCTGGAGAATACAATCACCAACGCCCCGCCTTAAGTCCCCTTAAGGTTTTCCCGATTTGGACAAGCCTTGAACAAGGCGGGGAATGCGGGCATTGATATTGCGTAGAGGATGTTGCCATACTCCTCTTATCCATAGAATCACAACAAGGAGATTAAAGTGCGCCGACACATCCATATGCCAGCGGCCACTACGGCGACCACACTCTTAAAGCCCAATTGGAGCAGGCAACGATCCTGATCCAGGACACCGGCATCCAGCCCAGCACGGCCTTGGTCGATCTGTGGGCTACCGCGGTGTGGATGCGGATAACCCGGATGTACGCATCCTCCATCGGGGCAAGTCCAAACGCATCAGCGAGCAGGAAAGAAGGTTGCTCAAGCGCTGCCAGGCCATTGAGCCCATCATCGGGCACCTCAAGACCGATCACCGCATGAATCGCTGTCATCTCGACGTTGAAGGTCGTGATTCAGTTGTTTTGGATGAGGGCGTCAAGCACGCCGGGTTCAACATGCTGCTCAATGAAATCGGCCAGACCGTCAAATACGCTCTCCAGCGTGGGCACGGTGGCGCCGAACAGGGCGCGCAGCACGGCCGGGTCTTCGAACAGACCGTGCAAATAGCAGCCAAGCACGTTGCCGGCGGCGTTCTGCCAGGCCAGGCCGGGCATGACTTCGCGCACGACGTCGCCATTGGCGGCCATGGTCGGGTGCTGGGCCGTCTGGCCGTGGTGGATTTCGTAGCCAGATACGGTCACACCCGACAGCGGCGCCCAGAGGCCAGCGAGTTCACCGAAGCGGGATTGCGTGCGGCACACGGTCTTGTCGGCATCGAAGGCCGTCACCAGCGGCAGCAGGCCCAGGCCGGGTGAATTGCCGTCAATGCCATGGCTGTCGATCAGCGCCTCGCCCAGCATCTGAAGCCCGCCGCAGATGCCCAGCACTGCCCTGTCCTGCGCGGCGTGCACGGCCACAGCCGCATCCAGCCCTTGCGCGCGCAGCCAGGCCAGATCGGCCGCGGTGGCCTTGGAGCCCGGCAGCACGATCCAGTCCGCGCCCGCGCAG
>DBNV01000045.1:543-5295 GCA_002299865.1 Desulfonatronaceae bacterium UBA663 | reverse complement strand
GCCTGGCCAAGAGCGTCGCGCCCACGGCACCGATGACCACCCCGGCCAAGAGCCACAGACCGTTCTTCATCAGCTCGTTCATCTTGCACCTCCAATGATGTTTAAATGTTTCGCCGACGAGGAGGCGGCACCCGCCTCCTCGTCGGGACTGTCACGATTTTGAAAGCTATGGAAGGTCCGTGACCTGAATCCAGAGCACAGCCTCCTGGACCATGCTCTTGCCTTCGTGCTTCAGTTCGACCACGTCGGGCACGGCAATGCCCCACCACCCGGCCTTGGGCAGGCTGACGGCGAATTCGCCCCAAGCGTTGGCCAGAACCGTGATGGTCTCAAAAGCCGGATGCGGGGCCTTGATCTTGGCCTCGCCCTCAAAGGCGTTGGCAGCCATATTCACGTCGAAATTCAGGTACTCCACATCCACTTCAGCGTTGGGCACGGGCTTGCCGTTGGACATGACCACGCCCCGGAAAATCCCGCCGGTCCAGTTGGCGTAAGGCTTGTTCAAGGGCACAATCTCCGCGGGCAGGCCCAGGGGCTGATGCCAGTTGCCGGGCACACCGCCAACGTTCACGATCATCTTGGTGAACTGCTGGATGTATCCTTCGTCGGCTTTTTCATAATACGGACCGGGCACCAACACGAACACGTAATCGCCTATGGAGCGCACCACGCGGGCGGGCAGAACAGCCTCAAAGGCCTTGCCCGCAGCATCGCCCAGGCCGCGCCAGGTGATCTCCTTCAGGAATTCCTTCAGGTCCGTCTTTTGGGGCTTGCCTTCCTCGCCGCGCTGATGCACCATGTAGAACTCCTGGACCGGCGCCATGTCCATGATGTGATCGCACTTAAAAGGATGGGTGAAGATCAGTTTCAAATGCAGCTCTCCGCCCTGCTCCAGGGCGCTTTGCGGTGTGTACAGCATCTGAAAATGGGCCAGAGCGGGAGCGCTTAAGAATAACGTCAACAAGCCGGCCAGCAATAAACCTCGGTTCATAGTTTCCTCCATCTTAAGTTATGGGTTGCGGGTGCCAATTGACTTAAAACTTAATTTTCATTCTCAATAATTTTACCTGGTCGCCGCACAACACTTTCCTAATGCCCGCGTCCATCGCAGGATGGGCTGTCTGCCATGAACTCGTTCATGGTTTCCGTGCTTTTCGTGGTTCCCATCGTGCTACTTGAAAATCTGCGATCCGGGGATCTCAATGCTATGCTCTTCCCCGCCGTCGAACAAGACCGAATATTCGCCTTCAGGCTTGTTAAACTCAATGTCGCTGGTCCTGGACAGTTCGCCGCGGAAAATTACCTTTCCAGCGCCGTTCTTGACGATGATGGGCACTCCGGCGGCCGAGGAGCCGTCGGAAAAACCGCCTTCGCAGAAGATTGTCCCGTCCGCGTTGTCAAAGCAGGCAAACAGCGGAGTATGGGCCAAAGATTGCCCGCCAATCACCAAAAAGCCGCAAGCCAAAGCCAAAGCAAAAAACCTCTTCATGATCGCACCTCCTCCAAATATTTTATGAACAGGCTGGGGAGTGGCTTTATTCCCACTGTCCTTATCCCTACTTTCCAGCCTTGTCCCCATCCCCTTCTTCATCCTCCGGGCATTGCCGCAAGTTTCCCAAATTTTGCGCCGCGCACCCCTCCTGCTTTGCCGAGGGGCAGGTCCCGCAGGAACACCCTTTCTGCCTGAAAAACGTCCGCCATAGATAATATACGGCCCAGGCCAGGACCGCCGCCAGAATCAGACCCTCCCAACTCATGCCCGCCTACACCTCCTTATGGCGCCTCCTTGTGGCGCCTTCTTTGATCCGGCAACGGTCAGCCCCGGCCGCGCCGGCTGGTCGCCGGCTGGCCGGGTCCGGCAGAAATGAGAGCCCTGCGGCCGTAGCCAGAGCCAGGGCGTAGAATCCGCCCATGGCTTGAATGCCGCTTAAGCCCAGCGCGTTGCCGATGGTGAACACCCCGCTGGCCACGGCCAGGCCGAAGGCCGTGGGGAAAAGGATGGAGAAGAGCATCCATTTGTAGGAACCGGTCTGGATCTTGATCATGATGTTCGCGGCCAAGCACGGCGGATACAGGGCGAAAAAGAGCATCAGGGCCAAGGCGTGCAGGGATGTTAGGCCGCCGATTTCACTTGCCCGGGCCATGCGCTCCTCCAGAGCAATATTCTCGTCCACGCCTTCCTGGAACAGCACGCCCAGGGTAGCTACACTGGATTCCCGGGCCGCGAAGGAACTGATCAAGGCCACGTTGATCTTCCAGTCAAATCCGGCGAATTGGGTCACCGGCTCCAGAGCCCGGCCGACCCGGCCGAAATAGCTGTAAATAATCGTCTCCTCGCGGATGCTCGTGCGCAACACGGCCCGTTCGTTGGCCAGATCGCGCAAGGCCCGGGAAACGGCGCGGGCCTCGGCGTCTCTGGGCCGCAGCAGCGGAAACAGTTCCGGATACAGGGCCCCGTAACGATCATCCACGGCCAAGGAAGCCTCCTGGGTGGAGGCCGCCAGTTTGGCCTCGCGGTATGTGTTGAAAACGTTCAACAGCTTAAGAATTTCGTGATCCTCCTGCAACATCGCGGCATACGGGGTGTCAGTGATGTCTTGCCGGAAAGTACCAATGGCCTCGTTCATCCGAGTCTCGTACGCGGCCATGCGCTCCTTAGGCAGTCCGGGAAACTGGAGCAGCACGTAGACCACGACAGCCACAGCCACGACAACGGTGCCCACCTTCTTGATGAACACCCAGGTCCGGTCAAAAGCCCGGCGCAGTACGCCCGTCACCGTAGGCAGGTGGTAGTTGGGCATTTCCATGACGAACGGCGCCGTCTCCCTCCCGCGCAGGACCGTGAAGGTGAGCAGCTTGGCGATGATCATGGCCATGATGATCGTGATGGTGGAGATGAACAGCATCACGTAGGACTTGTATGCCTCGAAATAAATGTTCACCAGCAGTATGTACAGCGGAATCTTGGCCAGGCAGTTCATGTAGGGCACGGTAAGAATGGTGGTCAGGCGGGAACGCTCGTCCGGAATGCCCTTGGTAGCCATGATTCCCGGCACCGCGCAACCACCGGTGAACACCCCGCCTAGGATGAACGGCAGGGTGGACTGCCCGTGCAGCCCGAAACTCTGGAATACCCGGTCCAGGATGAAGGCGATCCGGGCCATGTATCCGGAATCCTCCAGGATGGCGATGAGCGCGAACAGGATCAGAAAGATGGGGATGTAGTTCAGCAGGGTGTTCACGCTGTCCACCATCCACAGGGACAAGGCGCGGAGCATGGTGTCCTGGAGCAGGCCGGGATCGGGCAGCAGCCCGGCCGCCGTGGCCCGGACCCAGGCCAGGGCCGGCCAGGTCAGGAACGTCAGCTTGTAGCCCTGGACAATGGACAATTCGTAGACCAGGTAGACCGTAAGCACCAGAAACACCGGGGCCAGGCCGCGATGCAGGAGCACCCGGTCGATCCTCTCGGACATGTGCACGGCGCCCGCTTTGGTCACTTCCACGCACTGCTCCACGATGGAAGCGGCCCATCGGTCCCGGCAGGAGACAATATGGTCGGCGGGCGAAACGTCCATGGCCCGCTGAAACGCATCCACGAAAAGCCGCACCTGGCCCAGGACGACCTGGGCCTGCTCATGATACTGCCGCAACAGCTTCCGGGCTTCCGAATCGTCCTCCAGCAGCTTTACGGCCAGCCAGCGCAGGGGCACGGCTTTGGACAACGCCGCGGACTCCATAAGCAGGTTGTGTACGGCCACAATGTGCTCCTCAAGCCGGCCGTAGTCTATTTTCAGTCCTTCACCCGGCCACCTAGCGGCCCCCGCTCCTGCGGACCTCTCCTGAGCGACCTGCCTGACGGCCCGGCGCAATTCGGCCTTGCCCTGTCCCTTGCGGCCCACCGTGGGGATCACGGGCATGCCCAGCAGGCTGGACAGCTTGTCGTGATCCACCTTGCGCCCGTGGGCCTTAGCCACATCCACCATGTTCAGGGCCATGACCACGGGAAAGCCCATCTCCAGGACCTGCAAGGTGAAGTGCAACCCGCGCCGCAGGCTGGAGGCGTCGATGACGTTGACGATCATATCCGGCCTTTCCCGGAGCAGAAAGTCCCTGGCCACTCGCTCTTCCGGGGAAAAGGAAGCCAGGCTGTAGGTTCCGGGCAGGTCCACCATCTCCACCCGACCCAACTCGTCGCGGTAGCTGCCCACCTTCTTGTCCACGGTCACGCCGGGATAATTGGCGACGTGCTGCTTGGCCCCGGTGAGCATGTTGAAGATGGTTGACTTGCCGGCGTTCTGCTGGCCGGCCAGACCGACGATAAGATTACGGGACATGGCTATTCTTAATGGGGGGAGGATCTGGAATTGATGACTTGCTTGATTATCAAAATCATATTTTATGCGCTAATAATTCCCCATGACAATCCCCTTTTGCTTACCCCTTGTGCACTTCAACTTCGATCAGGTCCGCTTCGCGCTTGCGCAGGGTCACGAAATAGTCTCCCAGGCGGTCTCCCAAACGCAATTCCAAGGGGTCGCCCAGGGTGGCGCAACGCACCATCTCCACTTCCGCGTTGGGCACGAAGCCCAGATCCAGCAGGCGTTGCCGGATGGCGCCATGGGCCATGTGCCGCCGGATGCGGCACCGGCAGCCATTGGCCACCTGGGTCAGGACCTGTCCGCCGCCCCCTGATTGCTCGGCCTGAGCCTGAAGATATTGGGGACAATCCTCCTTGCTCCACTCGTCCTGCTT
>DBNV01000045.1:0-142 GCA_002299865.1 Desulfonatronaceae bacterium UBA663 | reverse complement strand
TTAGAGATAACGAATAGCAAAGTCAAGCTAAGCAGGAAACAAATCTGCAAATCGTCTTCATGAGGACGGCGCAGTGCAAATCAAAAGGCTTGCGGTGATCAGAAACGATTGTCCGCAGAGATACGGGCGAAAAAGGGATGAT
>DBNV01000033.1:8415-12123 GCA_002299865.1 Desulfonatronaceae bacterium UBA663 | reverse complement strand
TCCTGCTAAAAACATTGAAGCATATGCTCCAAGCCGGGATGACAATGTCCGGGGAAATGAATAGGAACATCGTTTCCATTCATGACCATTGGCCATGAATGGCAACAATTATCTCCTAAGGAGGTCGACTGGACCCGCCATGCCCGCAACCAAAGCCCTTTCATCCACAAAACTTTGCGCCCGGCTCGACCCGCTGCGTATCGCCCATCCCGACAGCACCACGATCCCCTGCCCACGAGCCTTGACGCCCATGCAGCCCAGGGCCCTGCAGGCATTGGAACTGGGTCTGGCCATCGCCAAGAAAGAGTACAATATTTTTGTGGTCGGCGAACCGCAGCTCGGCCGCACCTATCTGGTCCAGAACTTTTTGGAGCCCAGGGCCGCCAAACGCCCCACGCCTCCGGACTGGATCTACGTGTTCAACTTCGAGGATCCGGACCGCCCCCTGGCCCTCTCTTTGCAAAGCGGCCAAGCCAAGGCCTTCAAGGCCGGACTGGCCGGGGTGATTCAACGCATCCGGGATGAGGTGCCCCTGCGTTTTGGACAGGAACACTATCTTCGCAAGAAGGAGAAGCTGATCCGCCAATTCCAGGATTCCAAGGAAGAAGTGATGGTCAAAATGGAGGAGCAGGCCTCCAGGCATGGTTTCAACCTCTGCTTTGACAAACAGGGCAACGTCAATTTGTATCCCATTGTGGACGGCCAGGTGCTCAACGGCCAGGAGGTGGAAAAGCTTGAGTCCTCCTTGCGCCTGAAATTGAAAAACGAAGGAGACCGCACTCTGGACGCCATGTTGGGATTGTTGCGCCAGATCAACGCCCGGGAGCAGGACCTCCATGAAGGCGAGCGCAGCCTGGAACGGGAGGTTCTGAAACAGGTCCTGACGGAGACCTTTGACCCTTTTGCGGCCAAACATGCCGCGCATCAACACCTGTCCGCCTTTCTTCACGCCCTGCGTCAGGACCTCCTGGACAACCAGGACCAATTCAAGCCCAAAGAGCCGTCGCCTGCAAGCGTCGGGCCGGATCCGTCCGCAGCGGGCGACGGCTGTTTCGAGCGCTTTGCCGTGAACCTCTTTGTGGACAACAGCCGCTTACAGGGCGCACCTGTCATCTTGGAGGACAACCCCACCTTCTTTAACCTGTTGGGCTGCATTGAGCGCGAGGCCGAATGGGGGGCGCTGTTTACGGACTTCACCCTGCTCAAAGCCGGAGCCCTGCACCGGGCCAACGGCGGTTTTCTAGTCCTGCACATCGAAGACGTGCTCCAGCATCCCCAAGCCTGGGAAGGGCTGCTGCGTGCGCTGCGCTCCATGCAGATTCGCATTGAGGATCCGGGGGACCACCATGAAATCATCCGCACGAAAACCATCGTGCCCAACCCCATCCCGTTGCAGGTCAGGGTGATCCTGGTGGGGAGCGAGGATGCCTACGATCTGTTACTGGCCTATGACGACCGATTCCCCAAGCTGTTCAAGATCAAGGGGCAAATTCAGGAAACCGTGGATCGCACCGCAGACTCCATCCGCAAGTACGTGAGCGCCCTGGCCAGGATGATCCGCGAGGACGACCTGCTGCCTTTCGATCGCGAAGCCTTGGCCTGGCTGGTGGATTTCTCCTCCAGACTGGCCGAGGACCAGAAAAAACTGTCCTTGCGCCTGCCCATTGTTCGGGAGGTGATGATCGAGGCTTCAGCCATTAGTTCATTGGCCGCCTCGACCATGGTGGACCGCCGCGCCCTGGGACGGGCCTGGGAGGCGCGCAACTACAGGGCCAACCTGTACGAGGAGGAGTTTCTCTCCGAGTACGACCGGCAACTGATCAAGGTGGCCACCAGCGGATGCGCCGTGGGCCAGTGCAACGGTTTGTCCGTGACTTTTCTCGGCGACTACGAGCTGGGGCTGCCGCATCAGATTTCCTGCACCGTGGGCGTAGGTCACGGCGGGATTATCGACCTGGAACGTGAGGCTGAATTGGGCGGTCCCATTCACACCAAGGGCATGATGATCCTGAAAAGCTACCTGCTTAAATTGTTCGCGCAGAACAAGCCCGTGGTCTTAAACGCCAGTCTCTGCTTTGAGCAGAGCTACGCGCATGTGGACGGAGATTCCGCCTCCGGGGCTGAACTGGCGGCCTTGATTTCCGCCTTGTCCGGGCGGGCGAACAACCTCTCTCTGGCGTTTACCGGCGCGGTCAGTCAGTCCGGGGCGATCATGGCCGTGGGCGGAGTGACCCGCAAAATCGAAGGGTTTTTCGAGGTCTGCCGCCGCCGGGGCCTGACCGGAAAACAAGGAGTAATCATCCCCAAGGACAACGTGATCCACCTGATGCTCAAGCAGGAGGTGGTGGACGCAGTGGAAGCGGGCCGTTTTCACATCTATCCGGTGGACCGCATTGAGCAGGCCCTGGAAATCCTGACCGGCCTGCCCGTGGGCAAACGCTTGAAAAATGGAACCTTCAGCGCCGGGAGCCTCTACAGGAACGTGGACGACCGGCTTCGGGAACTGGAATATCTGGCCGCCAAGGAATCAACGCCCCGCAGACGTCGCTCCCCGGTCGCGAAGCCGGGGGGAGCGGATCGCAAAGCTGCGGCCCCACGCACCGGTCAGGCCAAGAGATAGTACAATGCGCCCATGAATGTGAGGCTTAAGCCCCGCAAGCACTGGTTCCAGAAGATCAGCTTCGCGGCCAGGCCCGGCTTGAAGATGCCCGCATAATACGGGAACTGGTGGCGCACCGCGCGCATGGGCGAGGACAGGATATTGCCGATGAGCAGGGCCAGAACCACCTCCTTTTGGGTCAGGCTGCCTGCGGCAAGCAAGGCTCCGGCTGCGGCTGCGCCTGCGGAGAATTCCGCGACCATCTGCAACACGATTACGCCCACGGCCTGGGGCGGCAGCCAGGACAGCCAGTCCAGATGGTCGGCCACGAAACGTTCCGCAGCGGTAAAAGCCCCCCAACTGTTGAGCAGGAAAAACAGGACGTAGATCGGCACGATGACGGACAGGATGCGGCCGATGCGGTCCTTGAAGCGCTGCTTGGCCTTTTTCAATGCGTCCAGGAAGGTCACGGGGCTGTTTTCCTCCAGACGGCAACTGACGCAGCGCTCGGCGGGGGGAGGAAGGACAACTCTGGAAAAGAGCAGGACAAACAACGTGCGCAACAAGGCTGCGGTCACGTTCAGGGCGAGGTAGACTCCGGCCGCCGCGCCGATGAGCGGAACCAGGATCAGGAACACGCTGGGCAGGTGCAGAAAATATGTAGGCAGGCTGTTGAACAGGTTGCTCATGATCAGTTCACGACGACTGATGCGCCCCTGGTCGTAGGCCTCGGCGAGCATGGAATTGGCTGAGACGCCGGAGAAAAAGGCCAGGGAAAAACTGGCCCCGGCCGTGCCCGAGAGGCGCCCGAGCCGAAGCAGCGGCGAAACTGCGGCCGCCACGGTCCTGGTCCAGTTCAGGGCCTCGATCATTTGACCAATGAGCAGTCCCAGGCTGATGAACAGGGTCAGTTTGGCCAAAGGCCAGATCAGGGCGTCCCAGAGTTGTGCAAGATCCATGCAGCGCTCGCCGCAGCGCTTGCCGCGTTGTTTCTTTAAAGGCTTTTTTTGCGGACGTAGCCGCAGCCGCCGGGTGTCCGCTTAAGGCGATTGCCCGGACAATTGTTGGTTGAAATCTTCGCCCAGAGAGCGCCCGGCCAAAGCGCCCGG
>DBNV01000033.1:0-8048 GCA_002299865.1 Desulfonatronaceae bacterium UBA663 | reverse complement strand
CAAAGCGCCCGGCCAAAGCGCCTAAGGACTTGAATCGTGCAGCCCAATACGATATCAGGGCGGCAACGAATGCTTGCTCCTCCTTAGTCCGCCCCGTTGTACATGTTGCGGTGCGTGTCAGGGGACATCGGCGCTGCGTTGATCCATTCAAGCCTAGAGTGTTCGTCCGTCTTCGTCTACTTCCTTGCGAAATCTTGACGCATAACGAACGACTTCATGCCGGAGGCCAAAATGAAACGCAACCCCTATGCCCACCGCCCGTTGTCCACATCTTCCCAAGGGATTCGCCAAGGGATTCGCTGGAAGCTGATCTTCTTGACAGTGATCCTGGTCTTGGCCGTGTCCAAGGCGGGGATATTGCTTTCCTCGGCATCCTGGGACGCTTTCCAGGCCTCCGGCCTGGCCCTGCTCAAATTGATT
The DNA here is from genome assembly GCA_002299865.1 of Desulfonatronaceae bacterium UBA663. GTDB lineage: Bacteria > Desulfobacterota > Desulfovibrionia > Desulfovibrionales > Desulfonatronaceae > Desulfonatronum. The sequence continues at coordinate 7,628 of DBNV01000033.1, read as the reverse complement.
CCGCGCGGCGACCACGGCCCCGCCACAAATGAAAACCAAAGCGCGGAAGCGGACGGAACCCTTGTCCCCGAGACGGGGACCGCGGCCCTGACGCCCGCAGACGGCCCCAAGCTAAACGACTCTCCCGACCTGCTCGAACGCATCATTCAGGTCGGCCAGGGGGACACGATCATGGGGCTCCTGCTGCAAGCCGGTCTAGTCCAGGCCGAGGCCCATGCCGCTGTGTCGGCCCTGTCCCAGGTCTATGACCCACGGGATCTTCGTCCCGGTGATGAGCTTGTGCTCACCTTCCGCGCGGGCGGCGATAAGAACGGCGAAAGCTTTTTCGAAGAATTGAAAATGCAGGTGGATGTGGACCGCAAAATTCTAGTCCAACGAGGAGACAACAAAGAGTTCACTGCCCTTGAAGAGCAGTGGGAACTGCAGCGGGTTTCCTCAGTGGCCCAGGGGCGGATTGAGTCCAGCCTGTACGAGGCGGCGGTGCAGTCCGGCCTGCCGAAGCCTGTTTTGCTGCAAATGATCCGCGCCTACTCGTTCGACGTGGATTTCCAGCGCGACATCCATCCCGGCGATACCTTTGAAGTCCTTTTTGAACGCCAAGTCGATTTGGAAGGCAGGCCTGTTCGCGAAGGTCCGGTGCTGTACGCCAATTTGCAGACAAGGGGCCGCTCGCTAAAGATTTACCGGTACACTGCCCTAGACGGGAAAACGGACTTTTTTAATGAGAAGGGGCAAAGCGTGCGCAAGGCGCTGATGCTCACGCCCATCGACGGGGCCAGGATCAGTTCCGGATTCGGGATGCGCCGCCATCCGATCCTAGGCTTCAGCCGGATGCATAAGGGCCTTGATTTCGCGGCCCCCACGGGCACGCCGATCATGGCCGCGGGCGACGGTGTGGTAGTGGAGGCCGGACGCAAGGGCAACTTCGGCATCACCGTAGTTCTGCGCCATCCCAACGAATACCGCACCCTCTACGCCCATATGAGCCGCATTGCCCGGGGCGTCACGCCCGGAGTGCGGGTCAAGCAGGGCCAGGTGATCGGGTACGTTGGGTCCACAGGCATGTCCACGGGGCCCCACCTGCACTATGAAGTGCTGTACCGGGGCAAACACGTCAACCCTGCTTCCGTGGTTTCGCCTCCGGGGCGCACCCTGGCCGGCAAGGATCTGGAACAATTCAAGAAATTAGCCTTGGAACTGAAAGGCCAATACGCCGCTCTGGCCGATAAAAAGCTGACTCAGGTCCAGGACGGCGATCAGTCCGTCCGTCTTAATTAATGCCTTAGAATTTCTGTCTGTAGGCGAAGGACTGGCGCAGAGTTTCCCTATCAATGTACTTCAGATCCATGCCCAGGGGAATGCCCTGGGCCAGACGCATCATCTGAATCTCGGGATAATCCCGTTCCACCAGGTTCTTGATGTAGGAGCCAGTGGCTTCGGACTCCGCCGTAGTACCCAGGGCCAGAATGACCTCCCTGACCCCATTGCTCTTCAGCCTGACACGCAGGCGGTCCAGCTCCAGAATTTCCGGTTTAATCCCGTCCAACGGCGAGAGCAGCCCCCCCAAAACCAGATACAAGCCTCGGTACATTCCGGACTGCTCCATGATCCACATGGAGTCCCATTCGGCCACCAGACAAAGCTGTTCCGAGCGGCGCCCGGGATCAACGCAGATGAAGCAGGGATCCTCGTCGGCAATGCCCGCGCAGCTGCCGCACAAACAGAGCTTGTCCCGCAGCTCCAAAATACTCCGGCCCAGGTCCGCAGTCCGTTCCTTGGGCCATTTGAGCAGGGTCAGGGCCAAGCGCAAGGCTGATTTGGGACCCAGACCAGGCAGACCGGCCAACTGATCAACAACCGCCTTCAGGGGCAGGGGCAGTTCCCGCACGGACGATCCACCTAAAACATACCGGGGATTTTGATGCCGCCGGTGATTTGAGCCATCTCCTGCTTCATCATCTCACCGGCCTTTTTCAATGCTTCGTTGACCGCAGCCAGCACCAGATCCTGCAGCATTTCCACATCCTCGGGAGTGACCACTGCGGGATCGATCTTCACGGCCAGGATCTCCTGCGCCCCGTTGGCCGTTACCATGACCATGCCTCCGCCGGCGGCGGCCTCCACAGTGCGCTTTCCGACCTCTTCCTGCATTTTGGCGATTTTGTTCTGCATGATCTGGGCCTGACGGACCAGGTCGCCCATTCCTTTCATCATGATGAATACTCCTTGTTTTTGTTGTCGGATTATGAACCTGAATCCTGCCCATACGGCTCCAAGGAAATCACCTTGGCCTGGAACCGCTCCGAAAATTCACGGACCAGGGGATGTTCCAGAAGCGGACCGTTGTTGGGCCGCCCCGGCGTTTGTGGATCTGTTTTTTCGCTGCTCTCTTGCAGAGGCAGGAGATTGATCCGCAAGGCAGGGCCGAAATACTCCCGCAGCAACTGCTCCAAACGGCGCCATTTTTGAGGGGCCTGGAGCCCTTCGTATTGGAAACGGGTCGGGCAACGCAACGTCAATTCGTCGCCTTGCTGTTCGGCGTTGACTTGACGCAAGCCCGGCAGGCAGGCCTCGCTTTTTTTGCACAGCGCATCGTAGTGCTCCAGGAATCCCGCCCAAGTGATTTTTTTCCTTAACCTTTCGAATTCGCCACCGATCGATCCGGTGCTCGACCCTGTGCTCGACGGATCCGCAGAGGATGTCGCCTTTAGAGTCGCCGGCCTAGAAGAGGCCCTGGACTTTGCCTTTGCAGGCATGGACCGGGGGGGGGTGCTCGTCGATTTTGCACGGACCGGGGCAATCATCTCGGTGGCCTGGCCGGTGGCCTGGGAATCACGGTCCGTGCCGGGGGCGGCCAGATGCTCCAAAGGCAAAAGTTGCGGCAAATAGGCCAGGTTGAGCAGCAGCATCTCCAGTGCCTGGGCCGGCTCCAGGCTGGTCAGCACCTGACGTTGTCCTTCCAGGGTCAACTGCCAGGCCGCATGGATATGCGTGGGAGAAAGGGCTGCGGCTTCGGCCAGCCACACGCGCGCTTCCTCGTCGGGCAAGCCCAGGATCGGCAAGGCCTTTTCCCCGGCTTGGCGCAGCAAAAACAAGTTGCGCCATAACTCGGCCAGTTCTCGCAGAAAAAAACCCAGGTCCAACCCCTGGTCCAAAAGAACGCGCAGGACGTCGCTCACCGCCACGCAGTCCTGATCCCGAATCGCCACGATCAGTCGCTGGAACAACTCGCCGCCGGCCAAGCCCAGCACCCGACGAACGTCCTCCAGGCGCAGGCCCCCGTCGCTGATGGTCAATACCTGCTCCAAAAGCGACATGCCGTCACGGACGCTGCCTGCGGCTCTCCTGGCCAAAAGAGCCGTTGCCGCGGGCTCGAAGGACCGGCCTTCCAGTTCCAGGACGTGGCGCAAATGGGCCTCCAGTTGGGCCTGGGTCAGGCGCTTGAACACATAGTGCTGGCAGCGGCTGACAATGGTGGCCGGAAATTTCTGGGGCTCCGTGGTGGCCATGATGAAGGTCACTCCGGGCGGCGGTTCCTCCAGGGTCTTCAGCAAGGCGTTGAAGGCCTCCTTGGTGAGCATGTGCGCTTCATCAATGATGATGATCTTGTAGCGGCCCTCCATGGGCGCGTAGCCCACGTCCTCTTTGAGGCGGCGGGCCTGCTCAATGCCCCTGTTGGAGGCCCCGTCGATTTCGGCCACGTCCACGGCCGAGCCGCTGGTGATCTGGCGGCAATGGCGACACTGGTTGCAGGGTTCGGGCGTGGGCGACGTTTGACAGTTCACGGCCTTGGCGAAGATGCGGGCCAAGGTGGTCTTGCCCACACCCCTTGTACCGCTGAAAAGGTAGGCTGCGGCAATGCGATCCAAGGCTGCGGCCCGGGAAAGCACGACGCGGATTTCCTCCTGGCCGACCACCTGGGCGAAGGTCTGGGGCCTGTACTTGGCCGTAAGCTGGATATGCGTCGCGGACAAAGGAGACATCCTCAAAAGCTACTTTAGTAGCGGCTGCTCTAGCAGTGCTAGCGGCGCTAGCGCTGCGTCAACCTTTCTTTGTGCATCAGTCGTTGCACATCAGTGGTGTTCTTCGGCGGCGTCGGGACAACGTCCTTCAAGGACAACGTCCTCCCGGAAGTCGGCTACGAAACTACCTGATTCCCGGCGAGGGCGCAAATCGATCATTCCTTGGCCTTGCCGTGGCTGGATCGGAAATGAAGCTGCAATGGGGCCAAATTCAGACCAAAACGCTTCCGCAGTTGGTTTTCCAGATATCTGGAGTATTCCTGACGGATCAACGCGGCATTGTTGACAAAGAAGACAAAGGTCGGCGGAGCGATGTCGGCCTGGGTCAGGTAGAAGAATTTGGCCCGCCGTCGGTTGACCATGGCCGGTTGATGGCGCTGGGTGGCCTCGCTCATGATGCGATTGAGCTGCCCGGTGGAAATCCTGGTCTGACACTGGGTCCAGATCCGTTCAGCCAGGGGGAGCAAACCGCCCAGGCCGGCCCGGCTGACCGTGGAGGTGAAGACCAGGGGCACGTGGGACGCAAAGGAAAGATCGTCTTTGAAACGTTGTTTTAAGGCGTTCAGGGCGTTCTTCGGAACCAGATCGATCTTGTTCACCACGGCGATCAGGGGAGTTTTCTCCCGGTCCAGAAAAGTGAACAGCTTCTTGTCCTGAAAGGTCACCCCCTCCAGGGCGTCCAGGACGAGCATGGTCACCTGGGCCTTCTTGCTGCTGCGCAGGGCCTTGAGCACGCTGAAACGTTCCAGGCTGTCCTGAATGCGGGTGCGCTTGCGCACTCCGGCGGTATCCACCAAGGTATACGTTTTTTCACCCACCAGCCAGGAGATGTCCACACTGTCACGGGTGGTGCCGGCCTGATCCGAGACGATCTGGCGCTCAAAGCCCAACAGAGCGTTGACCAGGGAGGATTTGCCCACGTTGGGCCGACCCAGCAGGGCCAAACGCAGCCCCGTGTCCGCATCCCGCCCCTCCCTTAAGTGCTCTGGGGTGTGCTCCCCTGAGTGCTCTGGCGAGTGCATTGGGGAGGGCTTGGTCTTGAAGGAAGAAGAATCCCCGGGCGGCAGACTGTCCATGATCATGTCCATGAGCCGGTTTGCGCCAAAGCCATGGGCTGCGGAAACCGCCAACACGGGGAAGCCGAGCTGATGAAATTCCGCAGTGAGCAGGGCTTCCTTTGCTTCGCTGTCCACCTTGTTGACCACGAGCAGCACGGACTTGTTGGCGCTGCGTAGCAAGGCGGCCACCTGTTCGTCCAGCGTGTTCAGCCCTTCGCGGCCGTCCACGACCATGAGCACCAACACGGCTTCACGCAAGGCTTCACGCGCCTGGGAAAGCACGGCCTGCTTGATGTCTTCAGCGGATTCCGGCTCCAGCCCGCCGGTATCCACCAAGGCAAAGGGCTTGACCAGAGGGTCCTTGGGGCGGCGGACCTCGCCATAGATGCGGTCCCTGGTCACACCGGGCAAGTCGTGGGTCAAGGCCTTGGAGGACCCAAGCAAACGGTTGAACAGGGAGGATTTGCCCACATTGGGCCGACCGATCAGGGCGACGATGGGCAGTTCTTGGGTCATAGGGGTCTAAGGGTTCGGGGTGACGAACGCATCCATTAGACTACCCGGTAGTCTACCGGGTAGTCTACCGGGCTCAAACACGCCCTTTTCCGTGATGATCGCGGTGATCAGTTCCGCTGGCGTCACGTCAAAGGCGAAGTTGAGCGCCGGAACACCTTGGGGGGTGATCATCCGGTCCTGGATGTGGGTCACTTCCCTGGGAGTGCGCTCCTCAATGGGAATCTCTGCGCCGGTTGGCGTGGCAAAGTCAATGGTGGAAAAAGGAACGACCACGTAAAAGGGAACGTTGTGACGCTTGGCCAGTACGGCCACGGTGTAGGTGCCGATTTTGTTGGCTGCATCGCCGTTGGCCGCGACCCGATCCGCGCCCACGACCACGGCCTGGACCATGCCCTTGGCCATGAGCAGACCCACGGCGTTGTCGCAGCATACGGTCACGGGGATGCCGTCCCGGGCCAGTTCATAGGCGGTCAGTCGGGCGCCTTGCAGAAAAGGCCGGGTTTCATTGGCCAGCACTTGGATGCGTTTGCCGGCCTCCACGGCGGCCCGGATCACGCCCAGGGCCGTGCCGTACGCTCCCGTGGCCAGGGCCCCGGCGTTGCAATGGGTCATCACGCTGTCGCCGTCCTTGAGCAGCGCAGCACCGTGCGCACCCATGGCCCGGTTGTCCGCCTCGTCTTGGCGGTGCAGGGCCATGGCCTGTTCAATCCAGGCCCGGCGCAGCTCTTCCAAGGGGAGGTCCGGATAAGTCCGCCAGGTTTGACGCATCAGATTCACGGCCCAAGCCAGATTCACGGCTGTGGGCCTGGCCTGGGCCAGGACGTCCAGTTCTCGCTCCAGACCGTGCGGCCAATCCGGGTCATTCGGGTCGGCATGGGCCGCTGCCAGACAGCAGCCGTAGGCCGCGGTCACGCCGATGGCCGGAGCGCCGCGCACCACCATCTCCTTCAGAGCGTAAACAATGTCCGCAATGTTCCGGCAAATGAACCATTCCTCACGGCCGGGCAAAAGCCGCTGGTCCAGAAGATGCAATTCATGGGCCTTGGGCTGGAAAAGAATGTGTGGCTGCATCTGTTTTTTCTCTTGTCGGCGGATGTTGACTACCCCAGCTTGGCCTTGATCAGCTCGTTCACCAGTCCGGGATTGGCCTGCCCCTTGCTTTCGCGCATGATCTGGCCGACGAAGAAGCTCCTCAGCTTGGTCTTGCCGGCCTTGTAGGCCTCCACCTCGGCGGGGTTGGCCGCCATGACCCTGTCCACAATGGCCTCCACGGCCGAGGTGTCCGAAATTTGCGCCAGTCCCTTGCGTTTGACAAAGGCTTCCGGCGCATCTCCAGTGGAGAACAACTCGGCGAAAATCTGCTTGCCGATCTTCCCGCTGATCTGACCGGAATCAATCAGCCGGACAAGGTCCGCCAGGTGCTTCGGAGGCATGGCGCAGTCCCTTGCGCTGATTTTAGCTTGGTTCAGTTCGCGCAACAGTTCGGAAAGCATCCAATTGCTGATTTTCTTGGGCTCGTGATAGGCGGCTGCAGCCGCTTCGAAATATTCGGCCAGGTCCTTTTCTGCGGTCAGAGACTGGGCCGCAGCCTCGGGCAGGTCAAAATCCCGGATGAACCGAGCCTCCCTGGTCTGGGGCAACTCGGGCAGTTCCCTGGCCCATTGCTCCAGCCACTCTGGTTCCAGGATCAGGGGCAGCAGGTCCGGATCCGGGAAATATCGGTAGTCCTGGGCCTCTTCCTTGCCGCGCATGGACACAGTCACGCCATTGTCCACGTCATACAGGCGTGTTTCCTGGATGATGCGCTCGCCGTCCGCAAGCAGGTCGACGTGCCTGGCGATCTCATGCTCTATGGCCTTGTGCACGTGACGGAAGGAATTAAGGTTCTTTAGCTCGGTGCGCGTGCCGAGCTTGGTTTCGCCCTTGGGCCGGACCGAAACGTTGGCGTCGCACCGAAAACTGCCCTCTTCCATGTTGCCGTCGCAAATCTCCAGGTAGACCAGGATGGAACGCAGGGCCTTGAGATAGGCCA
>DBNV01000006.1:9522-9719 GCA_002299865.1 Desulfonatronaceae bacterium UBA663 | reverse complement strand
CAGAGCAAGGCGCGGCTCATTGTTGCGCAGATGCGCTTCGGCCAGATCTAGCCGCATCTGCGCTTCCCGCTGGATGGGGCCGTGTTCCTGGCCGCGACCGCCGTGATGGCCGCCGCATCCGACCAGGAACACAAGAACAGCCAGGACCAGGCCGGCAGGAAATGAAAGTCTCAATTTCATGTTTTGGTTCATGTTTT
>DBNV01000006.1:1085-9128 GCA_002299865.1 Desulfonatronaceae bacterium UBA663 | reverse complement strand
TATGCTCAAGTTCTGTAAAAACAACGCCTTCCCAAAAAACACAGGCGTTAAATCACCTTGTTCAGAGAGTACTCGATAATCCCCTGCGCGCCCTTGCGCGCTAAATCCGGGATCAGTTCCCGGACCACGTCCTCCTGGACCACGATCTCCACGGACAGCCAGCTACTGTTGTGCAGATGGGCCACGGTTGGCGAAGTCAAGCTGGGCAAGGTGTCCATGATTCCATTGATCTTGTCCTGGGGCACGTTCATCTTCAGTCCGACCAGCTTTTCCGCCCTGAGCGCGCCCTTGAGCATCATATCGATTTGCTCGATCTTGGCCCGCTTGATCGGATTTTCCCAGACTTTTCTATTGGCGATGAACTGAGTGTTGGTCTGCATAATCTCGGCAATGATGCGCAGACCGTGGGCCTTGATGGTGGAGCCGGTTTCCGTGACCTCGACAATGGCGTCGGCCAAGCCTTCCACAACCTTGGCCTCGGTGGCCCCCCAGGAGAATTCCACTTCCACCGGGATGCCGGCGGACTGAAAATAACGTTTGGTGAAATTGACCAGTTCCGTAGAAATCTTTTTTCCCGCCAGGTCCTCGGGACGGCGGTAAGTGGATTCTCCGGCCACGGCCAAAACCCATCGCGCCGGACGGGAACTAACCTTGGAATAGACCAGATCCGAAACCACATGCACATCGGACTCGTACTCCATGACCCAGTCCTTGCCCGTCAAGCCGGCGTCCAAGGTGCCGGCTTCCACGTAGCGGGCCATTTCCTGGGCGCGGCAAATGCTGCACTGGATGGCTGGGTCGTTGATTTCCGGAAAGTAATTACGGTGATGCAGATGAATTTTCCAGCCGGAACGGGCGAAGAGATTGATGGTCGCGTCTTGCAAAGAGCCCTTGGGAATGCCCAGTTTCAACTGGTTGTTATGGTTCGCCATTTGTTTGTGAACTTCCTCTTTAAGGATCAAAAAATTTTCGGTGCGCAGGTTGCCCATTCGCCGGCTTTGCATTCCCTGAAAAAGCAGGACCGAAAGCCTTCGTGGCAGGTGGCGCCGCCCACCTGCTCCACCAGCAGCAGAACGGCGTCGGCGTCGCAATCCAGACGGACGGAACAGACCTTCTGCACATGCCCTGACGTAGCGCCCTTGTGCCAGAGCTTTTGGCTCCTGCGGCTGTAGAAATGGACCTCGCCCGTGGCCAGTGTTTTTTCCCAGGCCTCTTCGTTCATATAAGCCAGCATCAACACTTCCAGGCTTTTTGCATCCTGGACAATGGCAGGGGCCAACCCGCCGCACTTTGCGAAATCAGGCTTCACGTTAACTCCCTTATTGAGCCGTAAAATTCCCCCTTAACAAAAGGGGTTAGGGGGTTGTAAAATTAGCTCTATTTTCATCGATTAAAGTTTCAGTCGTTGTTCCCGCAGCCTCTAAGCATACGGCCGGCTTTGCGCAAACAGTTGTCCACAAGCGGCAACAATATCCCGGCCCTTGCTTTTGCGCAAGGTTGTAGGCAACCCCTTGGTTTTAAGCAGAGACTCGAAGGCCAGGACCCGGTCCATGTCCGGAACGTCGTAAGGCAGACCAGGAGATGGATGAAAAGGGATCAGATTGACCTTGGCCTTGACCCGGTTCAGCAGGCGGATCAATCCCTGCGCATGCTCCAAGGCGTCGTTGATCCCGCGAAGCAGAACGTATTCAATGGTGATCTTCTGTCTGGGCTGGAGCGGATAGTTTTCCAGATCGCGAACCAGGGCGTCCAGGGGGTAGCGGGCCGCCTTGGGCATGATCCGGGCGCGCAACTCCTGGGTGGGGGCGTGCAGGGAAACGGCCGGCAAAGCCAGGCCCAAGGAGCCCAGTTCAGCCAGAACGCCCGGCAAGCCAACAGTGGAGACCGTGATCCGGCGTGTGGAAAAATTTAGCCCATAGGGTTGGTGCAGAGACTCCAGGGCGCGACGGACATTGCTCCAGTTGAGCAGCGGCTCGCCCATGCCCATGAAGACAAGGTTGCGCAGCTTCAGTGCTGATCCGCTTTGTGCAAGGCGATCCTGGGCCACGAGCACCTGGCCCAGAATTTCCGCCAGGCTTAGGTTTCGCGCAAACCTCATTTGCCCCGTGGCGCAGAAGGAGCAGCCGAGGCTGCATCCCACCTGGGAAGACAGGCACAGGGTGAAATGATCCTTTTCAGGAATGAGCACGGATTCGATGCGCCGATCATCTGCCAAGGCCAGCAGGAACTTGATCGTGCCGTCCTGACTGACTTGAGTTTCGACTACCTCGGGACGAACGATGGCGGCCGCTTCGGCCAAACGCTTTTGCAACTCTCTGGAGATATTGGACATGGACGAGAAGTCGCAAACGCGCTTTTGCCACAGCCACTGCCAGATCTGACGGGCTCGAAACGGCGGTTCGCCCATCTCGGAACAAAATTGCTCCAGTTCGGACCAGGTGAAGTCGAGAAGATTTCGCGGACTGCCCGTCAATGAAGTTTCTCACGCTGGCCGTAGCCGCGCACGAACTCCACGGCCTCGGGCACTGAGGTTACGTCGCCCGCGATCTGGGCCTGCAGCAAGGCGTTGCGGATCAGACCCACGGCCGGGCCGGGGTTGATCTCCGCAAACTCCATGATCTCATGGCCGTTGAGCAGCGGCTCCAGGGCCTCCTCCGGAACCGCCGTGCGCTCCAGCATCTTCATGTTGTGGTTGAATTCCTTGTAGGAGCCGTTGCGGGCCTTGATGTCCGCTCTAGCGATCTCGATCAGCCGAGGATAGTCGTTCAGCGCCGCGAAGCGGCGGATGCCGCGGTCCGTGAGCATGAAATGAAAGCGCATGTGGTGGCGCACCAAGTGACAAATCATGTCCGTCTCTTCGGGGGTGAAGCGCAGTCTGTTCAGAATCTTGCGCGTCACCTTGGCCCCGACGCGGTGATGCTGATAAAACGTCCACTGGTCGCCGACGAATTCCGCCGTATAGAGCTTGCCTACATCGTGAAACAGGCAGGCCACGGCGCCGAACCAGTCATACGGCAGTTCCTCGGGGTAACGGCGCATCAATTCCAGGGTGTGAGCCAGGACAATCTCTTCCCCCTCTTCCGGATTTTTAATCTGCTTGACCCGGCTAAGCGCCACCACTTCCGGAATCAACCCGTGCAGGATGGTGCTGTCGTAAAGGAGCTTCACGAAAAACCACATGTTTTCAGCTTCCACCTTGCGCCATTCATCCATGATGTCCGAAATGGACACATAGTCCAGGACGCGCCGGGCCGAACGAACAATGGCCATCCAGGAATTGGGCTCAATGGGCAGATGAAAGTTGGCGGCAAAGCGCAAGGCGCGCACACCGCGCAGATAGTTCTGCTTCAAGGCTTCGTCGGGCAGCCCCTGAAAGCGGATCAGTCCTGCGCCGATGTCGGCGAAACCGTCATAAAACTCTCTGACCTTGGGCAGATACGGACAAGCCAAGTGCAAAGGCAGGGCCCCTTCGGTTTTTTCCAGGGCCTTGATCATCCCGGACGTGAATTTGGCGACGCACTCCTCAGGATAAGAGCCGTCCTCGGTATCCGCCGGATAGATCCTGATCAGCACGCCGCCCTCCTTGAGCAGGCCGGTGACCTCCAGGGCGCCGGAAGGCTCCAGATGCGGAAAAAGCTTGCTCAAATCCTCAAAGTCGGCCTCGGAGCAGATATCCACCTCGCGCTCGTGGCCGCCTTCCAGAATCTTTTCCTGCAACCGGGCATTGATCACATAGGCATCGAAGCCGTTGCGCATGATGGTCTTGCAGATGCCCACGGCATCCTTCAGGGGCTGAGACATGGATTCTCCTTATGAAACAATGGCGTCTTGAAAAACCACGTGGCCGTCGACCACATTCAGTCTGACCCGTCCGGGCAGATCCTGCCCGAGGCAGGGAGTATTTTTGCCCTTGGAACGCATGGCTTGCGGGGTGACGGTCCAGGTCGCGTCAGTGTCGAAAAGAATGAAACTCGCGGGATCGCCCGGCGTGAGGTTGCCTGAAGGCAGGGCAAAAATCTCGGCCGGACGATGGGCCCATAGTCGACACAAATCCTCTGCGGAGAGAATGCCCCGTTGCACCAAGGTCCAACTGAGAGACAGGGCCGTGTCCAATCCGCTGATGCCGCCCGGCGCCTCATCCATGGGAGTTTCCTTTTCGTGGTCCGCGTGCGGGGCGTGGTCCGTGACCAGAATGTCGATGATCCCTTCACGGACGGCTTGGCGCAGGGCTTCCACGTCGTCCATGCGGCGCAGGGGCGGATTGACCTTGGCCAGGGTATTAAACCCCTTAACCATCTCCTCGGTCCAGAGCAGGTAATGCGGACAAGTCTCGGCCGTGACGCGCACGTCCCGGGCCTTGGCCCAGGCGATAAGTTCCACGGACTGGCGGCAGCTGATGTGCGCCAGGTGCACGGGCAGGTTCAGATATTGGGCCAGTAAAATGTCCCGGGCCACATGCAGGCTTTCGGCCGCCACGGGCTGGCCCTTGAGCCCCATCAGGCCGCTTAAGCGGCCTTCGTTCATGCTTGCCCCGGCGGCCAGGTGCGGATCCTCGCAGTGGTCGATCACTGGCAGGCCCAAGTCCGAGGCGTATTCCAAGGCGCGGCGGAACAGGTCGGCATTGGCCACGGGCACGCCGTCGTTGGACAGGGCCTTGCAACCGGCTTCGGCCAATTCGGCCAGGGGAGCCAGTTCCTGTCCGGCTAGGTTTTTGCTCAACGCACCCACCGGATACAAGCGAGGACCAAAAGGATGGGTGTCGGCAGCCTGCTCAAGCATGAAACGCGTCACGGCCGCGCTGTCATTGACCGGCTTGGTGTTGGCCATGGCCAACACCGCGCGAAATCCCCCCCCGGCGGCTGCGGTCAAGCCCGAAGCGATGTCTTCCTTGTATTCAAAACCGGGTTCGCGCAAGTGCACATGAGCGTCAATCAGACCGGGCAGCAGCAAGGCTCCGCGGCCGTCGATCAGGGCGCACTCTTCGGCCTTTTCTCCGAGCGGAGCAAAACGCAGGATGCGGCCCCCGCCGAGCCAGACGTCCACCATGTCGTCTTGCCAGGAAACGTTGCGGACAATCAAATCCGGTCCGGCCATGGTCATGCCTCCGCAGGCTGGTCTTTGCGGGTCAAGTAGAGAAACAACAAGGCCATGCGCGTAGCCACGCCGGCGGAAACCTGCTCCAGGATCAGACTTTGCTCGGCGTCGGCCAAGGCGGCGTCGATCTCCACCCCGCGATTCATAGGGCCAGGATGCATCACCCGCACGCCGGGGTTGGCCTTGCGCAGGCGCGCGGCGTTCAGTCCAAAATGACGGGCGTATTCCCGCAGGTCCGGCAGCAATCCAGCCTGCTGCCGCTCCAGTTGCAAGCGCAGGCAGATCACGGCGTCCATGCCCTCGCAGGCCGAGGTCAGGTCGGAAACAACATCCACGGGCCACGTGTTCACGCCCGATGGCAGCAAGGTCTTGGGCGCGCACAATCTCACTCTGGCGCCCAGCATGGTGAAAAGCAGCACGTCCGAGCGGGCCACCCTGCTGTGGGCGATGTCCCCGACAATCAAGATCTTCTTGCCGGTCATGTCTTCGCCCCAGATCTCGCACAAGGTGAAACCGTCCAAAAGGGCCTGGGTCGGATGGGCGTGCCAGCCGTCGCCGGCGTTGATCACGGAACAGGACAGCCTTTGAGCCAGAAATTCGGCCGCGCCGCTTTGGGGATGGCGCAGCACCAGGGCGTCCGGATGCATCGCCTGCAGGGTCAGGGCCGAATCCTTGAGATTTTCGCCCTTGCGCAGGCTGCTGGCAGAGGCGCTTAGGGAATAGGTGTCTGCGGAAAGACGTTTACCGGCGATATCAAAAGAGGTTTTCGTCCGGGTGCTGGGCTCCACGAAAAAAAGAATCACGGTTCTGCCTTTGAGGGTCGGCACCTTCTTGATCGGCCGAGCGTTGATCTCGGCAAAACGCCTGGCCGTCCGGAACACATGCAGTACCTCCTCGTTCGTCAACTGGGAGATGCACAAGAGATCCTTATGGGGCCAAAGCATAACCGTTCCTGTCTTGGAGGGGTTAAAGACACGCGACGCGGTTCATGTCCCTATCCAAAAAGACCATTGTTTTCCAGAGGCAAAACCGGTCCTCGCCTCTTTCTAAATAACAGGTGGCGAGCTGTCATATCCAGGTCTGCAACGCCCCCCGAAACTCCTCCCAGGACGACACGTTCAGTTCATGCAGCAATGTGGGCAACTGCGCGGCGATACGGAAAGACATGTCCGGCCGCAGGAAGTTGGCCGTGCCCACTTGGACCGCGCTCGCCCCGACAAGAATAAACTCCAAGACGTCCTCCGCCGAGGAAATCCCTCCCATGCCGAGCACAGGCAGGTCCACGGCCCGGCAGACCTGGTGTACGCAGCGCAAGGCCACGGGCTTGACGGCCGGGCCGGACAGACCGCCTACGACGTTGGCCAGTCTGGGTCTGCGGGTCCGGATGTCCACGGCCATGCCTGTGAGGGTATTGATCAGGGCCAGGGCGTCGGCCCCGGCGTCGGCTGCGGCCTTGGCAATGGCTGTGATGTCCGTGACGTTGGGTGAGAGCTTGACGATCACCGGCTTGGTCCCGGACCGGGCCTTGACCGCCCGGGTGACCTGGGCGGCCTGGACCGGATCCTGGCCAAAGAGCACCCCCCCGGCCCGGACATTGGGACAGGAAATATTCACCTCCAAAGCCGCGACCCCCTCCTGGGCGGCCAGGTATTCGGCCAGGCGGGCGAATTCCTCAGCGTCGCAGGCGTACAGGTTGGCGATTACGGGGACCTCGGCCCAGGGCAGGTGAGGCAGCTTTTTTTCCACAAACTCGCGCGCCCCGATGTTTTGCAGGCCAATGGCGTTGAGCATGCCGCAGGGCGTTTCCGCGATGCGCGGCATGGGATTGCCCTCCCGCGGCTCCCAGGACAAGCCCTTGACCACGATGCCGCCCAAAGCCTTCAGGTCGCCGTAAGGCGTAAATTCCAGGCCGTAGCCGAAGGTCCCGGATGCGGTCAGAATCGGATTCTTCAGCCGCAGTCCGGCGATGGTCACGCTAAGGTCCATGAATTTGCCCTACAATTTAATGTCCGTGGCCCAGAATACCGGGCCCTGATTGCAGACCCGCACGGGAGGGCCCTGGGCCGCCTCAGTGACGCAGCCCAGGCAGGCCCCCACGCCGCAGGCCATGCGGTTCTCCAGGGAAAGCTGGGTCTTCACGCCGTGCCTTAAGGCCAGGCCGTGCACGGCCCGCAAGAACGGATGCGGCCCGCAGGCCAGGACCAATCCGTCCCGGACAGCGTAATCCAGGACCTTGCGTTCCAGGTGCTCCACAAAGGCTTGTAATTCCTCCTCGGACTGCTGACGCATTATTTCCTTGGACAGACCCTCTGGCAACAGATTCAAGGGATAGCAGGCTTGGTCCTGGCGATGGCCCAGGATCAAGTGCAGATCTGTCAGGTCGGGATGGACGCGGGCGTAGCCGATGAAGGGCGCCAAGCCCATGCCTCCGGCCAGAAGCAGGGTCGGTGTTTGCGGCCTGATCGCAAAACTCGTGCCCAGCGGCCCCCAGACCACGACGCGTTCTCCGGGCCGGATCCGGGTCAAGGCTGCAGTGCCCCGGCCTACGTCCTGGAAAAAAACGCGCAGCACCCCGGCCTCGGCCATGCAAATGGAAAAAGGCCTGGCCCACAACGGGTCGAGCCCCCAGGCCGCAGGCCGCAGCATCACGAACTGGCCGGGCCGCCACCGGCCCCAGTTGGGCAGGACTAAGTCCAAAAGCCACAAGGGCTTGTCCGCCCCGGCAGCGATATCGATGGACGGGCCGACCGGAGTTAAGGAGACCACCGTGGTCTCCTCGCAGGTCGGATGCAAAGGCGGCTTTGAAGAGGCCTCTTCAGGGCTGACGGGGTCGGGCATGGCGGCAACTGGAGTTGAAGACCGGGATAATCGATATTGTTTCAAGTTCCTGAAACGTCTAAGGGCAACGCCTAAGAGCGTCAAGCGGGACCTTGCCAAAGATTTCCGCGC
>DBNV01000006.1:0-701 GCA_002299865.1 Desulfonatronaceae bacterium UBA663 | reverse complement strand
GCCGCCGTCTTAGGAACGGCTACTGTTTTCAAACTAAAAAGCCGGACGAACTGGAATTCTTCACCCTAAAGGCAATGGATCGACTTGGCCCAAGCCCAGCGCCCCCTTTTATCCATAATGGCAAAACTGATATAGGGATCAAAAAATGAACGCGCACCAACTTGTTCCCCTGAAAAAGACCCTGAAGCTCGCCATCGGCCGCCAGTTGAGGCACTGTCCCTCGGTGCGCTGCTTGGGACCCAGGACCAACCTTTCGGACTACTCCGCCGAGGAATTAGCCCTGATCCGCGAGGCCCCCAAGGTCTATTTCCCCACCGGATTGCTGGCCGACCCCTTAGCTGCGCTGGGCAAGCCCATTTTTCCCAGCATCCAGACCTATCACTTCATGAGCGATAAAATCCAGCAAACGCGCCTGTTCCAGTTGTTGGGCCTGCCCATGCCGCGCACCGAGATCTATTACGGACCGCGTCAACAGAACAGGATACTGACGGACTTCGGCCTGCCCCTGATCGCCAAGGTTCCCCGCCGTTCCTCCAAGGGACTGGGCGTATCCCTGATCAGGACCCGCCAGGAACTCGCGGATTACTTAAGTCGGGTACATCCGGCCTACATCCAGGAATATTTGCCCATCCACCGGGACCTGCGCGTGGTCGTCCTGGGCCGGCGCGTCGTTCACGCTTACTGGCGCGATGCTCCCCCCG
>DBNV01000022.1:1291-29597 GCA_002299865.1 Desulfonatronaceae bacterium UBA663 | reverse complement strand
CGCAGGGCCTTGAGATAGGCCACAGCTTCGTCCGCGCCGCGCATGTCCGGCTCGCTGACGATCTCGATCAGCGGCGTGCCGCAACGGTTCAAGTCCACGAAGCTCTTGTTCTCCACAGCCGAATGAATGGATTTGCCGGCGTCCTCCTCCATGTGAATCCTGGTGATGCCCACGATCTTTTCCTTGCCCTCCACCTGAATGCGCAAACGGCCGTGTTCGGCCAGGGGGGCTTCGTACTGGGAGATCTGATAGGCCTTGGGCAGGTCCGGATAAAAGTAGTTCTTCCTGGCGAAAATGGACCGGTTGTTGATTGTGCAATCCACGGCCAGGGCCATTTTCGCGGCATATTCTACGGCCAGGCGGTTGAGCACGGGCAGGGCGCCGGGCATGGCCGTGCACACCGGGCAGGTGTTGGTATTGGGTTCCTGGCCGAAGGCCGTGGCACAGGCGCAGAAGATCTTGGTTTTGGTGCGTAGTTGGGCGTGCACCTCCAGGCCGATGACGGCTTCGTACTCAGACACGCATCGTCTCCTTAAAATATTGCCAAAACGTGTTTCAGCACATGAAGATTTTTATCGTCAGGACCACGTCCTGTTGTCCGTATCCACAACAAACTACCGTCGCTGAACATCTTCCGAGTGTTGCGTTGCGTATAAGCCGCCTAGCGCCAACTCTTCTCCAGACTGACGTCAAAATACTTGCCCACGCCGTACTCCCGGCGGCGGAAGAATTTTTCCGGATCCGGGCCGATGATCTGCAGTTCCGGATGCTTTTTCTGCACGTCCAGGGCGATCTTCATCTCTTTGGTACAGCCGGTGGAATAGGTGGCGTCTTTGCCGTTCCAGACCGCAGGCATTTTCTGGCCCAGGAGTTCGAAGCTGCGCTCAATGTCCTCCACGGTCTGGAAGCGCCAGACGTCGATGAACCCGCTGCTCTGAACCTTCTCCCACATATACATCAGGTCGTCCCCGTCCATGCCCGGCTCAAAGTGCTCGCCCGGATTGATGATCAGGGATTGTTCCAACCTGAAGCGCAAATGGGCGACAAAAGCGTTGAGCACGACAATGGCCGTCTTGGTCTGCCCGGGAATGGAACCGATGATGGCGCTGTAGAAGATCACGGTCTTGCCGGCGGCCCTGGCCTGGCGCATGGAGTCGATCAATTTGTCGGCTTTGACCAGCAATTCCCGCTCCGCGACGTGCCGGACGCGCGCGGATCGTGGCTTGCAAGAGAAGACCATCTCCTGCCGATCATTGCGATGAAAGGACACGATATCCCGGGTGAATTCCTGACTGGCGGCGATCAGACGACGATAATTGGAGCCGCCGTTGGCGATGATCAATTGCGCTTCCTTCCAGGCCCTGGCAAAGGTCAGGCTGGTCCGGTAGAGGTTCAGACGCTCGCGGGTGCCGTCGGAAATGACCAAAAGCTGGTTCTCCCGGATGCGTTTGAGCAATTCGTTCTTGGAAACCTGATTGTCCAGGAGAAAATAAGCGCCGACCAGGGCTTCGGCGAACACAGGATCATGGTCCGCGTCCCAGATCGTGGGCGTCATGAAATCAAAACCCTCCTTGAGGGCCAGGATGACCCTATGCCCTTGGCGGATCAGGGCGCGGACGATCAGAATGTCAAAGATCACGGCCCCGCTTTCTCCCGACAGGTACAGGATTTTCAAGGAGTCGTGGCGTTTCTGGAACAGGCATCCGCGCAGTTTCTCGAACTCCGGCCAGGACGCGTCCATGTCGTCCAGCAAGGTCTGGGCGTCCGGCTGAAATTCCTTGGACTCCCAGACCGGTAGGACGTCGGTCCACTCCGCGACCGTCTTGTGCAGACGAAATTCCTTGGCTTCCCAGATTCCGTGCAGGGTGGCCAGACGAATCAATCGTTTCAACTCCAGCAGGTCCAGATCTTCCCGGAGTTGCTCCATGCTCGCGCAGGCGATGAGTTCCTTGGGGCAGGCACTGATGATTTGCCGGTAAAAAGGGGTTTGGGTGAAGGCATAGGCCCGGGCGTTGGCCCGGCGCTTGCGATCCCTGAGCGGGTCGTCCAGACCGCTGTGGCCCATGAAAATGGTCAACAGCCATTTGACCAGGCGCGAGGGGATGATCACCCCGGACCGCAGGGCCGCCTTGAACTTATAGCGGCACAGGGCCGTAATCTTGGCCCGCAGATAGGGATCGACAATCTGTTCCCGGATCATCTGGATGACTTTCTTCCAGTAGGTGCTGTATTCGCGTTGGAGATCCTTGGTCAGCTCCTGCTTGAGGAGAAAGTTCAACATCCAGTCGGTGCAGGCGGGGAAAAAATGATCTTCGTCCAGGTCCACCATGAACCTGATCTGTTCAGGAGAGGCGTTTTCCAGAGGATTAGTGGCGTGATCCAGGTTGTTCTCCGTAAGAAAATGCAGGATCCAGGCATCCAGGTGAGGATCGTGGCCCAGTCGGATTTCCCGGGAGGAACCTATGTCGGCGCGCGAGGACACGCTAGGCCCCATGGATGAAGCCCTTGGCTTTCAGTTTCTGGAAATAGGACTGCGGTGCCACAGCGGCGAGAAGCATGCGCCTGGAAGAGCCGGTCGCGAGGATCCGATCACCCGGCTGCAGATGCACCCCGGTCTGGCCGTCCAGAGTGAGGTAGGCGTCCAGGGCGTCCTCGGCCACGTCAATGGCGATCCGCTTGTCCGCCGGCAAGACAAAGGGCTTGATGTCGGTAAGAAAGGAACAGATGGGCGTGATGCCGATGACGTCCAGATTCGGATGAATCAAAGGTCCTCCGGCGGAATAGGAATAGGCGGAGGAGCCGGTGGGCGTGGACAGAATCAGCCCGTCGGCACGCAACGAAGCGATCCGTTCATCTTCGACGACAAGCTCCAGGTGGATCAGACGGGCCAGGTTGCCCCGACCCACCACGATGTCGTTCACCGCGACGGTGGAAAGCAGAGTTTCGCTGCGGCGCAGCACTCGGACGTCCAGCAACATCCGAGAGGAAACCGCCACCCCATGACACAAGACAGCTTCAAGATCCGAACGCCAAGAATCCTTTGAGCACTCGGCCAGAAAGCCGACCCGCCCGAAACTGATCCCCAAAAGGACGATGTTCTCACCGTAGATTTTTCTGGCCACGCTGATCATGGTCCCGTCGCCGCCAAGAACCAGGACCAATGTCGCATCGTCAACGGCCAGACAATCCCTCAAATCTTCCCGGTTCTCCGTGGTGGTGTTCGGCACCCCGCACAAATCCAGCCATGCGGCGATTTTTTCGGCCAAGCCCAAGATGTCGGCTTGACCGTCCTTAGTCACCAAGAGCACGGAGCGGGGGTGGACGCGCTTCATTTGCAGACCCTTTGAAAATTTCGGGGCGTAGTGCAACGTGAGGGCGAAAACCTGGACATGAACTGGGGGACACTGCTCATCAAAGTAGACGTTTTTGCGTAGACGTTTTTGCGTGGACGCTTTTGAACTGCTCACCATGTGGGCTGATGACTGACTTGCCGGAAACGTACCGGATCGTGTTGCACGTGCCCGTGTTGCAGATCAACCTTTTACCCTTTAAGGTTGTCTCAATCAAGAACGACGATTGCGAGGGTTATCATGGATTCAAACAAACAGCCCGGCAATCCGCAACACTGCCGAGAGGTCGGCCGGGGAGTCATCCACGCATTGGCCCGGGAGCTGAACGGACGTAAAGCGCGGCTGGCCTTGGCCGAATCATGCACCGGTGGATTGATCGCCCACCTGTTGACCAACGTGCCCGGCAGCTCGGCGTGGTTTCTCGGAGGCGTCACGGCTTATGCCAACTCAATCAAGACCAATGTTCTCGGCGTGCCCGAAGAGATGATCGCCGCTCACGGAGCGGTCAGCGCAGAAGTGGTGCTGGCCATGGCCCGCGGAGTCCGTGATCTGCTGGATGCGGACATGGCCTTGGCTGTTTCGGGGATCGCGGGACCCGGCGGAGGCACCCTGGAGAAGCCAGTGGGCACGGTGTGGATGGCCTGGATCGTAAAAGAAGCCGCCCGCAGTGAACAGTTTATGTTTTCCGGCACGCGCCTGCACATCAAGAAACAGGCAGCCTGGTCGGCTTTGGCAGGGATGCAGCGCATGCTGACCTCGGGCCAAGGGTGAAGACGCGCTTCTAGGACGAAACCCCTTAAGCCATGCTTAAGAGTCATCGCCTGCGACATTCCCCGCGCCCATGATTTTTGCCTGTCGTTGCATCTGCCTTGAATCTTAAAAAGTATTGCTTTAGGGTGGACAAAAGTTTGCAGTATCTCACCCCATCCGTCCGAGTTCGGCCGCATTCCGGAGGTCCCATGACTATACGAATTTTTTGCGTCCTGACCATGGCCATGCTGCTCATGTCCGCCTGTTCCACCAAGCAATTCGGTTCTCCGGATGATCCGCCGCGGCAGACCGCATCCGCAAGCCTTTACTACAACTTCGAAGACATTCTCGTGCCCCGAGAAATGGAACTGCAGCCGAAGCACTCTTTTGTCTTTGGAGGCCCGCAAGCCAAGGTCGGGATGCTGTCCTTCAAGGGCCGCGTGGACTCCGTCTCCCTGGCCAATTTCTTCGTCAACAACATGCCCAAGGACGGTTGGCAGCTCAGCAGTTCCTTCAGATCCCGCCGGACCATCCTCGTGTTCACCAAGCCGGATCGCGACTGCATCATCAACATCATCGACAATCGGTTTTCCACCTCTTTGGAAATCTGGGTCGCGCCCAAGGGAGCGCGGGCTTCGGCTACTCCTCCTGGGCGGTCCGAAAGAATCCTGACCCACTGATGACTAATGATGCCGGCGCATACCGACTTCACCGGTTTTGTCGGACACCGCGTCCATCTCGGGGTCACGGGCAGCGTGGCCGCCTATCGTGCGCTTGAGATCATGCGCCGCTTGCAGAGGGCAGGCATGGACGTTGGCGTGACCCTCACGGCTGCGGCCCAGGAATTCATACAGCCGCTCCAATTCCGTTGTCTGACGCAAGCACCGGTATATCACGCCCTCTTTGCCCCTGATCAAGCGCAGTTCGCCCACCTTGAACCGGCCCAGAATGCCCGCGTGTTTATCGTTGCTCCATGCACGGCCAATACCTTGGCCAAGCATGCCCATGGTCTTGGAGACGACCTTCTAAGCACGCAACTGCTCGCCTTTTCCGGACCAGTCATCCACGCTCCGGCCATGAATCCGCGGATCTGGGACTCTCCCGCCGTGCAGAGAAACATCGCCTTGCTGCGTGACCAGGGCGTTGTTTTTGTAGATCCTGAGCACGGAACCATGGCCTGTGGCGAAGCAGGCCTGGGGCGGCTCGCGGATACGGAGGAAATTTTTCTGACAACCCTCCAGGCCTTGACCCCGCAAGACATGGTCGGCCTGCGCGTGCTCGTGAACCTTGGTCCCACCTGGGAGCATATTGACCCGGTCAGGATACTCACGAACAAATCGTCCGGCACGATGGGCGCCTCCATGGTCATGGCCGCCTGGCTACGCGGAGCGAACGTGACCGTGGTCCGCGGACCGACGCCGTCCTTGTGGTTTCCGCGCTTTCTCACACCCGTCAACGTCCAAACCGCGAAGGAAATGCACGCAGCCTGCTTGGATCTTGCGGCAAACATGGACGTCATCTGCCTGACCGCCGCGGTAAGTGATTATTCCCCTGTGGACGTATCGCCGACCAAGCTTAAAAAACAAACCCTCGGCTCATCCTTTACCTTGTCCATGCGCGGCAATCCCGACATTCTTGCGGATCTCGGAAAACAAAAACGCAAGGAACAGATCCTAGTCGGATTCGCTGCGGAAACATCCCACCCCGATGTTGAAGCCAGACGGAAGCTTGTCCAAAAAAACCTGGACATGATCGTGGCCAACCGGGTTGACGACCAGGACATCGGTTTCGGATCGCCTCATAATCAGGTTGCTGTTTTCGACAGGACGGGCAGATGTGAAACATGGCCCATCCTCCCCAAACCCGAAATTGGGAGGAGACTTTTTGCTTGGATCAAGGAGGCCTTTCTTGCCCCTTAGAATCGCCATGGGTATAGTGCATTGCTCTTTTTTTTTACGCTGATCTCGCTTAGCTAAAGGCTTGCTCATCATGTCCGAATATTACCGTGTTTGGCAGATCTCGGGGTTGCATTTTCTACTCTCGCGTCCAACCACAGCTATGGCGTCCATATCGGCGTCAACATCCGCGACTGCGACCACATTCTCCTCCGAGGAATCATTCGTTCAATCTTTGCCGGAATGCTTCCGCTTCTATTGGCAACGCGTCCGCCTTCCGATACAAGTCATCTGGACGTACTGGGAACTAGACGAGGACATGCGCGGCGAATCCAACCCCGCCCGCCTGTCCCTTTGGCGATCCATCATGGAGGCCAAGCACTGGACGCAAAAACAAGTTTGCTTTTGGCCCGTGGCCGTCAAACGCGGTCCAGGGCAAGCCGAGGACTTGCGTGTCGACGTCCTTGCGGATATACTTAAACTATTCACTCCCAGGCATGTCTTGTCTTTTGGAGAACAAAGCCATGCGGCCCTCCGCCATTACTTCACGAGCTTCCCGGAATGCTTGCCTGACGGCTGTACGATCCACTGCTTGCCTGGAGCCGAAGACATGCTGCCCGACAACCGTGAAGCCAAGGCCCAAACATGGTTTGGCATCAAAAACCTTGTAATCTAGACTGATATCATGAAGCCATCACTGCTGTTCGTCTTCTTTTTCGCCTTCCTCCTGATCGTACCCGGTTCCGGATTCGCCGATCAGCGCGTAACCGTGCACGTGCTCTCTATTCAGGGCTCCATCAACCCTGCGCAGGAAGATTTGCTGCGCGAAGCCATTGATCAAAGCGTAAGAGAACGCAGCAATCTTTTGGTGGTGCGCCTGGATACGCCTGGAGGACTCGGGGAGACGACCAGGAACATGGTCAAACTTATCCTGAACGCCCCTGTACCTGTAGCCGTCTGGGTCGGCCCGGACGGCTCTCGCGCCGCATCGGCCGGTGTTTTCCTGGTCGCCGCTTCCGCCGTAGCCGGCATGAGTCCTTACTCCAACATGGGCTCCGCACGCCCCGTGGGCATGGGCGGGAGGGACATTCCCGAAGCCATGGTGGACAAGGTTCTCAGTGACTTCGTCGGCCTGATCCGCGCCACGGCTCTAAGTCGTGGCCGCAACGTGGACTGGTATGTCCGCGCGGTCACTGAGAATGCCAACCTGACCGGGGTTGAAGCCCTGACGGAACGGGCCATTGATTTCGTGGCTCCTGACGTCGAGGATTTCATCGCGCAGATCGGCGCGCAAGGCCTGGAGTGGAACAACGTCACTCGTCATTTCACCTTGGATGACGTTGCTCTTGTAAATATCGAACCCGGGCTGTGGCATGCCATCCTCTCCTGGCTTCTCGATCCTCAGATCGCCTACCTCCTGTTGATGGGAGGACTGGCCGGACTGTTCTTTGAATTGCTCAGCCCCGGCGCGATTTTTCCCGGTGTACTAGGCGGACTTTGCCTTTTGCTCGGGTTGTACGCCATGGCCATTCTGCCGACCAACGTGGCCGGACTGCTGCTTATTTTGTTTGGAATGATGCTGTTCGCCTTAGAGGTGGTGATCACCAGCTTCGGCTTGTTGAGCATTGCCGCCGTGGTGGCCATTTTTTTCGGGTCGGTCATTTTATTCCGATTTGAGTACGGCATGGGGGCCATCCCAATCTGGAGCATCCTGATCACAACCCTTGGCTTGTCCGCTTTCGCTCTCTTCTGCGTATATCTCGTAACCAAGGCTCACAAACACAAGCCCCTGCAAGACAGCGATACGTTCATCGGCCAAAAGGCCGTCGTCCGACAGTGGCGTTCCACAACCGGATTTGTTTTTTTCCAAGGAGAATCCTGGAGCGCCGTGAGCAATCGTCCGCTGGAACTTAACCCCGATGACGCAGTTTATGTCACTTCCGTCCAAGGGCTCACGCTCACCATAGATACCACGATGCCCACTTAATCCCTTAATTCCAAGGAGGTTTCCATGGACGCTACCCTGCTTTCTTTCCTGCTGCCGTTGCTCATCATCGCTTTTCTCTTCTATTCCGCCATTCGTATTCTCAACGAGTACGAACGCGGGGTTATTCTCCGCTTGGGACGCTACATTGCGACAAAAGGCCCCGGCTTAATCATCCTTATTCCGGTCTTGGACAAGATGATCAAGGTCAGTCTGCGTGTTGTGGCCTTGGACGTGCCGCACCAAGACATTATCACCAAAGACAACGTCAGCGTCAAGGTCAGTGCCGTCATTTACTTCAAGGTTGTTGATCCATCCAAGTCCGTCTTGCAAATCGAAGACTATCTCTTTGCCACTTCGCAACTTTCGCAAACCACGTTGCGTAGTGTCTGCGGCTCCGTAGAGCTTGACCAGATCCTCTCGCAACGCGATGAAATCAATAATAACATCCAGACCATCCTTGACCAGCAGACTGATGTGTGGGGAATCAAGGTGTCCGGCGTGGAACTGAAGCATGTCGACCTGCCCACTGAAATGCAACGGGCCATGGCCAAGCAGGCCGAAGCCGAGCGTGAACGCCGTGCCAAGGTCATCAACGCCGAAGGTGAGTTTCAGGCCGCTGAAAAATTAACTCAAGCCGCTGAAATCATTTCAAGAAACCCCGAGGCACTCACGCTGCGCTATTTGCAAACCATGCGTGAGATGGCCGCCGCCGGTCAAGCCACCATTATTCCCGTTCCGCTGGACCTGCTTAGGCTGAAGAAGTAGGTGATGCAACCACTTATCCATCGGCTCAATTTTCATCTGCTGTTGAAGGAACACGTAAGGCCGCGAACCTTGCGGAAGCTGTCGTTCGCTGCCGATTTCTTCTGTTCTTAAGAAATTGGCAGCGCCGGGAACAGGGATCAGCAAACGATGAACATCGAGCCTATCCATCAACATAACACAACGCGCCTTGGACTTTTCCGCACTCAAAATTCAACTCGAAACGCTCTTTACCGCAATGCAGCAGGGCGCGGAAGCTGGCGAGCTTCCCGCCTTGTCGGAAGTGACGACCTTTGTCCAGCTTGCCGTAAAAATGCACATAAGCGCGCCGGACGCCTGGTTGAGCGAGGCGGAGGATTTTCTTCATCTCGCCAAACAATTGCATTCTGCGGCAAAATATGACCGCGTCCAGGATACAATTCTGCTCCTGGACGCCCTTCAAGACGCGAAAGAATTCTGCCATCGCACCTATGGCCAGCCGAAGTAATGTTTCACGTGAAACATTACTTCGGCTGGCGGATGCCTTAACCGTGGGTCAGGCGAGGGCGTAGTGCCTGCTTAAAGCTAAGGGAGGGACGTGTGGTTGAGTGCATCGTCGTCGCCAACCAGAAGGGAGGCGTAGGAAAGACTACGACCGCGGTGAATTTGGCAGCTTGTCTGGCTGTCATGGAAAAGCGGGTCCTGCTGGTGGATTGCGATCCACAGGGGAATGCCACCAGCGGCCTGGGCTGGGACAAGGGGGCACGGAAGGCGAACCTGTATTCCGTATACTTTGCCCCTGAAGACATACGTTCCGCCGTGCACGCGAGCGCCTTCCCCTTTCTCTCTCTCTTGCCTTCATCGCCCGATCTCGTAGGCGTTGAATTGGAGTTGGTGGCAAGACCGGGGCGAGAGTTCTATCTGCGTGAAGGACTGCGGACCTTGGACGGGCAATTCGAGTACATAATCCTCGACTGCCCCCCGTCCCTGGGCCTTCTCACCTTGAACGCCCTCTGCGCGGCCAAACACCTCATCGTTCCCATGCAATGCGAATTCTATGCGTTGGAGGGAATGGCCCAGCTCATGCACACTTATGGACTCGTTAAAAAGCGGCTCAATCCTGATCTCCTGCTACTGGGAATTCTGCTGACCATGCACGACCCCAGGAGCAATCTGACCAAGGACGTGGAGAGCGAGGTTGGCCGGCATTTCGCCGGTAAGGTGTTTTCCACCGCGATACCAAGGAATATCCGTCTCTCCGAAGCTCCGAGCCATGGGCTGCCGGTAATCAGATATGATCTTCGGTCCAAGGGCTCTCAAGCATATCTTCAGTTCGCGGAGGAATGCATCGAAGCGCTTGCCCAACGTGGCTCGGGCGAGTAAGCGGTGGCGGGGATTTATATAAACGGAGTACAGGACACTTCGATTCCGTCCTTGAAATGATTCTTCCTAACCCTGGCATGACACTGCCCACATTCAAACGCCACCAATCCACCGATACTAGCGGCCTTGAGGTAAAATTTTCTTGGGGAGTCCTGCTCCCAGTCCTTCGTAGAGTTGCCGCAAAGAACGCAGGCGACATCCGTATCCACAGGGTAAGGAAAGTCCCAAATTTTCTTTAATGTCATCCAATCGTTGAGGGGCTCCTTGATCGAAGCGGGTTTGGCGCAAGGGGTCCCCAGAGCGTTTTTTACGCTGACGTCCAGTTGATCCCACAACTGACAGGGGATAAAAACACCGAGAAATTTTCCCGAGGAGTCGTAAAGGTGAGTCGGCATTGAGGTCATGGCTTCTCCTTATATTGTGTAGAGCCCGATTTCCCTGAGCTTGGGAGCAGATTGCATTTTTTAGCTTTAGAAGGCTATTCTTTTAAAATGTCAAGGCCGGAGGCATGTCATGGGGATTCAAAGGGGACTGGGCAAGGGACTGGGAGCGTTACTGGGAAGCAGCTACCCCGAACCTGAAGCGGAACGAAACGCGATATCAGTGCTGCATGTGAACGCCATTTCGCCCAACCCGCATCAGCCGCGTAAAGATTTTTCACCCGAGTCCCTTGATGAATTGTCCAGGTCGATCCGTGTCCAGGGCGTACTTCAGCCGATTATTGTTCGCCCTCGCGGCAAAGGCGAGGGATATGAGCTGGTGACCGGCGAAAGAAGATGGAGGGCCTCCCAGCTTGCGGGCCTGGAGGAGATCCCGGCGATTGTTCGCGAAATATCCGCCAAGGAAAGCCTGGAATTGGCGTTGATTGAAAATGTTCAGCGCGAGGATTTAAACGCCATGGAGCAGGCCGTGGCCTTACAGCAGTTGCAGACGCATTTCCAGGCCACCCAGCAAGAGCTTGCGGATCGCACTGGCTTGAGCAGGTCCCATGTGGCTAATTTGATGCGCCTCTTGCAATTGCCTGAAGCTATCCAGGAGGACATCCGGCATCTGTGCTACACTTCCGGACACGGCAGGGCGCTGATGAGCATCTCAGACCCCGAGGCCCAGGAGGTCTTGCGCAAGAAAATTCTCGACAAGGCTCTGTCCGTGAGGGCGTGCGAGGAATTGGCCGCGCAATGGAAAAAACACGGAAAATTTCCTTTCCAGGACAGGGCGATAAAGATGCCCGTCAAGCACTGCGAAGAAGGCGTATTGGCGCGCTATGAGCAAAAAGTACATGCTTTTTTGGGAGCCAAAAAGGTCCGGTTCCGCGGCTCGAAAGAACGAGGATCATTGACGGTTTCCTTCGGCTCGCGGGAGGAGTTCCAACGGGTCATTTCCAAGCTGGGGATCGACGAGGCCGCGCATGCAGAATAAATCGTCAATCCAAGAAGACATCAGGCCCTCCGCAGTGATCTCCTCTGATCTTCGGAAAAACGTGCGAGCAATGGACGTACACGGCCTGCGTGCCGCAATTCCAACGCTGTCCGGGAAAAAGGTGCTGATCATCGGCGACGTTATGCT
The DNA here is from genome assembly GCA_002299865.1 of Desulfonatronaceae bacterium UBA663. Taxonomy (GTDB): domain Bacteria; phylum Desulfobacterota; class Desulfovibrionia; order Desulfovibrionales; family Desulfonatronaceae; genus Desulfonatronum. The sequence continues at coordinate 17,925 of DBNV01000022.1, read as the reverse complement.
GGACCAATACATCTTCGGCGCGGTGGAGAGAATTTCACCGGAGGCCCCAGTGCCCGTCGTTCGGGTAGAGAAAGAGGAACACCGCCTCGGAGGCGCAAGCAACGTGGCCAGGAACATCGCGGCTTTGGGCGGACTGCCCGTGCTTGCGGGAATTCTGGGCAGTGACGGCGAGGGCAAGCACGTCAAACGATTGCTTGAGGAACATGGCGTCAAAGACCGTTGCTTTTCGGAGCCGACGCACCCAACAATAACTAAAACGCGCATTATCGCCCAGCAGCAACAAGTCGTTCGGATCGACAAGGAATCAGACGGCTCTGTTTGCGCTTCCGCGCGCGCAGCCATGCTAGGCTCCATTGCCGAAGAAATTCCCACATGCTCCGTGATCATTGTCTCAGATTACGGCAAGGGCATGATCACAAAAGAATTCATGGATGAAATTCACCGGGCTTGTGCGGCGCAAAAACACCGCCCTGCAATTCTGGTGGACCCGAAACCGAAAAATTATCACGCCTACCATGGCGTTGACTTGCTCACTCCGAATACAAAGGAAGCCGGCATCGAAGGAAAGGATGCATCCCTGGAAAGCATCGCCCTGACAGGACAAGCACTGCGCAATCGCCTGCAAAGCAAGCAGCTGTTAATCACCCTCGGCCCCAAGGGGATGATGCTTCTTGAATCCTCGGGGGCCTCCGTGCATATCCCCACTGCCGCTAGAAAAGTATACGACGTGACCGGTGCCGGCGATACAGTCATCGCCGTCCTAGGCTTGGCCCTGGCCGCTGGTTTATCCACTCTGGAGGGGTGCCTGCTGGCCAATTACGCGGCCGGATTGGTGGTGGGACAGGTGGGAGCAGCGGTTGTGGATCAGCACCAACTCAGCGAGGCCGTACGTGGCTGGCCGCTCTTGGCGGTTGATGAGTTTTTTGCCACCACAAGCGCCAGGAACATAGGGCGCCTGGCAATGCACTTGTTATTTTAAGGTATTACACTTATGCGGGGCCACGTTCAGCCAAAATTTTGCAGCTCATCTCCTCTCCAACAGCGCGGCCCAGAAAAACTCCCCAAAGCGGAAGTCCTGTTCACCCCGGTACAGCTTGAGAACACGCAGCTCAGGGTGATCGCTTAAGCAGGCGTCAATCTGCTGCTCGTTCTCGGCCGGGTTCAGCGTACAGGTGAAGTAGGCCAGACGTCCCGACGGGCGTAAAGCCGTCACAGCCGAGCGGAGCATGTTCCGCTGAAGGGCCAGCAGTGCTGGAAGGTCCCGGGGCGTGCGCTTCCATTTGATGTCCGGTCGGCGCGCCAAGACTCCCAGTCCGGAACAGGGCGCATCAATGACGATACAACCGGCCTTTTCCCGCCAGGGCAGGTTTTGGTCGGCGCGGGCCAGGACAACCGGGATGTCCCGCAATCCAAGTCTGTTTATCTCCTGACGCAGACCTTGAAGCCTTGCCAAGTGCGTATCGCTGGCCCGAACAGCCTCGCTGGTGCGTTCTAGAAAATAGCACGTCTTTCCGCCACGCCCGGCACAAACGTCCCAGATCGGCCCCTGAGCATGGTCCAGGCCCAAGGCGTCCAAAACATGCTGGGCCGCGAGGCTTTGCCTGGAAAGGCGACCCTGTAAGAGCAGAACATCCAAATGAGGAAAAATGAGTTTGGCTTGGTCTCGTTCGCACGCGACCCCCCATGGTCCGCTCCGAAAAAGCGCGGGGTTGTCCGACAAAGATTGAACCAATTCGAAGGCGTCTGGGTGCGAGGCGTTGATGCGCAAGCCCAAAGGCGCTGGATGCAGTTGTGCTCGGCACAGGGCAATGGCTGCGTCCTCGCCGTAGCTCTTCATCCACAGGGCCACGATCCAAGGCGGCAAGGCATGGTAGCGAATCAGAAACTCCTCAAGAGAGCGGGCCTCCCGGCGGTAGAAGTCTTCGTCATGAAGATCCGGCAGGTGATTCGCCACGGTAGTCATGTAGGCCGTAGCCAGCCGTGCCAGGGCTGCGCCCCATTTGCGGCGGACATGGCGTGTCACCCAGGAGCGGGTCGCATATTCGGGGATCCGATCCAAAAAAAGGCGCTCGTAGGTGGCCAGTCCAAGGGCGGAAAGACACAAAGGAGGCAGTTTGTCGGGCTTGGCCAGGAATGTCCGCAGAACAAAGTCGATGCGGCCCTTATAACGCAGATAGCCGTACGTCAGTTCAGCAACCAACGCCTTGTCCCTGGAACAGAGAGAGACGCTCCGAAAATAATTGTCCAGGGCGGCCTGTACATCCATGGTGTAACGCAGAACGTCGCGAAGCACTAAGAGGGCTGCGTCACGTGCCTGCGGCGGACGTGTCTTCGTCATCGCGCAGGATCACTTAAAGCTTGCGGACGGGCCAGAAAACGCAGCACAGCGGATTCGATGCGCTCAATATCCACGAGAGTGTCCAAACATGGTCCAAAAGGGCGCTGATTGAGCACGCCGTAGACGGGGATGGGATAGGTATCTTGAATGCCGCTGGACAAGTCGCGATCACAAGCCACGGCAATAATCAGTTTTGGTTTGTTCTGGACAACGATGCGTCGGGCAATGGTCCCGCCGGTGGCAATGGCGATGCGGATGCCATGCTGTTCAGCCACCGCGAGCAATTGGTCAATGGGGCAATCACCGCATCGCTTGCAGTGGTTGATCTCATAGGTCAGCCGCCTCGGACAGCGGGAATTCTGGAGGCAATGGGGCAGGAGCAACAGGATCTCCTGTGGCTGAAATCGGCCTCGCTCAGAAACCACCAGCTTATTATTGACCTCAATGAAGGAAAGACGGAGGGCCTCCCTGGAAATGCCCAGCATGCGCCCCAGCAACGTCATCAAGGGCAAAAAAATCTTGATTGTCAGGCCGCGAAAACGTGACGTCAAGGGCAGGGTGCGCCCCAGAAGAATGTTCAGGACAAGGCCTAGGGAGGACCAAAGCATCAGGCTGACCAGAAGGATCAGGACAAAGCCCAACAGTACCGGCGCAAAGGGATGAATATTCTTCAGTCCGATGGAGGGGATGATCCAAAGCAAAAGCAGAAGCAGGCTCAAAAGAATGGAAGTCCCGAGAATCAGGCCGATGAACAGCCGCTTTTTGGGACGAACCGCAGCGTCGGAAAGACCTGTTGGGCCAGGCCCCAGCGAAGAATCAAGACGACTGGAGTGCTTAATTTTTGACATCGACAAAAGAGGGACAAACGTTGGCGTCGGCTTTGAAGTATCGTCGGTAACCGCAATAGAACGCTTGGGCATCCATGGGTTTGGCGCCGGGGGGGTGGAGCCTGTTCAGAAGATACGCACGATCATGGCAGGCAATGGCCAGTTGTCCAGCATGAAGGCCCAGGATAGAACCCGGTCTCGTGCCCTGAGGCACGGCATCGCCAATACAGCCGGGATGCACGATGATTTTTCTTGGGGCGGAGTCGGGTCCTGGTATGGAAAAGTAAGCGCCGGGCCAAGGATGCAGGGCCCGAAGATGATTGTGCACCTCGCACGCGGGGCGGTTCCAGTCGATCAGCCCTTGTTCCTTGGTCAGTTTAGGGGCATATGTGGCCAGGGCGTGATCTTGCTCAATAAAGGTCAATGTTCCGGCCAAGATGCCGGAAAGATATTTGCGCAGAGCATCGACAATCAACCGGCCACCCATGTCTGCCAGTTGATCATGCAGGGTCTTAGCCGTATCCTGCAAACCTATGGCCATGGCCTGCTGCAATAAAATCGGTCCGGCGTCCAGGGCCGCGGCCATGCGCATGATGGTGATCCCCGTTGTCTTGTCTCCGCACAGCAAGGCGGCCTGGATGGGGGAGGCTCCGCGATGCCTGGGCAAAAGAGAGGCGTGCACGTTTAAGCAATCGAGGCGGGGCATGCCCAGAATCTTCTGGGGCAGCAGCAGGCCGTAAGCCGCAACAACAAAAAAGTCGGCCTGAAAGGAGCGCAGCATAATTTCGCTTTCCTCGGACTTCAGGCTCTCCGGCTGCAGGATCTGATATCCCCTGGACTGAGCAAACTCCTTGGCGGCGGAAGGCTTGCACACCTGGCCGCGACCGCAGGGGCGGTCAGGCTGGGTGACGACCGCCTGGACGTGCAGGTCCGCGGCATGGTGCAGCGCCTCGAGAATTTTGGCGGCAAAGGGCGGGGTGCCGAAAAAAACTATGCTTGCTTCTCTGGCTTGCTCTTGATCCATTTTTTCAGCTTCTGCTCATACAGGGAACGTTTCAGTCTGCTGACATGATCGATGAATAACAGACCGTTGAGATGATCGATTTCATGTTGCAGACAGATGGCCAGCATGCCCTCGGCGTCGAACTCCAGGGCGGCCCCGTCCAGGCCCAGGGCCTGAACGCGTATTTGTTTGGAACGTTGCACCTTGGTACGGTAATTCAAGACGCTTAGGCATCCTTCATTGGATTCGATTAGACCGCAGGCGGAAACGATCACGGGATTGATCAGGATCCTGGCGTCCTCGCGTTTGTCCGGGCCGGACACATCCACAACAATGAGCCGCTTGGACACGCCGACCTGGGGGGCTGCCAGGCCGAGGCCCTCCTTGGAGTACATGGTCTCCAGGATGTCCTGGGCCAGAGCGCGCAATTCCGGAGTGATCTGTTCAACCGGGTCGGCGCACTGCGCCAGAATCGGGTACGGATAGGTCAGGACGGGCAAGATCATGGCGACGTTTTGGCCTGCTCACGCAATTTCAGCCCGAGTTCACGCAGTTGCAGGTTGGCGACCTTCGCTGGGGCCTGGGTCATCAGGCAGGATGCCTTCTGTGTCTTGGGAAAGGCAATCACATCGCGGATGGAGGTAGCCCCGGTCATGAGCATGACCAACCTGTCCAGTCCAAAGGCGATGCCGGCGTGGGGCGGAGCGCCGTATTCCAGGGCCTTGAGCAGAAAGCCGAATTTTGAGGCTGCCTCGTCCTGGGCAAGACCAAGCACGGAAAACATTTGCCGCTGCAGCTCCGCGGTGTGAATGCGCACGGAGCCGCCGCCGATCTCATAGCCGTTGAGCACCAAGTCATAGGCCTTGGCCAGGGCCTTCCCAGGTTGACCCACGACCAACTCGTCATGTCCTTCCTGGGGAGCAGTGAAAGGGTGATGGCGAGCGAACCAGCGCTGCTCCGTTTCATCCCATTCGAGCAGGGGAAAATCAGTGATCCAGACGGGCTGGAAGCGGGCCTCGTCAATGAAACCGCGGCGTTGAGCCAATTCCAGACGCAGATATCCCAAGGCGGTGTTCACGACCTCGGGAGATCCGGCCTGGAAAAAGACGATGTTGTCGTTATTCAGGGACAGGCCCCGGGCCAGTCCGTCACGTTCCTCCTGGGAAAGAAATTTAGCGATGGGGGATTGCCATTCACCGGACTTGATCTTGATCCAGGCCAGACCCTGTGCGCCGTAAATGCGCACGAAATCCGTCAGCTGATCGATTTCTCCCCGGGACAGGTCCGCTCCGCCGGGCAAAACAAGGGCCTTGACCAGGGCTGCGGAGGAAAAGAGGCGGAAGTCGGAACGGCGCACAAGATCCGTGACGTCGGTGAGCTTGAGATCAAAGCGGATGTCCGGCTTGTCCAGACCGTAGTCGGCCATGGCTTGATCGTAGGTCAGCCGGGGAAAGGGATCAGGCAGCGACACGTCCAGGGTCTTCTGAAAAACATAACGGATCATCTGTTCAGCCAGATCCATGACCTGGTCCTGATCCACAAAGGACAGTTCCATGTCGATCTGGGTGAATTCCGGCTGGCGGTCCGCGCGCAGGTCCTCATCCCGAAAGCAGCGGACGATCTGATAATATCGGTCAAGTCCGGCGACCATGTACAACTGCTTAAAAAGCTGAGGAGACTGGGGCAGAGCGTAAAACCGACCGGGATTGGGCCGACTGGGCACCAGGAAATCCCGTGCCCCCTCCGGGGTGCTGCGCGTGAGCATGGGGGTTTCCAGTTCAAGAAAGTCGTGATTGATTAGAAAGTCGCGCACCGCCTGCGTGACTGTGTGGCGGACGACGAGGTTGCGGGTGCAGCGGGATCTGCGCAGATCAAGATAACGATATTCCAGGCGAGTGGATTCGGAAACATCCACGCGGTCCTCAATGGGAAAGGGCGGCGTGCTTGACGTATTCAAAAGCTTCCAGTCCCGCACGTCCACCTCGATGTCGCCAGTGGCCAGGCCGGGGTTGCGCATGCCTTCGGGACGAAGGCGAACCGTGCCGCGCATGGCGAGTACGTATTCAGGCCGCAGAACATGAGCCCGTTCATGAGCCCGGGCATCCACTTCGGGGTTGAAGACCACCTGAGTCAACCCTCGGCGATCGCGCAGATCGATGAAAATAAGGCCGCCGTGGTCTCTGCGAAACTGAATCCAACCCATGAGGCAAACCTCGTGGCCGGCATCAGCCGATGTCAATTGCGCGCAGTGATGGGTACGGCGCCAATCGCCAAGAGGATCACAAAGGCGGACTTTGGACACAGTGTGCATGAGGCAAGGTTCCTTAGTTTTTCAAGCGGTTGTGAAGCAAGGTTATGAAGCGCGCAGCTTGCGCAGGTTCCAGGCGAGTTGATCGGCGGAGCAGGGAGTTTGTTCGCCGGTGAGCATGTCCTTGAGGAAGACCCCGCCTTCGCCTGCGTCTTCCAGAATGATGCAGGCCCGGGCGTTCAACTTGTTTGCGGCGCGAAACTGGCTTTTCATGCTTTTGGATTCGTAGAAAAATTCCACGCCAAAGCCCTCGGCGCGGAGTTTTCTGGCCATCAGAGCGGCCCTGGCGAGAACATGGTCGCCGGAGGTCGCGATAAAGGCGTCAAGCGAGGGAGGCATAGGTTCCGATACGAGCATGGCCAGCCGTTCCATGCCGCAGGCAAAACCGATCCCGGGGACATCCGGGCCGCCAAGTTCTCGAACAAGGCCGTCATAGCGTCCACCGCCCGCCACTGAGGCCTGGGCCCCGAGATCCGAGGAAACCACCTCGAACGTCGTGCCCTGGTAATAGTCCAGCCCCCTGACTAGAAAGGGATTGCGGCGCGTTTGCAGACCGGATTCTTCGAGCAAGGCCGTCACTTGATTGAAATGGCTCCGGCATGGATCACATACGTGATCCGCGATGGACGGTGCGTCCTTGGTGATCTCCCGGCAAGTGGGCGCCTTGCAGTCCAGGACCCGCAGGGGGTTGGTGCGGATGCGCCGCAGGCAGTCGGAGCACAGATCATCGTGTCGAACGCGGCCGTAATAGGCTTCCAGGGCATGACGAAACATGGGACGGCACTGAGGACAGCCGAGATTGTTCAGTTCGTAGATCAAGCCGGACAAGCCGATTTCCGTCAAAAAAGCATGGAGCATGAAGAGCACGTCCGCGTCCGCGAGATGGGACCTGGAGCCGAGCACCTCCGCGTTGATCTGATGAAACTGGCGCTGGCGACCTTTCTGGGGGCGTTCATAGCGGAACATGGGACCGATGGTGAAAAACTTGCAGAGGCCTTCCTGGCTCAAAAGACCGTGTTGGATGCACGCCCTGAGTACGCCGGCGGTGGCTTCCGGGCGCAGGGTCATGGAGCGGCCCTTGCGGTCCGGGAAGGTATACATTTCCTTTTGCACAACGTCGGTTTCAGCGCCGATGCCGCGGACAAACAGCTCAGTGAATTCAACGAGCGGGGTGCGTAGCTCCTTGCATCCGTAACGAGCAAAGACGGAACGGGCCTGGGACTCAATGGACGTGAACATATCGCTTTGAGGGGGGAAGAGATCTACAAAACCTTTCCCGCTTTGCATCGCATTCATGCACTGTCCTTAGGTAGTGAATCAAAAAGGGTCCGGGGCAATGTTCCTTAAGTATTCCGCCATATCTGCGGGGGGAGCAGGCAATAATCGGAAAACCAAAGTGTTTTTCGACAAGGGAAATTTATATGACTACAATAATCTCCGTTGAGTGTCAAAAAAGGAGGGCGCAACACCATGAACGTCCGTGCCATAGGGTTCGTCGGGTTTCATAATTCAGGAAAGACGACCCTGGTGATCCGCCTGGCGAAGCATTTGCGCAAGATGGGCCACCGCGTCGGGATCATCAAGAGTTCACGGCACGGCTTTGACCTGGGAGCCACGGATCCAGGCAAGCTCGCGGCCACGGGCTGTCCGACGGCCGGGATCGCGCCGGGACGGATCCAGATCCGCATGGAGGGACCGTGAAGGAGACGTTTTTTCAAGTCATCCCGGTGCGGGAATGCATCCAGGTGTTGCAAGGCTTTCCGCCGACCCCGGCGCTGACCGTGGATCTGGAGGAGGCCGCGCACATGGTCCTGGCCGAAGATGTCGCGGCCAGCGAGGATCTGCCACTGACGCATCGCTCCTGCGTGGACGGATACGCCCTCAAGGCCAGGGATACCTTCGGGGCCACGGAATCCAATCCCGGATATCTGGATCTGGCCTTTGCCATTGACATCCACAAGCCGCCGGATTCTGGCCTGAAAAGCGGCCAATGCGCGAAAATCCCAACCGGCGGATGCCTGCCCGAGGGCGCGGACGCCGTGATCATGGTGGAGCACACTCTGGAAATGGGACCGAATACTGTTGAGGTCAGAAAAAGCTTGCCTCCGTGGGAAAACGTCATGCTCCGCGGCGAGGATGCGGCCAAAGGGCAACGGGTGCTGTCGGCGGGCACACGTCTTAATACCGTGCGCATAGGATTGCTGGCTGCCCTGGGCTGCTCAAGGGTTTCCGTACACCGGCGGGTTGTGGCGGGCGTCATTTCCACGGGCGACGAGGTGGTGGAGGTTTCCCGGCCGACCAGGCCGGGGCTGGTGCGGGACGTGAATAGCCACGCCCTGGCCGCGTTGGCTGGTTTAAGCGGCGCAAAGGTGCGCCGTTACGGCTTGGTCCGGGATGAACTGCCCCTGCTTACGGAAAAACTGGCCCTGGCCCTGACGGAATGCGATGTCGTCCTGATGTCCGGCGGCAGTTCCGTGGGCAGCAGGGATCATACACTGGAAGCGATCCGACGGGTCTGCAGCGGGCGCGTCTTGGTCCACGGCCTGGCCATGAGTCCGGGCAAGCCGACCATTGTGGCCGCAGCCAGGGACAAAGCCGTGGTCGGCCTGCCCGGCCAGGTGACCAGCGCCCAGGTGGTGATGCAGGTGCTGATGCTGCCGTTCGTCGCTCATCTAGGCGGGGCCGGGGACGCCTTCCGCGTCGGCTGGAACCGTTTTCCGGCCATACTTTCCCGAAACATCGCCTCCTGTCAGGGGCGGACGGATTTCGTGCGCGTCAGCCTGGAGCATAGGGACAGCGGTTTGCCTCTGGCCGTTCCCGTGCAGGGCAAGTCAGGTCTTTTGAAAACGCTGCTAAAGGCCGACGGTCTGGTGGAAATTCCGGAAAACAGCGCAGGCCTGAACGCCGGTCAGGAAGTGTTGGTCCGGCCGTTGCGGTAAAAAAAGGCGGACTAGAAGATCCGCCCTGAACATGCCCGCCCCGTTTCCGGGGCGGGCATGTTCAGCCTTCGATGTTGATGTGTTGGGTCTTGGTCTTTTCACTTTTGGGCAGGTGCACAGTCAAGACCCCGTCCTTGAATTTCGCATTGACCTTGTCCGCCAGCACCTCGGTGGGCAGGGGAACCGAGCGACTGAAGGAACCAAAGGCACATTCCCTGCGCAGGTAGTTCTCCTTCTTCTCCTCGGCTTCGGACTTTTTATGGCCGCGCAAAACCAGATAATTGTTTTCCACGTACAAATCGACTTCCTCGGGCCTCATGCCCGGCAGTTCAGCGGTCACAGTAATTGCTTCCGGTGTTTCGCTCACGTCCACGGCCGGGGTCAGTCTGCCGAACCCGGCAGACATGGCAAAAGGCGAAGCCATGAACGCATCCAGCATGCTCCACACATCCCTCTCAAGCCCGGACTGCCCTTGCTCCTTGCGCCGCAGGGCGGAAAACAGCTTGTCTAACATGGCGTATGCCTCCTCAAAAAATGATCTCGTACAAGATGATTATTCGGATTGAACCTTGATTTTACGCGACATGGCCTTTTCTGCCTTGGGCAGGAGCAGTTCCAAGACGCCGTTCTTCAAGGTCGCCTTGATCTTTTCCCGGTCCACGATGTGGGACAGGGTAAAGGCCCTGGCATACTCCACATTGCCAAACTCAACATGGACGCGGGTCTCATTGGTCGCCCCCTGGTAACCGGTCTTGCCGCCGATGCGCAGTTCGTTCTCGGTCAGGTCGATGACCAAGCCTTCTTTGCGCACTCCAGGCATGTCTACATAGATGGCAAAACCCTCAGCGGTCTCCAGGATGTCGGTGGCCGGCTTCATCCTGGGCAGGCCCTTGGCCTCGGATTGCATGATGTCTTTGGTCATAGCGCTACCTCCTCAAAAACCTAGTTCATGTCAATGAAAATTTTGCGGGGTTTGCTTTCCTCGGCCTTAGGCAGACGGATCTCCAGCAGGCCGTCCTTGGCTAGGGCCTTGACCTTGTCCACGGCAATGAGGGAATTAATGTTCACCACGCGCTGGAAATTGCCCGTGGGGCGCTCCTGGCGATAATACTTCCCCTTTTCGATCTTGCGCTCGCCCTTGATCACCAGGGTGGAGTCGGTGAAGGTCAGGTCGATGTCTTCCACGTTTACGCCGGGGATCTCGCAACGCACGTAAATGGCATCCACATCCTCGCTGATGTTCAACGGAGGATAGGCCACGCGCCGTTGGCTGATGTTCAAGGGCCCCCACAGTTCATTGAAGAACCGGTCAAAATTGCCCATTGATCCGTAGAACGGATTCATGTCAATAACCATGTTTTCTGCCTCCTTTGATAAAGAAAGGGATGCTATTTTTCTCTTAGTAAACATGGAAAAGAGCTTGTCAAGGTGACGGCCTTTGCTTTTTATCTTGAATTTTCATTATGGTTGAGAAGACAAAAGGAAGGCAGTGATGAGTGAAGCGGCATCGGAGTTGCTGCAACAATGGGCCGACAGTTTGACGCCCGCAACCGTGTCCGGTCCGGTGCTGGACGTGGCCTGCGGAGACGGCCGCAACGGAATTCTTCTGGCCGGACAGGGCTTATGCGTCATCTGCTGCGATCGTTCGCGGCCGAGTCTTCGCTTGGCCAGGGCTGCGGCGCGGAGAGCAAACCTGCCGATCCGACTGTGGTGGACGGACCTGGAGGCAAGCGGCAGGAAGCCGCTGCCCCGAAACGCCTTTGGCGCGATCCTGGTGTTCCGTTATCTGCACAGGCCCTTGATCCCTGAAATTCATGCGGCTCTGCGCCCGGGCGGGTACGTGATCTACGAAACATTCACCGAAGAACAGGCCCGCTTTGGCCCGCCGAAAAATCCGGACCATTTGTTGCGCAAGGGAGAATTAGCGGGCCTCTTTTCCGGTTGGGAACGTCTGTATGCTTTCGAAGGGGAACTGCCTGATCCGACCAGAGTCATGGCACAACTGGTGGCCCGCAAACCGATCCATCATGACTGCGCATGACGCCGCTCCGGCTGTCGAAAACCCTCCCCGCGTTTTCAACGTTTCTTTTGTCAAAGGAGCGCCGAACCTTTCTTGAACCTTCTTTCTTGGATCGACTTTTCAACGCCGCAAAGTTCACGTAGCATGGCGGACAGTGTGCGGCAGCCGGATCCGGCCTTGCCGCGCAGGCAGCGGAGCAAAAAACTGCGCCAGGAAAGAAGCATAAGGCGGAATATCGATGCTTAGCGGCCAGGATGTCTTCATCCCACGTGAACTCTACGGGATCATTGGTCTGCCCCTGGACCACAGCTTAAGCCCCCTGGTGCACAACTGGGGGTTTCAGAGCCTGGGGCTTGACGCCGTCTATGTGCGTTGGCCCCTGGACCCGTCCCAACTAGTCGACTTTATGCTTGCCGCGAGAACCTTGCCTATTGCCGGGCTCAGCGTGACCATCCCCCACAAGCGCGCCATCCTTCCTCTCCTGGACGGCTGTACGGATCACGCCATGCGGATCGGCGCCGTGAACACCGTATCTTGGCAAAAAGGTCTGTTGTGGGGCGAGAACACGGACGTCCATGGCTTCTTGAGCCCTCTGACGCCAAAGCAGTGGCGGTCCATGAACAACGTTCTCGTGCTGGGCAATGGAGGGGCGGCCAGGGCCGCGCTGGTCGGGTTGAGCGACATGGACGTCTGCAACGTGACCGTGTCCGGAAGAAATCAAGAGCACTCCGCCGCATTGGCCGACGAGTTCGGCGCAGGCCATCTGACCTGGGAAAAAAGGACGGACTGGCACGGGGATCTGCTGGTGAACACTACACCGTTGGGCATGGCCGGAGCTTTCGAGGCCTTGAGTCCGTGGCCGGATGCAAGCCTGGCCGGGGTCAAGCAGATCTACGACCTGGTGTACAACCCGCTGGAAACAAAGCTGATCCTGCAAGGCAAGGCCCAGGGCGTCCCGACCATCAGCGGCCTGGAGATGTTTCTCGGGCAAGCCCGTGCGCAGTTCTTCCTCTGGACCAAGCGATCCCTGCCTCTTGCTAAACTCCGGGAGGTTGTTTCCGGACGCTTGGCTTCAGCCTGACCTTCCTTCCCCAAACTCGATTGTAGCGTAACTCCCGGTTCAGGGCACGTAAATCTTCAAATTGTCACCGGGCCGGATCAAACCGTTTCGCGGCAGCCTGTTCCATGCGGTCAGGTTGGCCGTGGTCACCCCAAAACGCTGCGCGATCTGCCAGAGCGTATCGCCCGGACGCACCCGGTATTGCACCACCTGTCCGGCTTGGGGCGTCGCGGCGGCCCTGGTCGTCTGCGGAGTATGCCTGGGAATGTAGAGACGTTGTCCGACTTGCAGGGCATTCTGGTTTTTCAAGCCGTTGGCCTGGGTCAGCGAGGACACGGCCACGCCGAATTTACGCGACAGGCTCCACAGGGAGTCGCCCCTCTGGACAACGTAATTGGCGCGTTGCTGAGCGAGGTTTCGCGTGGAGGAGATGGCGCCTTCGCCGATCCGGTTAACAGGCGATGCCGCGGCAACCCCGGCTCCGGCCGAACGCGGCACCATCAACGACTCGCCCACACTTAGGGTGTTGTTGCTGCGGTTGTTGACCTGCCTTAATACGTCAACGGGCACGTTGAAACGGTTGGACAAGGCCCACCAGGAATCGCCGCGTCGCACCTGATAGCGGTCAAACCCTTCGTACGGCCGCGACGAGGGCTTGCCCAAAAAAGCCACCGCCTTTTCCTGAACGTTTTCAGGAAGGTATACGGGCATCTTGCGGCCAGGCGGGCTGACTTGACGCCGAAACGCAGGATTAAGGCGTCGGAAGGTCTCCCAGTCCAAACCGCAGGCTTTTGCTAAGGCCACCAGATCCGTACCTCCCTTGACCTCCAGCGTGACCACGTTGGGACTGTTATCCCAGTTGATGGGCTCAAAACCTAGTTCCTCGAGGTTCTGGACGATCTTGAGCACAGCCATGAATTTCGGGACGTAGCGCCGGGTTTCTCTGGCCAGAAGATTGTCAATGGCCGCCAGATCAAAGAAATTGTCCGCACCGCTGCGCTGCATGGCCCGGGAAATACGCCCATTCCCGGCATTGTAGGCGGCCAGGGCCAGGTTCCAGTCGTTGAACATGTTGTACAATTTGGCCAAGTAAGCTGCCGCGGCATGGGTCGAGAGATAGGGATCCCGGCGCTGGTCCACCCACCAATCAAAAGTCAGGCCGAACATTCTTCCCGTGCCGGGCATGAACTGCCACATGCCCCCGGCACCGGCCCTGGAGTAGGCCATAGGGTTGAAGCCGCTTTCGATGATGGGCAGGAAAATCAAGTCCTGAGGCAGTCCGTGGCTGACAAAAACATCGCGGACATAAGGCAGGTAGAGTTCGGAGCGTTTCAGCAAGGCGGCAAATTGATCCCGGGCATCGTGGGTGAAGTGGCGAAAATAGAATTCGACTTTCCTGGTCTCCTCAATGTCCAGGACGAACTGCACCTGGGTCGGGGAATCCAGAGCCTTTTGCTCCGCTGCGGTCAGAGGCAATGGATGCTCGACCATGGGCCGGCCGTAAGCATCCAGGGGCGGATCATCCAGGCCGCGGGAGTCGCCTTCCAAGGCGACCCGATAGCCTGATTTTTGATCAGTGAGAGCTTGTGCATCCGAAGGCAATGAGGCTAACTGGTCTTGTTGACGGTGTCCGGCGCAACCGTACAGCGCCATGAGACAAATACCTGCAAGGATCATCCAGCGTATGCGCATGCAAGTCTCCGTTGTTTTTGTATCGGGGGCTTGTTCCAGGATTAAGATGGTCTTTTGCAAATTAATGATCGCTCATCAACATTTGAGCGTGACGTACGGCCTCGACGGAAAAACGCCCCCAGATTATAAGTACGTGTGACCTAACGTAAATCGCAATCAAGGGCAAGACATGGGTCTGCAACATGGAATTTTTCAACGCCAAACAAGCCCAAAACCATGACTGATTTTTGGACTGTGGGCCGCAAGCCGGTCCAGGAACTGTTGTTCGCCAGGCCGGAACAGGTGGATTTGGTGTACATTCTGGACAATGCTCGTTCCCATGCTCTGGAACGCCTGGTGGACATCTGCAAAAGCCGGAAGATTCGCTACCGGCTCGTCTCGGAACAAGAATTATCCAGACTGCATCCAGGCAACCACCAAGGGGTCCTGGCCAGGGTCTTCCAGCCCGGATTCGCGAACCTGGCCGCCGTCCTGGACAGGGGCCGCCAGGCCGCGTTGCCTTTGGTCCTGGCTTTGGACCAGATCCAGGATCCCGGCAACCTCGGGGTTTTGGCCAGAACATTGCTGGCTTTAGGCTGCGGCGGCCTGATCCTGCCCAAAAACAGGTCCGCCGCCCTGGGAACAATTGCCGCGAAAACCAGCGCCGGGGCCTTGAACAAGCTGCCCGTGGCCCACGTGGTCAATCTCTCCCGCGCCCTTGATCACTGCGCGGAGGAAGGGTTTGTGATCTACGGGACAACCACGGACAGCCAGGCCGAAAACGTCCTTACCTTTCGTCCGCAATTTCCCGCCGTGTTGGTCCTGGGCAACGAGGACAAGGGCATCCGGCCCGGCGTGCTCAAGCGTTGCCGGCGTAAATTATTCATCCCCATGCCCGGCGAAATGCAGTCTCTGAACGTGGCCCAGGCCGGGGCCGTCTGTCTGGCGCTGTTCGCCAAGGCCAGGCACGGCAACGCCTCGCAACTCATCGATCCCGTGACTCAAAATCAATACGCGGGTCAATGACCGTGTACATCACGTCCCCCACCAGGTTCATCAAGAGCCCGAGCAGCGTAAATATGTACAAGGCGCCGAACATCACCGGATAATCCCGGTTGATGGCCGCCTCGAACCCTAAAAGTCCCAGTCCGTCCAGGGAAAAAATTACCTCAATGAGCAATGCACTGGTGAACAAAATGCCGATGAACGCGCCGGGAAAACCGGCCACCACAATGAGCATGGCATTACGAAACACGTGGCCGTACAGGACCCGCCTTTCGGTCAGCCCCTTGGAGCGAGCCGTAAGCACATACTGCTTGTTGATTTCTTCCAAGAACGAGTTCTTGGTCAGCATGGTCAAGCCCGCGAACCCGCCGATGACCATGGCCGTCACCGGCAGAGCCAAATGCCAAAAATAATCCAGGATGCGCAGTGGCCAGTTCAAATCCGCCCAATGATCCGAGGTCAGACCGCGCAATGGAAAAAGATCCAGAAAGCTGCCCCCGGCAAAGAGCACGATGAGCAGAATCGCGAATAAAAAACCTGGGATGGCGTAGCCTACGATGACCACGACGCTGGTGGCCACATCAAAGGTCGATCCGTCCCTCACGGCCTTGCGAATGCCCAAGGGGATGGAAACGGCGTAGACCAGCAGGGTGGTCCACAGCCCCAGGGAAATGGACACCGGCAGCTTCTCAAGAATCAGGTCCATCACGCTCCGATCCTGGTAAAAGCTCTGGCCGAAGTCAAAGCGGAGATAATTGCCCATCATTTGCACGAAGCGCTGGGCAGGCGGCTGATCAAAGCCGTACATGCGCTCCAGTTCGGCGATCAGGGCCGGGTCAATGCCCTGGGCGCCCCGGGATCGTGAATCCTGGGACATGACCGCCTGCTGGGACTGGAAATCACCCTGCTCCGTGCCGGCAAAGCGGCCCGTGGCCGCCATGTCGTGACCGCGCAACTGGGCGATGACCCGTTCCACCGGACCGCCGGGCGCGGCCTGAACGATCACGAAGTTGAGGACCATGATCCCGAACAACGTGGGGATGAGGAGCAGCAGTCGCCTCAGGATGTATGCGCTCATCGGCAGTTCCGGTCCTTGACGATCATTGTGGCCTCATCCACCACGACTCCAGTGCCAGGCCGTATTTCGGCGTGACCTCAGGCCGCTCGTATTTGTCCCAATACGCGACGCGGAACACACGGGAATGCCAGTGCGGCACCACGTAATGCCCCCACAACAACACCCGATCCAAGGCCCTGGTGCGCGCAATCAAGCCGGCTCTGTCCGGGGCGCTGATCACCAAGTTCACCAGCTCGTCCACCACCGGATCACGTACTCCGGCGAGATTGCGGGAACCAGGGGTGGCGGCGGCCTCAGAACTCCAGAAATCACGTTGTTCGTTGCCCGGGGAAAGAGACTGCGGAAATACGCTCACAGTCATGTCAAAATCAAAATCAATGAGCCG
>DBNV01000022.1:0-889 GCA_002299865.1 Desulfonatronaceae bacterium UBA663 | reverse complement strand
TTCCGCACGTAGGGCAGGCAGACCCGTTCAAAGGCCGCATTGTGCAACAGGATCTCGAATTCCATGGCTGTCCCGTCCGAGGTATGGCGCAGCTTCTTGTCCTGCGGGGAAACCTCCCAGCCCGCTTGAGCCAGCAAGGCCAGAGCCGTGCGCATCTGCTCGCGGATGTTCCCCGAACCGTCCGTGACCAAAGGTCGATACTCCTGGGTGAAAACCCGCTCAGGCAGCCGCTTCCGATGCGGATTCAAGAGTTCAAGCTCCTCGGGCGACGGCAACCCCGCAGAAGCCAATTCGGAGTTGGAAAAATAACTTTTGGTGCGGACATAGGCGTTGTGAAACAGGTTCTGGTTGGACCATTCAAAATCAAACATCAGGCCTAAGGCTTCCCTAACCAAGGGATCCTGAAAGACTGCGCGCCGGGTATTGAAGACGAACCCCTGCATGCCCGTGGGCAATGCGTGGGGAATCTCCTCCATGATGATCCGGCCATGGCGCAAAGCCGGCCCCTCGTACCCCGTGGCCCAGAGCCTGGCAATGTTCTCCTGGCGGAAATCGTACTGTCCGGCCTTGAACGCCTCCAGGGCGACGTTGACGTCACGGAAGTACTCAAACCGGATGCGGTCCATATTGTGTCGGCCCACATTCACCGGCAAGTCGGCCCCCCAATAGTTTGGATCGCGCTCATAGGTAATGGACCTGCCGGGATCCACCTGGACCACCCGGTAGGGACCGCTGCCAAGGGGCGTCTCCAGGGTCGTTTGACTAAACTCGCGTTCCTGCCAATAAGCTTTGGACAGAACCGGCATTTGCCCGATGATCAACGGCAGCTCGCGATTTTTCGAGCCACTGAAAAAAAAGGTGACCTGATGGGGCCCTGCGGCTTCAACCT
>DBNV01000024.1:12027-12604 GCA_002299865.1 Desulfonatronaceae bacterium UBA663 | reverse complement strand
CAGCAGCACCAGCAGCCCTTCATCGAACTTGTCCTGCAGGGCCGCATGCGCCTGGGGCAGGGCATAGCCGTAGCCCGGTATGAGAAACGGCGGGTAGTTGATCTCCGCGGCGGAAAGGACCAGGGGCTGCTCGCTTGCCCCGGCACCTCCCGGCCCAGGCAGCACGGCCATGAGCGCCAGCACGAAAACCACGGCTCCGAAACATCGATGCCAGCCATGCGTATCAGCTTTCATCCGAGCACCTACCTTAAGCCCAGACACATTGGCTTCCCTTTGCCTCCTCACTTTTCACCCTACCCATCCTTGTCTTTTCCAAGGCCTGGGGACCGCTGATCGCGAAATGCAGCTCCCATTCCCGGGCCTGGACGTGCAGCATCCGCCGCAAGCCCTGCAAAACCTGCGGTTCGTCGTCCACGAACAGGATGCGTTTTTTCATGAGCTGATTTTTTTTGAGGCGATTATACTGATCTTCTCTATCGCATTGTCTGCAAAAAGGGTCAAGAACCAGCCAAAATCAGAGTGCTTCCCAATGATCAGGAACTTCAACCAGTGTTGACAAGTAACAACTAACGATGTA
>DBNV01000024.1:6424-11683 GCA_002299865.1 Desulfonatronaceae bacterium UBA663 | reverse complement strand
TCCCCCGCCATCCTGACCGCCCTGAAGCATCTCCTGGACAAAGTTAAATTTCGCGTCGTTGCGGCGCTCACATTGACAGAGGGCCTGGAAGCGGCCCGGCAGGAACCGCTAGACATGGCTCTTCTGGACGTGATGCTGCCGGACGGCAACGACCTGGATTTCTGCCGAAGGATCAAAAATGATCTTATTCTCGGTCAATATTAGGCGTCATGAACAGCCCCGAGGCACCGGCCCGGGGGCTGGATGCCGGCACCGACTGGTTTATGAACAAGCCTTTTGAAACCTTGGAACTTGTCGCCCGGGTCAAGTCGATGCTCCGCATTCAGCGCACTGAACAGGCCCAGCAAGAGTCCGATGAGCGCTACCGGATGCTCTTCAACGCCATGACCGACCCGATCATGATTCTCGCCAAGGATCGTACCGTCCTTGAGGCCAATGAGGCCATGCTCAAGCTGCTTGGTTTATCCCAGGACAAGATCCTGGGTCAGCTCTATTTTTGCCTTGCGCACAAGACAGAGGCCCCCGTCCAGGATTGTCCGCACAGTCGGATGCTGCTCGACGGTCGGGAACATCTTCACGAGGTCTCCATCCCCGAATGGGAGGCCCATTTGCTGGTGAAAGTCACCCCGCTGCACGACGATCAAGGACAAATCACCGGCTCAATTCATGTGGCCCGGGACGTCTCCCTGCTGAAAAAAGCCGAGAAGCGGCTGAAAATGATCTTCGACGAATACGAGCGGATTTTTCACGGTACCCAGGACGCCATGTTCCTGGTCGAGGTCCTGGAGAATGGGACCTTTCGCTTCATGCGCAACAACAGGGCGCATCAAACCTCCACCGGGCTGTCCCTGGATGACTTGCGGGGCAAGACGCCCCAGGAACTTCTGGGCGAAGAACTGGGCGCGACTATTTCAAGAAATTACATGAACTGCGTGCAGGCAGGAAAACCTTGCTCCTACGAGGAAGGGCTTTCCCTGCCCGGCGGGAAGAAGATTTGGCGCACAACGCTGACCCCGGTGTTCGAGAACGACAAGGTCGCCTACATCGTGGGCTCGTCCCAGGACATTACGCAGCGCAAACTCACCGAGGAGAAACTGCGCTTTCTGGCCACCACCGACGAGCTGACCGGTCTTTGGAACCGCAGGCATTTCATGAAGGTTCTTGAACAAGAAATTGAACGCACCAGGCGCTACGGCCAAACTTTTTCCCTGCTGATGCTCGACATCGATCATTTCAAGACCGTGAACGACAACTACGGACACGCGGCAGGCGACCAGGTCCTGCAACATCTTGCCGGGCTGCTCAAAAAACACCTCCGGACAGTAGACCTTCCCGGACGCCTGGGCGGCGAGGAATTCGCCGTGATTCTTCCGCAGACCGATGCACACGGCGCATACGCCATCGCAGAACGCCTCAGAAGCGGCATTGAGCGCAGCCCCGCGCAAACCGGAAAAACCGTCGTCTCATTTGCCGTCAGCATCGGCTTGGTCGCCTCTCAGTCGAGCCTCAGCGATCCCGACGTAATCCTCAAGATGGCGGACGACGCCCTCTATCAGGCCAAGAGAGCCGGCAGGAATAGAACCGTCGTGAATCCGGGGGAGTGATGTGCCCGCGGGTTCAATGGTTGTACTCTCCTCCACCGGCCTTTGTGCGCAAAAACGTCATCCATGCCCTGCCCATCGAGTTTAAGCATCGCCAGGCGTTCCGGGGCCAGATGGCGCAGCCGACTGATGATCCGGGGCGGGGCGGATTTTGCCGGGCGTGCTCTGGTTTTGCCTGGCCTTCACCATCCTCGCCCTGTGGCTGCTGACCCGGCTAGCTGTCATGCCGGAAATACTGATCCTCACCACGCTGGTGCGGAAGGAACCGGACGCCTGCCGCTGACCTCCTCGTCGTAATCAAGACCGGACCTGTCTGCCTACCACTCCAGCAGATGGGCGAAAATCAGCGGCGCGACAATGGTGGCGTCGGATTCGATGATGAATTTCGGGGTGTCTACGCCGAGCTTGCCCCAGGTGATCTTCTCGTTGGGGGTGGCCCCGGAATAAGAGCCGTAGCTGGTGGTACTGTCGCTGATTTGGCAGAAGTAGCCCCACAACGGCACGTCCATGCGCATGTCCTGCTGAATCATGGGCACCACGCAGATAGGAAAGTCTCCGGCAATGCCTCCGCCGATTTGGAACATGCCCAGAGGGGTCGTTTCCGTGGTCTTCCTGTAGAAATCCGCCAGCCAGATCATGTATTCAATGCCCGTGCGCACGGTATGCACGTTCTTGACCTTGCCGCGCAGCACGGCTGCGGCATAAATATTACCCAGGGTCGAATCCTCCCAGCCCGGAACGATGATGGGCACGTTCTTCTCCATAGCCGCCAGCATCCAGGAATTCCTGGGGTCGATCTGGTAGTGCTTTTCCAACGCCCCGCTGGCCAGAGCCTGGCGCAGAAATTCATGGGGAAAGTAGCGCTCGCCCTTCTGGTCCGCCTCCATCCAGAACTTGAGGATCACCCGCTCGATGCGACGCATGGCCTCTTCTTCGGGAATGCAGGTGTCCGTGACCCGGTTCATGTGCCGGGCCAGCAGCACGGCCTCGTCCTGGGAGGTGAGTTCGCGGTAATGGGGCACGCGCTCGTAGAAATCGTGAGCCACCAAGTTGAAGACGTCCTCTTCCAGGTTGGCGCCGGTGCAAGAGATCAAATGAATCTTGTCCCGGCGAATCAGCTCGGCCAGGGAAAGCCCTAGCTCGGCCGTGCTCATGGCCCCGGCCAGGGTGATCATCATCTTGCCGCCCTGATCCAAAAAAGCCTGGTAGGCCTCGGCGGCGTCCACCACCACGGCGGCGTTGAAATGCCGGTAGTGGTGTTTGATGAAACTTCCCACAGGACCAAGTTGTCGCGGCCTGGCTGTTGTGGAACGCACTTTTTCCGGTTTTTCGTCGACCTTGATTGATTGTCTGGTTGATGGAGTCTTTTTCGCCATGGCAATAACTCCTAAAGAGTCTGTTGTCCCGATCCTACCCGAATGCAATGATGCGCCTCGCGCGGATAATGCCGCCGTGATTCATAGAAATTAATGCCCCATCTCAGGGCAAAGAGCAAGGCTTGCCAGGCCTGCGCAACGTGATTTAGAAAAGGAGACATGGGATACGCCAACCTGCAAGCCTGCGTCAGGGACCTGGAAGCGGCCGGACATTTGCTCCGCTTGAACGTTGAAGTGGACCCTCACCTTGAGGCCGGCGCAATCCAGCGCCGCGTCTACCAAGCCAAGGGCCCGGCCCTGCTCTTCACCCGGGTCAAGGGCTGCCGCTTCCCCATGCTCGGCAACCTTTTCGGCACCCTGGAGCGGTCGCGCTTTCTCTTCCGGGATACGCTCCCGGCCCTGGAACGCTTGGTCCGGCTGAAGGTCGACCCGTCCGAGGCCCTGCGTTCGCCCTGGAAGTATTTGGGGTCAGCCCGCACCCTCTGGCACGCCCGGCCTAGATTTGTCACCACCGGGCCGATCCTGGGCGCTTCCTGCGCCCTGTCCGACCTGCCGCAACAGGTTTCCTGGCCCAAAGACGGCGGGGCCTTCGTCACCCTGCCCCAGGTCTATTCCGAAAGCCCGACAATGCCCGGCTGGCGGCACTCCAACCTGGGCATGTACCGAGTGCAAATCTCCGGCGGGAGCTACCGGCCCGACCGGGAGGCCGGCCTGCATTACCAGATTCATCGCGGCATCGGGGTGCACCACGCCCAGGCCCTGGAACGCGGCGGGCAGCCCCTGCGGGTGAATGTCTTTGTTGGTGGTCCGCCGGCCATGACACTGGCCGCGGTGATGCCCCTGCCCGAAGGCATGCCCGAACTCAGCTTCGCCGGCATGCTCGGCGGGCATCGCCTGGACATGCTCCTCGCGGCCAACGGTCTGCCCATGCCCGCCCAGGCGGACTTCTGCATCAGCGGTGTTGTCCTGGGAGCAAAAACCCTGCCTGAAGGCCCGTTCGGGGACCATCTGGGCTACTACAGCCTGGAGCATGATTTTCCCGTGCTGTCCGTGGAGCGGGTCCACCATCGCCCGGACGCGATCTGGCCCTTCACCACCGTGGGCCGCCCCCCGCAAGAGGATACATCCTTTGGCGCGCTGATCCACGAACTGACGGGCGAGGTCATTCCCACAGTCCTGCCCGGCGTGCGTGCGGTCCACGCCGTGGACGCGGCCGGGGTGCATCCGCTGCTGCTGGCCCTGGGCAGCGAACGCTACGTGCCTTACGAGGCCGATCGAGCGCCCAGGGAACTGCTGACCCAGGCCAACGCCATCCTCGGCCAGGGCCAGCTTTCCCTGGCCAAATACCTGTTCATCGCCGACCACAAAGACGATCCCAGCCTGGACATTCATGATCTTCCGGCCTTTTTCCGGCACATGCTGCGCCGGGTGGACTGGACCAGGGACCTGCACTTCCAGACCCGCACCACCGTGGACACCCTGGACTACTCTGGACTGGGACTGAACGAAGGCTCCAAGGTGGTCGTGGCCGCAGCCGGTCCGCCCAAACGGACCCTGCCCGCGACCGCGCCCATCAGCCTGAAGCTTCCTGAAGGGTTCGGCGACCCGCGGGTGTGCCTGCCAGGCGTCCTGGCCGTTCGGGGGCCGCGATGCCGGCGTGAACGCCACTCCCAAGACCCGGAAATAGAACGCTTTTGCTTGGCCCTGGAGGCCATGTCGGCGGATGAACGAGAAAGGGAACTACAGGACTGGCCTTTACTGGTGGTCGTGGACGACAGCGCCTTTGTGTCCCACGATTTACGCAATTTTTTATGGGTCTGCTTTACCCGCTCCGACCCGGCCTGCGATATTTACGGTGTTGGGGCCGGCACACGCTGCAAGCACTGGGGATGCAATAGTCCGCTGATCATTGACGCCCGGGCCAAGCCGCACCACGCCCCACCCTTGGAGGACGACCCGGAAGTGGGAAAACGCGTGGACGCCCTGGGCGCCAAGGGAGGACCGCTTCACGGAGTGATCTGATTCTTTGCCGGCTTGTCCAGGTCGGCTTGTTTTTGGTCAGGTTGTTTTTGCGGCTTGGGCCGCTTTTCGGAAAGAGACTCGGACGGCACGGCCTTGCTTAGGATGCAACCCGACCATCGGGGTCTGGGTCTTGGCGTCCCGTCCGATCTGCTCATCAAGCTTCAGATCCACCACGTCCCCGGACGAGGTCCCCGCCTCTCCCGGCTCGCTGACCAGCAGCACCTTGCCCCTGGCCGAGCAGGCGTAACGCCCTGTCCGGG
>DBNV01000024.1:3256-6057 GCA_002299865.1 Desulfonatronaceae bacterium UBA663 | reverse complement strand
CCGCGGGCGTCGGGCAGGGCGAATTCGCCGCTGATGATCCTCACCCGTTCTCCGGATCGTTTCCCGGCTTGCTTTGCGGGCGGCGAGGAGCCGACCAGGTGCGCGAAGCTTAAGCTCAAATCCCGCTTGGCCAGTTCCGCTTCGCGGGACAAGGCAGCCAGCCAGTCCGGACAGCCCAAGACAGACACGGAAAAATGACACCACGACGTCTCTCGCGGATTGCCCAGCATGGGGCAGGGCTTAGCATGGGTGCACGGGGCCAGGACATTCCAGCCTTGGGCCACAGCACTTTCCCGGAGCATGCTCACCAGCTTGCCTCCCAGGCGGTTGCCCGGCTCCACGAACAGACATTGACCGTCGCCGCGCACGTGACCGGCCACGTGCGCAAAAAAATCACCCACCTGCTCGCTTAAAGGATCGCGCCGGTGCCAAGGCAGTTCGTTCATGAAATTGGTCGCGGTCAAGACGTCGGCAGAGGGCGCGTCGCGCAAGCCCGCCTGCCAGGGAGCGTGGATCAGATGCGTCTTCCAGTTGGATTTTTCGCCCAAAAGGTCCAGCAGGCCGAAATACAGCTTCCGTCCTTCGCGCATGGGCTTGGGCGTGGAGTCCAGACAATAGAAATGCAGCTCCCTGCCCAGCAGATCCGGCCTGGCCAAGGCCAGGGACTGCACCAGGGTCAGCGGCCCGGCACCCAGGTCCACGATCACCGCGCCCTCGCGGGGGGCAAAATCCAGACCGCCCAGCAGCCGGATCAAACGCAGCATATTCCAGGGCAGAAAATACCATAAATACGCCCCCAGTGCCTGGGGGGCATGCAAATAATCCCGGCCCAGCAGTTCCTTGCGTTCCGTGGTCAGGAACGTGGACAATTCCTGGATATTATCGGGCAGACGCCTGCGATGCGCGGCCTTCATGGGCATGACCTCGGCCAGCAGGCGCGCATATGCGCGCATGGCCTCGCACGCCGCCGCAGACAACTCGGGAAAGGAAGACCGAAAAAGGGCCTTGGAAACCTCAGGCGACATAGGTAAAAACCAGCCTTTGCACATACTGGGTGAAAAAATCCCGCTCCTGGCCGATGGGCAGGACGCGTATCTTGGGCGCCAAGGCCTCGATCCACGCCCTGGCTTGAGCACTGCGCACCAAAAGTGCGGCTCCGGCCAGGGATGTATTGCCCAAGGCGCAGATGCGGGGTTGCATGCCGGGCGGCACGAACCCCAATTCCTCCAGGGCCGCCAAGCGAACATGCTCTCCCAAGGCTCCGGCCAGATAAACCGTTTGCACGTCGTCCGGCTTAAGCCCTGCTTCGGCCAAAAGCCGCGAAAACGCCAGGTTGAAGGCCGCCTTGACCTTGAGCAGTTCCTCCGCGTCGCGGCCCGTGAAAAACACGCCGCGGCCCAGGGCCAGACGTTTTCCCGCCGCGGTTTCCTCCAGGCCGGCCCCCAGGCGTCGGGCCAATGGGTTGTCGCCGGGAACAAATCGTCCGGTTGCGTCCAGAAGCCCGATCTCGCGCAGCCGAGCCAGAAGGGACAAGTACCCCGTGCCCGAAATGCGCGGCGCGGCCTGCAGAGGTGAAAAAATTTCACCCGGCAGGGTCTTTGGCGCAAGTCCCCCCGCCGCAAGGCGGAAGTCCACCCAGACCCCGGGCAGGGCCGCCGAGCCGTGACTCATGCCGATGCCTTCCAGGGCCGGCCCCAGAGGCACGCTTGCCCCCAAACACTCTCCTGGCTTCAGCGCCAGCAGGAATTCCCCATTGGTGCCCATGTCGGCCAGGAGGAACGGATACCTCAGCGCATCGCCTTGGGCAAAGTGGATCCACGCCAGGCCCGCGCTCACGTCCGCGCCGATGAACGGTGCGATCAGGGGAGGGATGTAGACCTCCGGCCAGTCCGGAGCCGGCTTAGTCCAGAATCCGGCCGGATGCGGCAGGCTGTAGGGGGCCTTGGCCAACCCCTCCAGGGGCCAGCCCAGCAAAAGCGCGGTCATCACGCTGTTGCCCGCCACGCAGATCCGGTCCACAGGCCGAGGCCACGCCCTTGCCAGCGGTTCCAGCCAACGCAGCACCACGCCTTGCAGCATTCGGGCATTGCCTGGATGCTGCAAGGCGAATCTCAGCCGGGACATCACCTCGCTGCCCGCGGCCAGTTGCGGATTGAGATCCTGCCCGCCGGCAAGCGTTCCGACCTCGTCGTCCAGCCGCCACTGCACGCTGGTGGTGCCCAGGTCCACGGCCAGAGACAATGCCCCCTGGGGTTCCCGGACAAAAGCGGACAAAGGTGTCGGCATCCGTACGGGAGGAAAGTCGAAAGGCAACTCGACCTCCATCCCGGGCAGGGCCTGCCTGCGGCAAGCCAGCCGCCAGCCGCGGGCCAGCCGCGCTTCGGAGAACACTGCTTGGTCCTCGGGCGAGGAGGCCGGGACTGACGCGATGAAACGCACCGCGCACAGTCCGCAACGCCCCAGACCCGCGCAAAAAGCCCCCTTCGGCCACAGGCTTTCCAGAAACAAGACCTGGGCCAGGGTCAGATGGGGCGCGGCCTCAATGAAACGGACGCTTCCGGAAACGTCCTGGAGACGAATCCGTGCTTCCACGCTACAGGATCATCCTTTCTCCTGCTTGACCATGGTCCCCTTTTCGCCGCATTTCGGGCATTTCTGGGGCTTGCACCGGCCTTCCTTCTGCTCTTTCGCACTTGGAACATATAAATTCAGCCATGATCCATACTCCTTAGACCATTTCCTGTTGATAATGCAATGGCGCTATCCTCTTTTGAGCAGGAGTAGGGGCGACCGGCCGGTCG
>DBNV01000024.1:1833-2907 GCA_002299865.1 Desulfonatronaceae bacterium UBA663 | reverse complement strand
TGACATGGGCAGATGACTTTTTGCAGTGACCTCTTTATGATGGCACGTCCAATTTGAACGGCTTATGCTTCCAACCTCCCTGCGCGCGCGCATCCTGCTCTGGTCCTGGGGACTGCTCCTGGCGGTCTTCATCCCGGGATATCTCTTTTTAGCCCATACCGTGAAAACCGATCTCTTGGCCCACGGCGAGGACCGGGCCCGGCACCTCCTAAACGCCACCTGCTGGTTCTTCTCCAACCAGTCCGACCTGTTGGACCAAAGCTCCAAGCAGGCATGGTTTACGGACCTCGGCTCCCGCCTCGGGGCCCGATTGACCCTGATCCAGGATGGACGGGTCCTCGCGGACAGCCATGTTCCTGAACAACGCCTGGCCCAGGTGGAAGACCACGACGACCGGTTTGAAGTGTTCGCACCAGAGGTGCTCGCGGCCATGCAAGGACGGACCGGCCTGGATATCCGTCGTAGCGCCGCCATCGGGCGCGACCTGATCTATGCAGCCAAGTTATGCCCCACGGACGGCGCTGTCCAGAGCGTCCTCCGACTATCCCTGCCCCTTTCGGAACTCTATGATCGCCTGGATACGCTCAAAGTGCGATTCATGGCCATTCTCATCGCCTGCCTAGCGGCCTCATTGGTCCTAAGCATCCTGCTCACCCGAGGCATTTTATCATCCATCAAAAAAATGATCTCCCTGGTTTCGGATATCGGCCGCGGGGCATACGACCAGCGCCTGGACGTGGAGCGGGGCAGTGAGTTCGCCCCTCTGGCCGAGGCGGTAAACGCCATAGCCGCCGAGATGTCCTCCCAGATCAGCACGGTGCGGGAGCAAAAGGCCCAACTGGAGGCGCTCTTCAACGGACTGAACGAGGGCGTACTCACCGTGGACCAGGAAGGGCGCATCCTCTCCGCAAATCCGGCGTTCAAGCGCTTTTTCCCGATGGTTCCGCATCTGGAAGGCAAAACCATCCTTGAAACTACCCTGGAACCGGATCTGTCCACCGCCGTGCAACGCATTCTGCGCAGCCGATCGGACAAGGAGGAGCGCCTGCTGCTCAGTCGTCCCGGAGGTCGGGA
>DBNV01000024.1:0-1443 GCA_002299865.1 Desulfonatronaceae bacterium UBA663 | reverse complement strand
TGGTTCAGGACGTCAGTCTGCCCAGGCGCATGGAAAAAATGCGCCGGGACTTCGTGGCCAACGTGTCCCATGAACTGCGCACACCCCTGACCTCCATCAAGGGCTATACCGAAACGTTGCTGGGCGATCCCCCGCCGGAACCGGAAACAGCGCGGGCCTTCCTCAAGATTGTTCATAAAAACGCCGGTCACATGGCAAACATGGTCACCGATCTGCTCAAACTGGCCAAGCTGGAATCAGAAGTCCCGGCAGGACCGTTCTCTGTCGTCGATGCGAGGCGCCCGTTGGAAGCAGCCATGGAGATCTGCTCTCCCCTGGCCGCCGCGAAGAACATCCGCTTCGAGAATCTGCTGGCCGGGGAAAACACCCCGATTATCGCAGATAAGCAGCAAATAGTGCAGGTTTTTCAAAATATTCTTGAAAACGCCATCCGCTTCAGTCCCTCAAAGGGGACCATCACCCTCGCGGCCCGCCCGCAAGGGGAGTTCATTGTCTTTTCCATCGCGGATCAAGGTCCTGGCATTCCCCGGGAACATCAGGAGCGACTCTTTGAACGATTCTACAGGCAGGACACGGTCCGCTCCGAAGCCAACAGCGGCACAGGCCTGGGGTTGGCTATCTGCAAACACATTATCCGCAACCATGGGGGCAGAATTTGGGTTGAAAGCGTTCCCGGAGAGGGCGCCACGTTCCTGTTCACCACCAAGGCCGCGCCCAAGGACGCCTGAAGCCTTACTTAACCTGGATCTTCGGCTGTCCGGAAGTGTCCAGGCTCATGGGCGCGAACCGTAAGGCCATGCGTTGCAGATCGTCCAGGTAGTCCCGCCAATTGTCCAGGTAAAAGGCCAAGGCCCTGGAAAAATTTCTGCCCACGAGCCCGTCCAGAAAAAGCTGGGCTATTTCCCGTTCCCGTTGCAGAACGTATTGGGACAGCAGAAACACTTTGCGTTCGTCCGTATTCATGCCCCGCAGCAAGCGCTGTAAAACATGTCTGGCCCGGGGTTGATACATCCAAAAATACATCAAATCCAAGGCATTTCCGTGAAGCCGCGCGGGGTCCAAATTATTCGGATGTAGCGGCCCCTGAACCGTGCGCGGAACTCCAGGCCGACCCTCACGTTCACGTCCATGATCTCGGCCGCCTGCATCAATTCCTTGGCAGTCTCAGGTTCAAGATAATTGTAGTAAATGACCTGCAGCCGCCGAATACCCTTGATCCAGGCGTCCATGATCAAATGCGTGGCGGACTTGCGGCCCTTGGTGTTGGCATCGTGGACGTGATCGTCAAAAGCGATCTGGTTCCAGGCCTCGGGCATTTCCACCAGATGATACTTGCGCAGTTGGCGGGCAACGGCCCGAGGACTGCCCGTGGCGACCTCCCGAAAGTCCCTGGCCAGTCGCAGCTTGCGCTCGTCGTCCGTGGCCCTGACCAGCCCCTTCATG
>DBNV01000014.1:7121-14049 GCA_002299865.1 Desulfonatronaceae bacterium UBA663 | reverse complement strand
AGTCATCAGTCCGCATCTGGCGCCCTTTAACGGGTGATAATGACTTTTTCAGGTTCGACTAGTTTGTCCTAAGGACTGCGGACGATTATACCCGAAGGTCTTGGACAGAAAAACAATCTAAGTCAGGAGAATATGATGATCAAGACGTTGGCGGCGATCTTGTTCGCTTGGACAATACTGCTGGCAGACGGCGCAGTACAGGCCCAGGACCAGGTTCCGGTAAAAATCAGCTCAGACAAGATGAACTACGACCAGGGGCGCAACACCGTGATCTTCACGGGCAACGTGCATGTGGACCGCTCTGATTTCGAATTGTGGAGCGACAAACTGACCGTGTTCATGCAAGCCTCCATTGGCCCGGACGCCTCCAAGGACATTGAAAAGCTGCTGGCCGAAGGCAACGTGCGCATCAAGCGGGACAAGCAGAGCGGCACCAGCGGCAAGGCGACTTATTGGACTAAAAAGGGCATTATCGTCATGGAAGGCAATCCCGTGCTCAAGGACGAGAGAGGAACCATCACCGGCGAGGTGATCACCTATTACGTGCAGGAAAACCGAGGCGTGGTCCAGGGCGGCGAGAAACAGCGCGTCCAGGCCGTGTTCATGGCTCCGGCGGCTTCAATCGGCCCGCAGCAGTAGGCGAATTTTCTCGACGGCCTGACTTGTTCCGGCAAAAAACACGCCATCTACGATTACGGATCTGCGCAACGTCGTAAGACTTTGCGTATGCAGGTGACAGGATGTCACCTCGACGATTGTGAGATCACCTGGAGGCCCTTGGAGACCAACGGTAAAGCGGACAGCGCTACGCTTTTCCGTGGGCCGAAACGTCGAAAATGCTAGGACGGATTCTCGACGTCAGGCATAAGATCAATAATCAGCACCCAAACCGTCCGCAATCTTACGGATGGCTTCCTCCACTGCTCGTTCTCCGGCGACGATCTCGCTGGTTCCAGCTTCGAAAGTCTCGGTGCCGCTTACATGACCTGAAGACCACAGCAAAGAGTCGTCCATTTGACTGCGAAGCTTAGCCTCCAGAACCACATGAACCCGCCCGGTCAAGGCCTGACCCCGGGCGCCGACAAGATCGGCGTCCACAGAATAACTGAGAATAGTCAAAACTACATAGGCCTGGGCTTCATCCGGGCTGACCCAGTTGATTTTCGCCCTTCTGGTGAATTCATCCTGAAACCTCGAGCGCAGGTAGGAATCAATCCAGCCCTCCAGGGTTGGATTGTTGACTTCCCGGATATGGATATTCGTCGCGCCGTGAGGTAAAATAATTGGCGCGCTAGCGCTGAAGTGGTAGCCGCAACCAATGACCGACAACAAAACGAACAAGACGGCAATCTGGGAAAGACGCTGCATGCGATGATCCTTCATTAAATTTTTAAAAGCGCAGGCCTGCCAAGTCTCCCAATCCTTTGAGGGAGAGGCGGACTTCGTAACGATCTTCATCCGGGGTCTGAGAGAAAAGGAATTCCACAAAATAGCACTGATGCGTATAGCTGAGACCAAAAACTCTCTCTAAATCTTCAGTGGTTTCAAGGTCGGTTTTATAATCTCCGCGCACGGACCACCCTCCGGGCAAATGCAACAGGCCGCCAAGTTGCAGGATCTCGCGTTTGCTCTGGTTCCTGCGCCAGACGTCGTCCACTTCAGCGCGGAAATCAAAGCCGAAATAAGCCGCCCCCAGACCGCTGTAGCTGAGCCGAAGCATGTGCTCGTGCTGGGTGACCCTGCGCAGGTAGGGGGAGAACCACGTGCTGTTTTCCAAGGAGACATGCTTGCCGGGGTTGAAGGTCACATCCATCCGAATATCGGAAAACGGCTGTCGCGGATAGCGTTCCAAATCCGTGTCGCGCTCAGCCTCGTCAAAGTCGTAGAATTGATCGAACCGGATCATCAAGAAATCCCGATATTCCTTGCGCGTCCAAATACTCTGCGTTAGCAGGCCGAAAAGACTGCTCTTCTCACCATTTTCAGATCCACCCTCTTCATCCGTCGGACGCTCGGATCGACGCTGCACCACAGTATCCAGGCGACGGTTGAAGGTGTTGCGCAAGGTGTAGGACAAGCGGTTACGCTTGCCGATCTTGTCTTCGACAAATTGAGGGCTGCCGCTTTGGTCCCGCTCTGGAATATAGCTGTACGTCAACTCGGATTGAAACGTATGCTTGATCTTGGACCAGCGGCTGTGGCCAACGTTTTCAATGGTCGGGGAGACGTCCTCCTGCACACTGAGATCAAAGACCCTGAACAGGGAACTGAAGGCTTCCACCCGGTACTCGGGGATGCCCCGTGCAAAAAAGTCCTTGGGCTCGTCTACCCCTGGCCAAGACCCGTCGTGCTTGTCGATGGCGTAAAAGGTTTGTCGCCAGGCCACGCTGGGGGTGATGGCGCCAACCCCTGTACTCCAGGGCAGACTGACCTTAGGCAAAAATTCGATCCGGGAACCGGTGGCGCCCTTTTCACGCCAGAAATAAACCGCCTGGTTGCGCGATTCCACCACAAAGGGCGTAGGACCGAGCCTGGTTCTGTACAGATCCAGATTCAATTCCGGTAAACGCTGCAACGTCTGATTGTCCTTGCCGGGCCTGTTATCCGTCCAGTGCGCCAAATTCTGATCATACTGCAGGCTGCCCCGGAATCCGAGCAAGATCCAGCTCCGACTGAGTTCAACCGCGTTGCTCCGAACAATGGAGTCAGCCCTGTTTATGCCGCGGCCGAAGTCTGCAAGCATTTGGTCATGGGTGCGCTCATACCCGGTGGATCCATGTTTGAACTCCCGCAAATAATTCTGGTCGGAAACCAAATCCAGGTCGAGCTTGATGCGCCAGCGGGGGTCTCCTAAAAAACCGTCGTACTTGCCGCGAATCCAGTAGCGATGGGCATTGGACCTGGTCAACTTATCGCTGCGGAACTGAGGGCTTTCATCCGCCTCGGTGGGGGCCGTTTTCCTGTCGTACAACCAGTCGGCCTGCCATACGCCTTTGGAGTCCAAATTGGTGAAGTGGCGGTACTCAAGTCCGGTCATCACACCGCGTTTGGACATCATATTGGCGTACAACGTGACGTCCTGCTCCTCGTTAATGACCCAGTAATAGGGAATGTTCAGGCCGATGCCCAGACGACTGCTGTAAGAGGGCTCGGGGATCAGAAATCCGCTTTGCCGTTCGGTCTTCACGGGAAAAATCACATACGGGAAGTACAGCACCGGCGTACCCTTGACTTGAAAGCGGGGGTGCCACATCCGGGCGTAGCCGCCGGTGGTGATTTCGCCTGTGCTGCTTTTTATGGACCAAGCCGGGATCGGGCCGTCACAGGTGGTGATCTGTGCGTCCTCGAACGCATAGGTATTGGCACACTTTTTCTCCAAGAGATCGCCTCGGATATAAAAATGATCCTTGGCCAAGAATATCTCGCCATCCGTGATCCAGCCTGTGTTGTTGCGCAGATCGAAGTCCGCCGTGTCCCCGGTCATGACGTCGCCGTCCCACTTGATACGCACGTTGCCGCTCAGATGCGCAAAGCCCGTGTCGCGAAAGTAAGTGGCCTTGTCCGCCTTGATCATGTTTTCCCCCTGCCGAATGATCACATTGCCGTGGGCCTCGAACACTTGTTCACGGTGCAGGCTTTCGACCCAGTCCGCCTCAAGGGTCCACGGCACTGCCCCGCCGTGGAGGGAAAAGTTTTGCTCCAGCAAGGATTGTCCCGATGCTGACGGAAGATGAAAGGCGAAAAGAGCCGTCAGGCAGAAAACCAAGCCAAAAAAACGCCGTGAATGATCAATCAAAGCGCCATTTTCTACAAGGGCATGTCGTAACCGCACAAAATAGTGCATCATCGGCGGGATATTCCTTGGGAGGCAGGAAGTATGGCCTATAAAAAGCTGCCGACTTCTAAACTGTTTTCAACCTAGAGTAAAGAAACAACTTGTTTCCGTGCGGGACTTGGATTAGGCATGACCGGCAACCAGCATGAACGCACCCGGCCGCGCATAACGCAAAGCGTGATCGCACGCGGAAATCGTTTTATGTCAAAACGGTATTGGAGGAGTACGGTGAAAACATTGCGCACTGTCTGGCCCTTGATCATCAGTATGGTCGTCGTTTTGTGCCTTGTTGCCGGCGCATCGGGATGCGGCAAAAAGGAATGGCCCCGACCGCAGCTGGAGCAAGACCGTTTCCATTGGGCGCAAATCCAGCATCAGCGCTATGATCAATGCCTCGATGTTCGGGCCTTGCTGGACGGAGCAGCCTTGAACCTGCGTTTCGTCATCCTTGAATGGATGGAGTTGGAAGGTGCCGAGGACTGCCCGGGCTGCCTGTTTTCCGGCACGAGCAGAGCCCGCCTGGATGACTCCTCCACGGGTTTCAAGCGTCAGAACGGGGTGATCCGGATGCTCTTCTGCGGCTGGGAACCAGGCATTTCCTGTCGTTGGCGGCTGGTGGGAGCGAACAAGGTAAAAACTTCGTTGCTATGCCAAAAACGTAAAACTCCCCGTTTCTCAAGAAACGGGGAGTTTTACGCTACTTCGTCTAAAATGCCGTGTCGTGCGCCGGGCTTTTGCTACAACAAAGGCAAATATTTGTTGAGTTCGTATTCCGTGACCTGGATGCGGTAATCGTCCCACTCCTTCATTTTATTCTCAATGAACTTGGTATAAATATGCTCCCCCAGCGCCTCCCTGAGCAGCGAGCTTTGTTTCATAACGGCCACGGCCTCTCCCAAGCTGCCGGGAAGGGAGTCGATCTTATACTCGGCCCGTTCCTTGGCGCTCATTTCGTAGATATCCTCTTCCACCGGCGCGGGCAGTTGATAGCCCTCCTCAATGCCCTTCAGTCCCGCAGCAAGCATGACCGCGAAGGCCAGATACGGATTGCAGGCCGGATCCGGAGAACGCAGTTCCACGCGGGTGGCGGCCTCTTTCCCTGGTTTGTATAGAGGGATCCGGACCAGGGCGGAGCGATTTCTCCTAGCCCAAGCGATATAGACGGGCGCTTCATAGCCGGGTACCAGACGCTTGTAGGAGTTCACCCACTGGTTGGTCACGGCGCAAAACTCCGGCGCATGCTTCAATAAGCCGGCGATATAACTTTTGCACTCCGCGCTGAGATAATAATTGTCCGCTGCGTCGTAAAAAACGTTTCTTCCGTTTTTGAACAAAGATTGATGAACATGCATCCCGCTGCCGTTGATTCCGAAAATGGGCTTGGGCATGAAGGACACGTAGCAGCCGTGCTTGCGGGCGATTTCCTTGCACACCACCTTGTAGGTCACGGCGATATCAGCCATGGCCAGGGCCTCGGCGTAGCGCAGGTCGATTTCATGCTGGCTAGGAGCAACCTCGTGATGGCTGTACTCCACCGTGATGCCCATGCGGTTCAGGGCGAAAATAATGTCCCGGCGGATATCGTTGCCCAAATCCAGGGGCGGAGCGTCAAAGTAGCCGCCATGATCCAGAATGGTCGGACGCGTCGAGGACTCGAAAAGAAAGAATTCCAACTCCGGTCCGACATAAAAGGTATAGCCTTTCTCTGCGGCCTTGTTCAGGATTCTTTTAAGGACAAAGCGGCTGTCCGCGACGTACGGCGTGCCGTCCGGATTCTTAATGTCGCAGAACATCCGAGCCACGGACCGATCCATGGGGCGCCACGGGACCAGTTGAAACGTCGTCGGATCCGGAATGGCGACCATGTCGCTCTCGTGGATTCGTGCGAAACCTAAGATGGAGGAGCCATCAAAACCCATGCCCTCCTCAAAGGCCCCTTCCAGTTCGCTGACGGCAATCTGAAAACTTTTCAGTGTTCCGATCACATCCACAAACCAAAATTGGACAAAACTGACCTTGTGTTCGCGAACCGCCTTCATCACGTCATCGGCGTTTCTGCAATTGAAAACAGTCGTCTCGACCATGCCAAACCTCCAGGGTTGAATTCATTTCGCCTAAGATTTGCAATTTTAAGGCCACGCAAAAATTCTCAATTATTCAAGACTGTAAAGCATATCGGCAAAAATACAACAAAAGAATACTGACAAAAAATGTAGTTTTATGCCAAAGAATTAACAAAAAAGTCATCATCCCGAGGCTGTGGCGTCCAGTTTCTCGATGGCTTCCTCTACCAGAATCGCGGGGGCTTTTTCAGCACGCAAAACATGGTTGGCAACGCAGATGTACAGCGGGCCGCGCTGACGAAGGCACTGCGCCAACTCTTGAGTTGGGGCGAGGTCGGACAGGGCCGGTCGTTGGTCGGCCATGGGATTTCGGGCTAGTCGTTGCGCCAGAGTGGTGATGTCCGCCATGAGATAAAAGACCACGCCGGATGTTCCCAGTAATGCTCGGTTGTCCGGGTCGATCACCATCCCGCCGCCCGTGGCCACGACTTGTCCCCTGCGGGAGCAGACATCCCGCAGGGCTTCTTTCTCCATGCTCCGGAACGCATCCCAGCCCTGGTCCGCGACGATCTCGGCGATGCTTGTCCCAGCCCGCTGAACAATCATGTCATCGGTATCCACAAAGGCGACTTCCAGCCGTTCGGCTAGCAGCCGTTCGGCCAGCAGCCGGCCCAGGGTGGTCTTGCCGCTGCCTCGCAGTCCCACCAGGAAGATATTCGCCTCCCGAGGATCAAATCGGGCCTGCTTCCTGGGAGCGCCATGCGAGAGGACTATGGTCGCGTCCGGATTGCGAACCTCCACCTTGTTTCGGATAAACCCGCTCATACCGTGATTCTCCAATCCATGGACAAAGGATTGATCAAATTTCACCGACAAATTCCTTAAGTGCTACACAATCAGGTCATGCTCCTGTGGTCAATTTTTGGGAACATTGTGGGCAAGGAAATCGCATGGGGCAACCTCATGGGAACACCTCGCATTCGTCTGATTCACGAACCACAAACGTCTCTCGCCAAGGCGCCCTTGCAAG
>DBNV01000014.1:0-6792 GCA_002299865.1 Desulfonatronaceae bacterium UBA663 | reverse complement strand
GCGCCCTTGCAAGGGCGAATGCAATGGCCTAGCAAAAGGACTTTCCTCTTCGACAACGAGTAAGTCTCATCCATGAACAACCAACTTCCCCGCATGATCTACGCCGACACCCGCGGCCGGATCTTCGATCATCCCGATCTAGGCATGATCTGCCGCCTCGGCGCGGAACTACGGCCGCCCCGGCCTGAGGAACTGATCCCCCTGCCCGAGGAGTGCGAACTGTTCCTTTTGCCCGGGAGGCTGGCCCTGGGATGGGACCGCCGAGCCCGGCGCGTAGAGACTCTGGAACAGACGGCTGTGGCTGCCTTTGTCAGCCCCGGCCACACCTTGAACGCGGTCTGCGCCTACCAAACCGACTCCGACGCCCCGGTTCTGCCGCTATTCGCCTATGCCGCGGTGGGTTTCGCCCGGAATCGCTTCTGGGTCTGCGCCAGACAGGTGGACCAGGATCCCAGGCAGCAATTTTCCGGCATCCCGCAAGAACGCGTCCGTTTCGGAGCGCAGCAATGGCTGAAAACCTTTCCCGCCAATCGCCTGGTCCGTCATTTGGCCAATTGCGCCCTGGTCTCCTCATGTCCTGCGGCCCGCAATCTGGCCCTGGGCCGGTTCGAGGCCCCGCTGCCCACGGCGCAGACCTGCAATGCCCGCTGTCTGGGCTGTTTGTCCCTGCAACCCGCGGATGCGGGCTTTCCATCAACCCAAAAACGAATCGCCTTCCGCCCCTCGTCCAAGGAGATCGTGCAGATCATGCACCACCACGCCCGCCGGGAACGCCGCCCCATCTTCTCCTTCGGCCAGGGCTGCGAGGGCGAGCCCTTGACCGAGGCCGCCGTAATCGCGGAAGCAGTACGGGAATACAGGACCGGCGGAGGCAACGGCACGGTGAACATCAACACCAACGCCAGCCTGCCGGACGTGATCCGACCCTTGGCCCAAGCCGGTCTATCTTCGATCAGGGTCAGCCTGAACAGCGCTGTGCCCGATAACTACGCCGCCTATTGCCGACCCAAAGGCCATGGTTTCAAGGATGTAGCGACAAGCATTTGCCAAGCCAAGCAAGCCGGCCTGTTCGTCTCGCTCAATTACTTGTTCTTTCCGGGGATCAGCGACACCAAGCAAGAAATGGATGCCGTCGCGGACTTGATCAGGGAGGAACGGGTGGACTTCATCCAGATGCGAAACATGAACCTGGATCCGGAACTGTATCTGGGACTTTTTCCCAACGCCCCAGAACCCGCACAAGGCTTGAACGCCTTTCTGGAAACCGTGTTCCGAGCCGCGCCCTGGGTACGACTTGGCTACTTCAATCCGTATCTCGGATAAATCAATGGATCAAGGCAGAGCGAACCGGCTTTTGTCGGCCCCGCATCCGCATAAGTCGAATGCTGATCCCCTCCCGCTTAGCTCCACTGGCTGTTCGTGATCAAAAGATGATCTGCACCCGTTCTTCGTCTGGTCCGCCGTGCTCCTCAAGGTTGCCGATCAACCAGGCCGCCTGGTCCTGGGCGTTGAGCCTGGAAATGACCTCCTCGGCACGATCCTCGTCGACCACGAGGATAAAGCCGACACCCACATTGAAGATCTGGAGCATTTCCTCCCACGACAGTCGAGCGGACTGCTTGAGCCAGAGGAATTCCTGGGGCACCGGCCAGGAACCGAACTGAATCCTGGCCGCAAGCCCTCGGGGGATGACTCGGGGAAGATTGTCGTAAAAACCGCCGCCCGTGATGTGAATCATGCCCTTGATAGGCAGATCCCGAAGCAGATTGAGCACCGGCTTGACGTAAATCTT
Organism: Desulfonatronaceae bacterium UBA663; assembly: GCA_002299865.1. Lineage (GTDB taxonomy): Bacteria > Desulfobacterota > Desulfovibrionia > Desulfovibrionales > Desulfonatronaceae > Desulfonatronum. The sequence goes on along the minus strand of DBNV01000014.1, from coordinate 5,000 downwards.
GGTGGGTGAAAGCAGCACGTCGGCCACGCTGCGCTGCAACCCCGGGAACTTGTCCTCGCCGCGCAGCCCGGATTGGGCCAGCACCTTGCGCACCAGGGAATAGCCGTTGGAATGAAACCCCGACGAAGCCAAACCGATCAGGTGGTCCCCGACGCAACAGCCTGAACCGTCAATGATCTTGGTGTCCTCGACGATGCCTACGCAGAACCCGGCTAAATCATACTCTCCCGGCGGATAAAAATCCGGCATCTCCGCCGTCTCACCCCCGAGAAGCGCGCATCCCGCTTGCTTGCAGCCCTTGGCGATGCCGGCAATGACCTGCTCGGCCTGGCTGACGTCAAGCTTGCCTGTGGCAAAATAATCAAGAAAAAACAATGGCTTGGCACCTTGAACCAGAACATCGTTGACATTCATGGCCACCAGGTCGATACCTACGGTGTCATGCCGATCAAAGGCAAAGGCCAGCTTGAGCTTGGTGCCCACACCGTCCGTGGCCGCCACGAGCACCGGCTCGGAAAATTGGTTCATGTCCGGCTTGAAAAGCCCACCGAACCCTCCGATTTCCGAGAGAACACCCTTCGTGGAGGTGGATGAGATCAGCTTTTTGATCCGGGAAATTAGTTCGTTCCCGGCGGCGATGTTCACGCCGGCCTGTTGATACGCCTCAAAGCGACGGGACATGGACGCGATCTCCCAAGATAATAGTTAAGATAATAGTGACGGCGAAAACGATGCGCGAACATACTTCCGATGCCCGGCAAACTCAAGGAGAAAAGCATGCGCAACGCCCGTTATAACCACTTCCATCACCGCCGGCTGACGGGAACCCTCGTCAACGTCATGCTCATGCTCATGGTGCTCACGGGCATACCCTTCTCTCTTTCTCCCAGGTCCGATTTCTTTTCCATGGGCGGTTTGATCGTGGCCCAGACGAAAGATACTCTCGCCATCGGGCGGGATGGGCAAACCGGTGACCGGATGATCATGGTTTCTCCTCCAGCGTCCGGATCCGAGGATTCCACGATGGTCATCGACCGTGATCAGGACACGGGCGACCGAATCATGCATGTCGCCCCGCCGCCTGAACAAGCAAAAGGGCAGGATATTCTTATCGGCCCTTTGTTCATCACTCCTGAAGTCACCTGGCCTGATCCGCGCAAGCCGGGAAAAAGACAATAGGAGGTCGTCATGGACGCAAATCTCCATCAAGCCATGCTCTGGAAACCGCTCCAGAACGACGCGGACGCTAAAGTGCAGTGCCGCCTCTGCGCCCATTTCTGCGTCGTCGCGCCGGGAGGGCGTGGCATATGCGGCGTCCGGGAAAACAAGAACGGAGCACTGGTCACTCTGGTGCGAAATCAGGTGGCCGCGTTGAACCTTGACCCTGTGGAAAAGAAGCCTCTGTATCATTTTCTGCCCGGAACTAGAACGCTGTCCTTGGGAACCATGGGCTGCAATCTGTCCTGTTCCTTTTGCCAGAATTACAGCCTGTCCCAGCCTCCCAGACGGGGCAGGACCATCCGGGGCGACCGTCTCGCCGGTCCGGAAATCGTCGCCCTGGCCCGCGATGCCCGCGCGGCAAGCATCTCCTACACCTATTCCGAACCCACGGTGTTCTTCGAATTGGTCCTGGAAACCGCGCGACTGGCCGTAGAATTGGAGCTTTACAACATCATCGTCAGCAACGGGTTTCAGAGTCCCGAATGTCTGGAGGCGTGGGGGCCGTTGATCCACGCGGCAAACATCGACCTGAAGGCCTTTACTGAAACATTCTACAAGGATCAATGCGGCGCCAGACTCAAACCGGTCCTGGACAACCTGAAAACCATCCGCGCGATGGGCTGGTGGCTGGAAGTGACGACCTTGCTTATTCCCGGACTGAACGATGATCTCCAGGAACTGCGGGACATGGCCGACTTCATTGCCCGGGAGCTGGGTCCGGACACGCCCTGGCACCTGTCCCGCTTCCACCCGGATCATCTGATGCGTGACCGCCCCGTCACCCCGGCGGCCACTCTGGATGCGGCCCGCAACATCGGGATGGAGGCCAGCCTGCGCTTTGTCTATGTGGGCAATATCACGGTTCACGACGGCACGCACACTTATTGCCCCGACTGCAGAGCCATGGTGTTGCGGCGGACGGACTTTACCGTGAGCAACACCGGACTGCGCAGCGGTGCCTGTACTGGCTGCGGCAGGACCGTCCCGGGTCGGGGCATGGACCAACTGCCCCAAATACTCGAGGATGGACAACAATGATCCTGATCTACACCGGGGAAGGCAAAGGCAAGACTTCCGCGGCCCTGGGCCAGGTGCTCCGCGCCATGGGGCACGGTCTGCGCGTGGTCTGCGCCCAGTTCATGAAGCGTGACGGCGTCGCCGGGGAGCAGATAATACTGAGACGACTCCTGAAGGACGACTTCCTGGCGGGAGGACTGGGTTTTCTCAAGAACGGCAAGGACGTTGCGAAACACCGGGCCGTAAGCCTCCACGCCCTGGATTGGGTCCGGGACAAACTGAAAAGCGGCGCCCAGGCCTGCATTCTGGACGAATCCATCGCCGCTTTGAACCAGGGTCTGATCCTGCCGGAGGAAATGGAAAATCTGCTCGGTCTTGCCGCCGGCCGGGACGTTCATCTGGTGCTCACCGGCCGCGATGCTCCCGCCTGGCTCATTGAGCGGGCGGATGTAGTCACGGAAATGCTCTGTCGCAAGCACCATTACGCCGCTGGACAAAACGCGATCCGGGGGATTGAATTTTGACCTTCCCTGAACGACCAAATCGCAATACTGCGTCCCCACCCGGGCATGGCTTGGCCTTGCTTTTTCCGGAATACCCGAGTATGTCTATAAATTTCGGGGCGTAGCGCAGTCTGGCAGCGCACCTGCCTTGGGAGCAGGGGGTCGCTCGTTCAAATCGAGTCGCCCCGACCAGTAAAGACAAGGGGTTGCGGTTTCATCGTCGCCCCTTTTTCTTTGAGGAGAGTAGAGCGGCCCATGCACGACCTTGACACCCTGGTTCCTAGTCGTCATCCCACACGGGTCATCGACCTGGGCGGCGTGAAAATCGGCGGGGACCATCCCATCCGGGTGCAGAGCATGACCAACACCGACACCAGGGACGTGGATGCGACCCTGGCCCAGATCCACTGTCTGGTCGAAGCCGGATGCGAGTTGGTGCGCCTGGCCGTGCCGGACGACAAGGCCGCCCGGGCCTTGCCCGGCATCAGGTCGGGGGCCGGGGTGCCCCTGATCGCGGACATCCATTTCGACCATCGCCTGGCCGTTCAAGCGCTGGAAGCTGGCTTGCAGGGCCTGCGCATCAACCCCGGCAATATCGGCTCCAAGGCCCATGTGCACCGGGTCGTGGACGCGGCCAAGACGCACGGCGCCTGCATCCGCATCGGCGTGAACAGCGGCTCCCTGGAAAAGAAACTGCTTCAGCGGTACGGCAAGGCCACACCCGAAGCCATGGTTGCCAGCGCCCTGGGACACGTGGCTTTGCTTGAGGCGCGCGGATTCGACAATTTCGAGATCTCCCTGAAGTCCTCATCTGTCCTCCGGACTATTGCCGCCTACCACCTGCTGGTTGAAAAACTGGACTGCCCGCTGCACATTGGAATCACCGAGGCCGGCACCCTGCTGCGCGGGGCGGTCAAGTCCGGCGTGGGTCTGGGCATTCTGCTCTGGCAGGGTCTGGGCGACACCCTGCGCGTGTCCCTGACCGCAGACCCGGTCCTGGAGGTCCGGGCGGCCTGGGAAATCCTGCGCAGCCTGGGTCTGCGCGAACGCGGCCCGGAGATTATTTCCTGTCCCACCTGCGGCCGGACCGAGATCGACCTGCAGGGCTTGGCTGAAGAGGTGGAAAAGCGGCTGGCCGGAGTAAAAGAAGTTTTCACTGTGGCCGTGATGGGTTGCGTGGTCAACGGCCCCGGAGAGGCCAAGGAGGCGGACATCGGCCTGGCCGGAGGCCGGGACTGCGGCATCATTTTCCGTCGCGGCGAAATCCTGCGCAAGGTCCGCGGCCGCGACGAACTGCTGCCGGAGTTCCTGCGCGAGCTGGACGCGTTCTTGGCGGAACAGCGGTCCGGATAAACGTGCCGGCTGCCCTCAAAACATAATGAATAATCCGCTCCGGCTAAAAGCACAAGACAACAGGCTGTGTTTACGATTGCTTCGCGGCGAAGACCACGACCATCTGTATCATTTTTTAACGAGTTTCCGGGGAACTTCGGTCTAGCCGCCATTGTGTTAAGCTGGACATTGAAGTACGTGTACTGTGACGCTGATTATGATCATGGCCTTCCCGGATCGGCTTCCAAGTAGCTTACGGAGATTGTGTGCCGGTGGTGGATCTATTTCTGGATACGGCAGCATTCGCCCAGTTTCTGGCCGGCATCTTTTCGTCCTGAAAAAAGGCATCTAAAATAACAATAACGAGGGGGTGTGTAAAATGAAGCTTGCAGCGGCAAAAAAGGTGGTCATAATTACCGAGGCGGTAATAGAGAAGCAGGTTGTCAGCCTGCTGAGCGAACAAGGGGTGAAAGGTTATACGATTTATGGGAATCTTGCCGGCAAAGGAGTGCGCGGAATCCGGTCAGGGTCAGGTGGGATGACGACAGCGCTCGACAAAAATGTGTGCATTGAAACGATCGTGGTCGGTGAAGAACAGGCCCAGTCCATCGTGGATGCGGTTTACAGCAAGTTTCTGGCCAAAAAGTATGCCGGAATTGCTTACCTGGAAGACATCCAAGTTGCTCACGCGGAGAAGTTTTAGGAAGTTTTAGACCTGGGGTGTGATGTCAGCAGGCAAATTATAAAAAGCCACTTGCGCTGCAAGCATTTTTTGCCGGTTCAGCGAAAATCGCAGTCCCATGCTCCACGTGGTCATGCTTAAATAAGCCTTTCCGCAGCGGTGCAAACCCATTGATGAGGTCACTGCAAAAAGTCATCCTCCCATTGCAGACGGAAGGTTTCTTTCCCTACTGCCTGTAAGCCTGC
>DBNV01000049.1 GCA_002299865.1 Desulfonatronaceae bacterium UBA663 | reverse complement strand
GTTTCGCCCTGGTGGAGAACCGACAGCGCATCAATCAGGCTGTGCGTGGACTGCGCAAGGTGATTCAGGGGCAACCATGTTCGGAGGACTGATTCGTCTTGGTTTGGCCGGGCTGGGCACTGTGGGCGCGGGCTTGGCGAAAATTTTGGTTTCCAATGCGGACTGGATCGAGCGCCGTCTGGGACGACGGGTGGTGATCAAAACCGCTTTAGTCCGCAACCCGGACAAGGCAAGGGACCTCCCGCCGGATCTGAACATTTTGCTGACGGCCGACATGAAGGATCTCCTGGATGACCCGGAACTGGACATCATCGTGGAGTTGATGGGCGGCTTGGACGCCCCCTTTGCGCTGATCAGTGCGGCCTTGACCCAAGGCAAGCCCGTGGTTACGGCCAACAAGGCCCTTTTGGCCGAACGCGGCAACGAACTGTTCAGCCTCGCGGCCGAGCATGGTACGGCGTTGTATTACGAGGCCAGCGTGGCCGGGGGCATCCCCATTGTCCAAGTGCTCAAGGAAAGCCTGGCCGGCAACAGGATCAAGGCCCTGACCGGCATTCTCAACGGTACCGCCAACTATATTCTCACGGAAATGACCGTCAGGGGCCTAGATTTTCAGACCGCCCTGGAACAGGCCCAGACAAAAGGGTATGCCGAGGCCGACCCGACCCTGGACATTCAAGGCATGGACGCCGCGCACAAACTGATTTTGTTGATCCGGCTGGCCTACGGGCGGGACTATCCGCTGGCCCAACTTCCGGTCCAGGGCATCACCCAGGTCAACCCCCTGGACATTCTTTTTGCCGGAGAGTTTGGATACTGCATCAAGCTCATCGCCCAGGTTCGCGAGTCCCAAGGCGGCCTGGATGCCGGGGTGTTCACGGCTCTAGTGCGCCGGGACGACATCCTGGGCAAGGTGGATGGGCCGTTCAATGCGGTCCTGGTGGAGGGGAACGCCGTAGGGCCGTTAATGCTTTACGGCCAGGGTGCCGGAGATCTGCCCACGGGCAGCGCAGTCCTGGCGGACATCATGGCCTTGGCCCGCAGCGACTGCAATCCGAACAATACCGGTTTTCCGGAGACGGTCTTGCCCAAGGCCGAGATACTTGCTCCGGATCTGGTCCGCTCCAGGCACTACTTCCGTTTTTCCGTCCTCGACCGCCCCGGGGTTCTTGCCGTCATCGCCGGGGTGCTTGGGCAGCGCAACATCAGCATCGCCCAGGCGGTGCAAAAGGGATTGCCTTCAGGCCGCAACGTGCCGGTGGTGTTCATCACGCACACGGCCCAGGTTCGGAACGTACGCGCGGCCGTCGAAGAGATCAACGCCCAAAGTTTCATCACCGCCCCTACGGTGCATTATAGGATCCTCTAGCGTTGTGGCAGAGCCTCTAAAAAACGTTCTGCCTCCATTTGGCCATCTCGGCCTGTACGCTTTTCGTCTTCCAGTGTTGCAACAGTTTATCGGGCTGGGGCTAAGCCGCCTGAAACGTATTGAAAAGCTGGAGCAGTTGCGTCTTTTGGAGAACAGCATGCCCATCGACGTCGTTCTGGTCGACCATTGCGTCCAAGGCGTGGACCGGCCCGAGGACATTGTCGTGGTGGATGCGGATATTGCGGGAAGAAGGATGGCAGAAAACCTTACGGAGTGAGAGAAAATATGCAGGCGGTATTGGCTTTGGAAGACGGGACCTGGTTTGAGGGGCGTTCCTTTACCGGCCAGGGAGAGGCGGGTGGCGAGGTCATCTTCAACACCGGGATGAGTGGGTACCAGGAAGTTCTCACGGATCCCTCGTATATCGGGCAGATGGTCTGCATGACCTATCCCTTGATCGGCAATTACGGGGTCAATCCCGAGGATGTGGAGTCGGATCGGGTTCAGGTGGAGGCCATGATCGTCAAGGAGTGTTGTAAACAGCCATCTAATTGGCGGGCCACGCAATCCCTGCCGGACTATCTTCGGGACGCCGGAGTGATCGGCCTGGAGGGCATCGACACCCGCGCCCTGACAAGGCATCTGCGCATTCACGGCACCCAGCGCGGCATTATTTCCACCCGCAACGCTCCGGCCGCCGCGCTGGTGGAGCAGGCCCGCGCGCTGCCGCCCATGGAAGGGGCCAATTTAGTGGAGCAAGTGACCGTGCCCGGTCCGTATGTCTGGGGCGGGCATGGGCCGCGCCCCGTTGTCCTTGGGCAGGGACAGTACACATGGCCTGGAGCGGGACATCGGGTGGTGGTGTACGATTTCGGGATAAAGTGGAGCATCTTGCGGTTATTGCGGGCTAAGGGGCTGGATTTTTTGGTTGTTCCGCCAAGCTTCACCGTAGCCCAGATCATGGAACTGCGGCCGGATGCGGTTTTCCTGGGCAACGGCCCCGGCGATCCAGCGGTGTTGACAGATGTGATCCATAACGTGGCTCTTCTCGTGGACCGACTGCCTGTGGCGGGGATTTGTCTCGGGCACCAGATTTTGTGCCTGGCCCTGGGCGGCACGACTTTCAAACTGAAATTCGGACATCACGGCCTGAACCACCCGGTCAAGGAATTGGCCACGGGTCGAGTGGAGATTTCCTCGCAGAATCACGGATTTTGCGTGGACTTCGGCAAGGCCGACTTTTATCAACCCTCCCACGTCAACTTAAACGACAACACCCTGGAAGGGTTTCGCCATAAAACCAAGCCGTTGATGGCTGTTCAGCATCATCCCGAAGCGGGGCCCGGCCCTCATGACTGTCGGTCGTTTTTTGATCGCTTCGTGAGCATGCTAGATGAGGTGGTGGGCAAGGAGAGTTAGTCATGTCCACGGAATTGTTCAAGGCGCGTTCTTCATTGGCCGGGATCGGCATGCTTCTTAAACAGGAAAAGGTGTTGTCCGCTGTTTTAGCCCTGCATGACGCCCTGAGCATCGTCATCAGGTCGACGTTGATGAAGGGCGAGCGGGCCGAGTTCGAAGCCTCCATTGAGAAAGCGGTCTTCAAACTCAACGGCGACGCCAATCTGCGAAAAATTTACCCGTTGTTGATCAGCTATGCCCGCGGCCAGGAGGTGAAACTCCAGGCCATGCTCAGGGATTTCCTGGCCGAACTGCAGGAAAGTTCCGTGGTCGAGGCCAGAAAGCTTCTTGCCGAGCAAGATCGGCAGAAGCAGGATGGGCTGAACAAGGGACGGCAGATGATCGATAAGGGCGAATACGATCCGGCGGGCCGGTTTTTCGATAAGATGATCAAGTTCTTCCCTGGGGACGTGGAACTGATCGTGGAAGTGGGTGAGCTTTTTCTAAAAGTCGAGCAGTTTGACAAGGCTTTCCACTATCTTGCCCAATCGTTGGATAACAAGCCTGAATCCGTGCACCTTTTAAACCGCATTGGGATCAGCCTGCGCCAACTGGGCAAATTTCGGGAGGCCGAGCAATGTTTTTTGCAGGCCGTTGCCCTAGTGGACGACGATGAGCGGCTGTACTTCAACCTCGGGCGCGTCTATCTGGACTGGGCAGAATGGGACAAGGCGGCGGAAGCGGCTTCCCGCGCCTTAAGTCTGAATCCCGAGTTGGACCAGGCCAAGAAAATGCGAGACTATGCCCACTACAAGAAGCGGCAGTAACGCGCAGGGCAGATTTGTTTCTACATTTCAGACTGTTAGAGATACTGCGATTGCCGTGGGGAAAAAATAGAGCATCGCCATGCGCACCATTCATGCTTCGGACATCATTGAGCAGGTTGCGGCAATGGTCGTGCGGGCCAACCGCATCCTGCGGCCGGATGTTCTGGCGGCCATTGATCAGAGCAAGGAGCGCGAGACATCGGCCTCGGGCCGTGACATTTTTGGTCAATTGCAAGAAAATGCGGCCTTGGCCCGTGCAACCGGGCTGCCCTTGTGCCAGGACACGGGCATGGCCGTTTTTTTCGTGGAGCTGGGCGAGGATTGCCGGATCAAGGGTGGGGGACTGCGTGAAGGGATTACCGAGGGCATGCGTCGAGGATACAAGGACGGCTTGCTGCGCAAGTCCGTGTGCGACCCGCTGACGCGCAAGAATACCGGAGATAACTCCCCGGCGGTGATTCACATTGATCTGGTCGCGGGGGACAAACTAAAGATATCCTTCCTGGCCAAGGGCGGCGGAAGCGAAAACATGTCCCGAGTGACCATGCTCTCTCCGGCCCAGGGCTGGCAGGGCGTCAAGGATTTCGTCGTGAACCACGTGGCCGAGGCCGGTCCCAACCCATGCCCGCCGACCATTTTGGGCATCGGCATCGGCGGTTCCTTTGAACTGGCGCCGATTCTGGCCAAGAAGGCCTTACTTAGGCCGCTGGACGAACCTCATCCGGAACCGGAGATCGCCCGCATGGAGCAAGAACTGCTGGCCGAGGTCAATGCCTTAGGCATCGGTCCGATGGGCCTGGGCGGGAACGTGACGTGTCTGGGCGTGCGCATCAATATGGCCCCTTGCCATATCGCCAGCCTGCCTCTGGCCGTGAACGTGCAATGCCATTCCGTCAGGCATGAAGAGGTGGAGTTGTGAGCAAGGAATATCGGCTGCAGGCCCCATTACGAGACGAAGACGTGCAGCAACTGCGTGTCGGCGACCGGGTGTTGCTGTCGGGGATTATCTATACGGCCCGGGATGCGGCGCACAAAAAACTGATTCAGGCCTTGGACGCGGGCCGGGAACTGCCCTTCCCGCTTCAAGGCGCGGTGATCTACTATGTCGGCCCGTCACCGGCTCCGGAAGGACGTCCCATCGGCTCGGCCGGCCCGACCACCAGCTACCGCATGGACGGTTATACTCCTCGGCTGCACAGCCTGGGGCTAAAGGCAACCATCGGCAAGGGCAAGCGCGGACAAGCGGTGCGCGACGCCCTGCAGGCCAACAACGCCGTATACTTCGTGGCCACGGGAGGTGCTGGGGCCTTGCTCTCGCAACGCATTGAGGCCGCCAAGGTCATCGCCTTCGAGGACCTTGGGTTTGAGGACCTTGGGCCTGAGGCCGTGCGTGAACTCGTGGTCCGCGATTTTCCCCTGTTGGTAGTCAATGACGCCCATGGCGGAGAGCTTTACGCTAAGCCCAAGCTGAAAAAGTAACTTCGCGTTCCCGGACCTTTGTGAGCATGCGCACAAACTCTGAATGCTCACGGCATCCTTTCTTTTCCCGGTCATTTTATGGATATCCTCGTCATGAACCTGACCCGTTTCGGCGATATGCTGCAAACCCAGCCGGTCCTGACAGGTTTGCAGGAGCATGGCGGAGCGGTGGGACTGGTGTGTCTGGAAAATTTTTCCGAGGCCGCAGGGCTGCTGCATGGAACAGATGCGGTCTTCGCCTTCCCGGGCGCAGGCCTGCTTGCGGATCTGGATTGCGCGTGGCCGAGGGCCTTGGGCCGCTTGCAGTCCTGGCGGGATCAGGTTCGCGGGAGCCGAAACTATGCCGCCGTGCTCAATCTCACCCCAACCCAGGGTGCCCGGCTGCTGGCCAGGATAGTGACTCCCCCTGACTGTCCGGAGAGAATTTTTGGGTTCGGCCTGGATGACCATGGCTTTGGTGTTTACGGCAATACATGGGCCGCTTTTTTACAGATGTCCTCCACGCATCGCGGATGCAGCCCGTTCAATCTGGTGGACGTGATGTTGCGCAGTTCCGGCCTGCCCATCACGAGCCGCCCTCTTGCTCTGAATCCGCCAGACGGCGATGTTTTGCGGGAGGTATCGGATTTATTAAGGGCCAAAGCTCCGAGCAGATGTGCTGGGTATGTCGCTTTTCAACTCGGTGCCAGCGAGCCGCGAAGGCAATGGCCGGAGGCAAATTTTGCCCGCCTGGGGCGAATGCTTTGGGAAAAAATGGGGCTTTGTCCCGTGCTGTTGGGGGCCCAAGTGGAACACGGTCTGGCCGAGAGCTATACGCGCCAGGCTGCGACGCCCTACATCAACCTAGTGGGACGGACTTCTCTGCTGCAGTTGGCAGGGGTGCTTTGCCACTGCCGTTGCCTGGTGACCAACGATACCGGGACCATGCATCTGGCAGCAGGCTTGAATCGGCCTGTTGTTGCGATTTTTCTGGCCACGGCTCAGCCTTGGGATACCGGGCCCTTCCGGGAAGGCTGCCTGTGTCTGGAGCCGGACTTGGCGTGCCATCCTTGCTCCTTCGGACAGCAGTGCGCTCATCAAGAGGCTTGCCGTTGGACGATCCGGGCCGAGGATGTTTATGCCCTGCTGACACAGCAGTTTATGCCGGAGGACACGATGGGATCCGTAACAACATCAATTAGTTACGGATCCAGAATTTGGTTGACCTGTCGGGACGAGCAAAATTTTTTAGATTTGAAAGCGTTGTCGGGACAGGAGTCCACCTTCCGGACGCAATGGATGCGTATTCAGCGCCATTATTATCGTCAATTTCTTGACCAAACCCCGGAGATCACCATCCCAGCCTTTGCCTTCCATTTGCCGGAAATGGTTAGTCGGGATATCGCAACATCTCTGGAACACAGTCAGGCCTTGTTGCTTTTGCTAGGCAGCCAGGCCGATGTTTTGGCTCATGCTCCGCTGGATAAGGTCAAGCAGAAGTTTCTGGCCTATTGGGAAAGGCTGCTGGCCCATTGGCGGGATGATCCTTTTTTCTCGGTCCTGGGGAGATTATGGATGGTGGAGTCCCAGGAATGCGGTCAAAACTTGGCGGACATCCGGGCATTGACTAAACGATACGCTCGATGGATTTCGGCTTGGCGCGCCATGTTTGCAATACGGTCATGATGTCGGCATGAAAATTGAACTTTCTTGGAACCAGGAATAGTTCCACCACTGAAGGAGGTTCTTGCGATGATCATCATTGACGGTCAAAAATCAAATTTCAACATCACCAACTTTTCCAACCTAAACGAGCTTCTGGTGGATTTAATGAGCCGGGAGCATCTTAACAACCGCATTGTAACCGATGTCTTGGTCAATGAGGAGGCGTTTTCGGAGATTTACCCCCACCAGGCCGAAGAGGTGAATTGCCGGGATGTGCACAAGGTCGAGATCAAGACCATGGGCCTTTCGGAAATGGGCGTGAACATCGCCAGGGAGTTGTACAAGGTCATTCACCTGATGAGCGAGGGCACCAAACAGGTGGCGGAGCTGTTTCGCCGTACCGATGATTCCGAAGCCCTGGAAATGTATCAGGACCTTTTGGATGTGACTCGGGATTTCCTGGGTATGGTCGGTGCTCTACGCGACGAATTCAGTTTGACTAAGAGCGCTCCCTTTGAGGAGGCGGTGCAGGAACTCTCCGGGTTGTTCTCGGAAATGTTGGAGGTCCAGGAAAATGAGGACTGGATACTTCTTTCGGACCTTTTGGAGTACGAGTTTCAACCCTTGACTGAGCGTTGGAAGAACATCGTGGCCACTTTGCGCGAGGACGTCCGGAAGGCGGCCGCTCGGAAGAATTAAGATGGAAGCCGTTGAAGTTTGTCTTGTTGAAGCCTATCTTGATGAAGCGCTGGATTTATCCAAGCTGGAACTGGATCTGCTTATTAAAGGAGATCTGGAAGGAGATCTAGAACGGGCTGAGGCGCTGGCTCGGGATAGGGGGCGGTTGATGGACATGGCCTGGAGGAGCCGCAGGAGCGTTCCTCAGGACCAATTTCTTAAAAAAATAAAACAACTCCATGTCTCGCATGAAAATGCGCATGTTGAGGCAAAGCGTTTACACAAGCTCCTTAAGGATGCTTTGTTGCGCATCCGTAAACAGGGGCAAATACTTTCCAGCTACCGTCCCGGAACTTTTTCCCCTGTACAGGAGACGCGTTTTATCAGCAAGCAAGGATAAAAGGCCGTAGAAGATCAACAGGAGTTTAGCCGCTATTTTTTAAAAAAAACGATAACAACATATTAATATAAAACAAAAAATTAAGATGTTAGCGACAGGGCACAGTTGTCTGTTTTGTAGCTAAAAGCCTTGAGAACCTGGGCTTGAATTTCGCTTAGATCTTCGATCATTCTGGCCGGTTCACTTTCTAAGGCCATGCCAAACAAGGCATGAATGGAGCCTATACATCTGTTTCATGGCTATGACTGCGAATATTTTCAGCCCTGCACATTCCAGACGCAGTTCAATCAAGCGTAGATAGCAAAGCGCGATGATGCAGGCGAGGATATGGTACCGAATTTTACTGTCCGTCCAATGCCTGATGGGCATCAAGCCGACCAGGTCACCATGCTTGCTTTGATGGAAGGACTGTTCAGATGTCCCTGTAAAAAGTCTTCTTCAGGCAGCGGAAGACAGAGGACGGATGACGGAAGACAGTTAAAACAGCAGGTTGCAAACAGCGATGTCATTAATAAAATCCGGATTTAGACTTTTTACAGAGACATCTGTTCAACCATGTTTCGATCCAGGCAGGCGTTGACCACGGCGAAGGTAGAGAGCTTCGCATACAGCGGCATGCCGGGCCATGACCTTTTTC
>DBNV01000052.1 GCA_002299865.1 Desulfonatronaceae bacterium UBA663 | reverse complement strand
AACGCGGCCATGTCCCTGCGCGCCCTGGCTCTGGAACTCTATGCTCTGGAAAAACGCATTGCGGAACTGATCCGTGCCCTGGGTCGAGCTGCGCCGGAACAACACCAGAATATCGAACTGGAGCTGCTGCGGGCCAAAGCCGAGCGGGATCGGCTGCGGGCCGTGCTCCAGGCCAAAAAAGATGCGCCGCCCGGTTCACGGTGACGGGAGCAAGCTTAGATCGGATGACGAAACATCGCACAACATACGAAAGTCTTTTGCCCTCGGTGGTTGAAACCGTGCGCGAGGCCGGCCGGATGCTTATGGAGTACTGGCACGTGCCGCGCGAAATTCGCCGCAAGGGGCGCATCGACTTGGTGACCACCGCGGATTTGGCCGTAGAAAAAATTCTCAAGCAACGTTTGGTCGATATCCTGCCCGCTGCGACCTTCATGGCCGAGGAATCGGTGTCTTCCGACGATCTGGCCCGCCCTCTGGACGGCCCGACCTGGATCATTGACCCTCTGGACGGCACCACCAACTTCGCGCACGGCTTCCCCTTCGTAGCCATCTCCGTGGCTCTGTGGGACCAAGGCCAAGTACACTTGGGGCTTGTCCACCTGCCGGTCCTGGACGAACTCTTTCATGCCGTCCTGGGCGGAGGAACACGACTCAACGGGAAGGCCGTCGCCGTGTCCGGAATCTCTGACGTGGAGAATTCTCTTGTGGCCACGGGCTTTCCCTACACGATCCGCGATCACCTCCCGCCGATCCTGACCTGGCTGGAAACCATGCTCGCCCATACCCAAGGTGTCCGCCGGGCCGGTTCTGCAGCCATAGATTTGGCCTATACCGCCGCCGGGCGATGCGACGCCTTTTACGAAATCCAGCTCAAACCATGGGACACGGCGGCCGGATGGCTGCTCGTGACCGAAGCAGGCGGGCGGGTCAGCCGGATGGACGGAGGATCTTTTGATCCTCAAACCCCTTCCATTCTCGCCTCCAACGGCCTAATCCACGAAGACATGATCGCGTTGCTGGCGGGCAAGGCATGAACAACACGCAACGCACGGAAAGTGACGGGATGCAGCGCTCCCCCGATCATCTGCCGCACCTCGTCCTTCTCTCCGAAGTCGACCTGCCCGACGTCCTGGCACTGGAGAGGTCGTGCTTTGAAAAAATATGGTCCCTGGAGCAGTTGCGATCAAGCTTTTGTCGAGGCTCGCTGATCCTGTTGGGCGCAAAAAATCCGGAGAGACTGCTGGGGTACGTCGCCTTTCAGATCGTTGAATCAGACATGGAACTTTTAAACGTCGCCGTGCTCCCGGCGTGGCGCAGCCAAGGTCTTGGGCGCGACCTTGTCCGGGCGGCGTTGAAATTTGGTCTTGAGCAAGGCGTGAAGGCCTGCTTTCTGGAAGCGGCCGCCGACAACATTCCGGCCTTGAGCCTCTATCGCGGCCTGGGCTTTACGACGACCGGGATACGCCGGAACTATTTTCAAGAACAAGGACGAAATCTGGATGCGGTGATGATGAGCAAAGAACTGCGCATCGCGCCTGAACACCATGCCCCTTATCTCGAATCGGAGGAAAAATGAGCATCCGCTTTCTGGAACACATGGACGTCAAAGGCAAGCGTCTGTTGATCCGGGTCGACTATAACATCCCCATGGATCAGGGTGTTATCCGCGAGGACACGCGCATCCGGGCCAGTCTGCCGACCCTGCAAAAAGCTTTGGAGCAGGAGGCGGCCGTGGTTCTCTGCTCTCATCTGGGCGACCCCAAGGGCCAGGTGGTCCCGAAGTTGAGCCTGAAGCCGGTGGCCGAACACTTGGCCGGCCTTTTGGGCAGGCCCGTGGCCATGGCTCCGGACTGCATCGGGCCGGAAGTCGAAAAAATGGCCCAAGCCCTGCAACCGGGCCAGATTCTGCTGCTGGAGAACCTGCGTTTTCATCCCGGCGAAACCAAGAACGATCCGGGATTCTCCCGCCAACTGGCCCGACTTGGCGAGATCTACGTCAACGACGCCTTCGGCACCTCCCATCGCGCCCATGCCTCCGTGGCCGGGGTCGTCGGACATTTCACCCACTGCTGCGCCGGCCTGTTGATGCAAAAGGAATGGGAGTATCTCGGCCTGGCCCTGGCCGACCCAAAACGCCCCTACGTGGCAATCTCCGGCGGAGCCAAGGTTTCTACTAAACTCGGAATTTTGAACAACCTCCTGGATAATGTGGATCGACTGGTTATCGGCGGGGCCATGGCCAATACCTTTATCAAGGCCCAGGGATTCTCCGTAGGCCTATCCCTGGTGGAGGACGACCTGCTCGGCGAAGCCCGCGCCATCATGGACAAGGCCAAGGAAAAGGGCGTGGCTCTGTATCTGCCGGTGGACTTTGTCTTTGCCGCTTCCCCCAAGGCGCCTTCTGCGGCCGGTGTCTGCACCTATCAGAACGTGCCTGCGGAACAGATGGTCCTGGACATCGGACCGGCCACGCGAACGCTTTTTGCCGAGATTTTGCACGGTTCAGGAACAGCCGTGTGGAACGGCCCCATGGGCGCTTTTGAAAACCCGGCTTTTGCCCAAGGGTCAATAGCCGTGGCCAAAGCCGTGGCCGAAAACGCCCAAGTGAGCATCGTGGGCGGCGGAGACACGGACGCCATGCTCCATGCCGCGAACATGGCTGACAAGGTCAGCTTCATCTCCACCGGAGGCGGAGCGTTTCTGGAATTCATGGAAGGCAAGGAACTGCCTGCCTTCAAAGCCCTCAGGGAGTGTGCCGAATGAACGCCCCAACCAAAAAATTGATCGCCGGCAACTGGAAGATGTACAAGAGTCGAGCCCAGGCCAAGGAGCTTGTCGACGGACTGCTCGCCAAGCTCGAAAACGCCCTGCCGCCCGAAAGGGAAGTCCTGCTTCTGCCGCCTTTCACCGCCCTGGAAACAGTGGCCGTTTCGCTGGCAGGCAAGGACCGTTTCGCCCTGGGAGCCCAAAACTTTTATCCGGCTGCGGAAGGAGCTTTTACCGGGGAAATCTCCCCGGCCATGCTTCGAGACCTGGGCTGCACCCATGCCCTGGCCGGACATTCGGAGCGCCGCTACGTGCTCAAGGAACCCGACGCCTTCATCGCTCAAAAAGTGGCCTTGGGCGTACAATCCGAACTGCATCTGCTTCTGTGCATCGGCGAGACCCTGGCCCAGCGCAAACACGGAAGCGTGGCAAACGTGCTCAAGGGGCAGTTGCGCCTCGGACTGAAGGAACTGGACAAGGGCAGTGTCTCCGTTGGGAACCTAACCATCGCCTATGAGCCCGTCTGGGCCATCGGTACCGGCGAAGTGGCCGAATCCGCGGATATTCTTTCGGCCCACGCCCTGATCCGGGCAACTTTGGATGCAATGTTCCCCGAGTACGGGAAGGAATTGCGCATCCTTTATGGCGGCAGCGTCAAACCGGACAACGCCGCGGCGATCCTCAATCTTGACAATGTCGATGGTGTGCTGGTAGGAAGTGCAAGTTTGCAGGTGAACAGTTTCGCCGCCATCGCGACGGCTGTCTGATTCCACGGAGGAAAACAAATTTTGAGCACGTTAATCATCACCATCCATGTCCTGGCATGCATCGCTCTGGTCGTGTTGATTCTTCTGCAATCGGGCAAGGAAGGCATGGGGGTCATCTTCGGTGGAGGCAGCAGTTCCGTCTTCGGCGGCGGCGGTGCCGGCGGATTATTGAGAAAGCTGACCATCAGCGTGGCCTGCATTTTTGTGATCACCTCTTTAAGCTTCACGTACATCAGCGGCCAACGGGTCAGCGAGGAATCCGTGATCCTGGATGTCCCGGCGGATTTGCTCCAGACCCCTCCGGCCCCGGCGGATACTGAATAGCAGGTGTCCGGCCAGAGCGAAGACTCACCTACGGAGGCCCCCCAGGGTCCCGTCGGAACGCCGCAATAATAAGCACCTCATCAGCCGAAGTGGTGGAATTGGTAGACACGCCATCTTGAGGGGGTGGTGGGGGAAACCTCGTGGGGGTTCGAGTCCCCCCTTCGGCACCAAAAAGCACGAAAGCCTCGCAGCTCTTCGAAAACCCTGGGCGGTGAAGCTTTGCGGATCTCTTCGTGATGACGCAAAATGGCGTTGAACGTCGCGGGCTTGATACGGAAGCACGGCGGGAGGCGAACCGGACGGACATGACCCACAGAAGCTACGCAAACTCAGACCAGAACACAGAGGCATGACAAGTCAGAGACCATCAGGTGCCGTCCCCTTCGCCCCCGACCTCGAACCTTAGTCCCAATTGCCGTGCGGCCTCCTTCATCGCCTTGAGCGCGGAATGGCTCTCGCTCAACGCCTGGTCGTCGGGAAGCACCATTTCGAACTGCACGCCGAGCCCCAGCTTCTTCAGGTTCATCCGTGCGGCAGGTCCGACGAAGCAGCGGAAAAGCTCGCTCCAGTTCTCGACGGGAACGTCGCCGCGGACGACGAACCGGCGGACCGTACCCTTGGCCCCAGGCTCTATCACCGTGGGAGTTCCCGAGGCATCCCCGGTGGGCGTGCCGGCACCTGTTCTCCCTGCGCCACCTGGTTCGCCACCACCAGCCGCTCCTCCAGCGGCCTCCTCGCGCCCTGGGGCCTTCATCGGCTCCGGCGAGAACGGCGGGATGATCCACACACCGTCCTCACTTGGGTCCAGGGACACCGACTGCTTGCAGTATCGAGTCTGGAGTGTCGAGAGGCTTCCGCCTCGACCGACGCCAACCAGGCCATCAGCGCAGGCTTGGGCGAGCCCTGCGGTTACCGCCTCCTTGGCCGCGACCAGTGGCTTATCTGTGAATCGCAGGAAGGCCTCGACGGCGTCTCTCAGGCGCAGGCCGCCTTCCTTTGGGATGAGACCAGTGCTCGCCAGTGTCACTGAGCCAACGCGCCGAAGAATCCACTCCTCGTCCTCCACGAGCGTCGTCCACACGTAACCGAGGTGGTCTTGGAAGGTCCGGCGTGCATCCGAGAGCACGGAGGACTCCACTTCTTGGCCGCGCACTCGAAGGGCAACGGTGTAGGCGGGGCCCAATGCCTCCAGGGCGGCCTTACGCGCCGCGTCCAGGCGCTTCTTGAGGTCCTCGCGCTGCTCCTCGTCGAGCTGATCCCAGTAGTCCGTGCGCACGCCCTCCAGTGCTGCCCGCTCCCGGTGCGCCTGCCGCAGTTTGCTGAGCCCCCGAGCGGTTCCCACCAGGAACAGCAGCGTGTTGCGGTACAGACGGTCCTTCCCACCACACCGGGTGCTGATCGACTTGACGCGTTCCCGGACCGCGTCTTTAACTCCTCCGTTTTCGTCCCAGGCCAATGAAGGCGGCAAAACCAACAGGGTCAGCGATTTCTGTTCCGGTAAATCCTCCGCCGGGTTGACAATCACCCTCCAAGTCGCGCCGGCGAGAGCGCTCTTCTGCGATTCGGCCCGGAGATCTTCGAGGATTTCTTCCTCAAAGTTCTCCTTCGCGTTCTGTTGGCGGTACTGCACGACCAGCTTGTTAAGGGTTGGCTTGGTACCGAACCAATAACGCTTGCCCATACTTCCGGCCGCAGTCGTGTGCAAATAAAAGCAGCGGTTTTCCAGTTCAAGAAGCGCCCCGTCGGTATAGTTCCAGTTGAGGCCATGCCGGGAACAGGCCAGTTTCAAATCCTTGGACCCGAACCCGCTGCGTCCCCCCTGGCCACCGAAGGAACCGAGCATAATGGCGGACGCCAGCCCCTGGGCGATTGCCTCGCTGCGGTATTCGCCGCCGCGCTCCTCGTCGAAGAGGCCGGCATTGGATCGCTCTCCGGTCACATCGGCGGCAGCTACGGATTGATATGCCGGACCCCAGAAGCGGGTGAGCGCCGCCTGCAAAGCATCAACCGACCAACTGATATGACAGGGCTGAATAAGATGCTGCGTCTGGGTATTTCCTTGGCGGCGTTTCCATAGATCACCGATAATGCTCGCCAATAGGCGCAGCACGCCGCGGGTCCGCTGGAAGTCAGGATGGCTGCCCCAGCGAGTATAGAGGGCGTCGATAAGCAGCGGATGGAACGGATAGGCCCGCTCTAGATACTCGCGGTACGTATGCTTCGCCGCCTCGGAGGGAACCTCCCCGGAGTGCATCGCATACAGCCCCTGGTAAACTTTAGCCACTTTTTTGAGATAATCGGGCTCGTTCTCCGGGGCGATAGATTCAAATAGACGGGCACGCGCCACTTCGTATATCTCCTCGTCGGCGACCGGCTTCACATCGGCGCCGAGGCGCTGGAAACGCTTCTCTAAAGTTACGAAGGCCTCCTGTCCTTTTTCGCTCTGGGCTACCTCGTACTTGCTTGCCGGGAGAGTGGCCACCACAACCGCACCCGGCACCTGTTGTACCGCCTCGGTGAGTTGCTGGATGAAAGAGATGGTCTGATCCGCCAGATTCGTACCGCCGACCGGCACCGCCGCCGCGCCTACGCAGTAGTCGGCCAATTCGTCCAGCAGAATCAAGCAGGGGGAAGCGGACTGCAACACCTCTACGAAAATCCCCTGCGGGACGCGCTGGTTCTCGTCATTTGCCCGCACCCGCTCGTAGAGCGCTTTCCCCCCGAGCTGGTACGCCAACTCGCCCCACAGCGTGCGCAGGTGAACGCCGCCTTCGACCTGGCGTCCCTGGGTCGCATCGCAGGTCTGGTTTGTAAAGACGGCCACTCCCTTTACCTTTTCGGGGAGCCGCCCACCGATGACTTGCCGCAGGCCCTCCCCGTGGGGGGAAGCCTTCAGCCGCCCCGCGTATTTGGCCAGATGCCAGAGAGCAACAAGCGTGTGGGTCTTGCCGCCGCCAAAGGCGGTTTGCAAACTGATGATCCGGTCCCCGGTTTCGCCGTCGCCGCAGAGCGCCCACGCCACCCGCTTCAGAACCGTGGAAAGACCGGTGGTAAGGTACGTTTTGCGGAAGAATTCCTCCGGGTCGAGATAAACATCCGGCGCCGTGCTCTGAACAACGGCCCACAGATTGGCCGCGAAGACCGCTTCGGCCAGCCGTCCTGCGCGAATGTCTTCGTGGGGCACGGCCACCGCGTACCAGGGTTTCAGTTCGGGACTCATGCAAGTTTCCCTCCCGCATCGTCAGGTTCGTCGTCACCAGCCAACTCACTTTCAAGCTGATCGAGCGGCGGAAGTAACTCTGCAATAGCCTGCTTCACCGGCGGGAGATCCTGTGTGGCGACTTTCCATGCGCGCTTGAGGTCGACACCTTCGTAATCATGAATCAAGACGTCCCGAAAACCCGCCATGAGCCGCCATGGGATGCTTTGATGTTGTTGGCAATACTCGTCCGGAATTCGCTTGGCCGCTTCTCCAATGATCTCAAAGTTTCGAATTACGGCATCCTGGGTCATCGTGTCATCGTAGAAAGCCCCTTCTCCGTGCTTGATGTACCTTTCGATTCTCTCAGAACACTCCAGGATATGGGCAAGGTAGACGCGGGGATCTTTGTTCATAGCGGTCTGGCCTCCTTCAGAATCCGCCGCTTGATCAGCCAGTACAGGCTGTCCTCGGTCACTACGTCAACAGGCCTGCCCAGCGCTCGTTCAAGGTCTTCTATCAATCCGGCAGGAAACCAAGGACTGGTTGCCTCATCGGCCTCCACCAGGAGATCGATGTCGCTGTCGTCGGTTGCTTCTCCCCGCACGACCGACCCAAACAGGCGCACATTACGCGCTCCATGCTTATGCGCGATTCGCAGGATCTCCTCGCGCTTCTCTTTCAGCAACTCCGCCACCATCATCCTCGCCCTCCCTCAAATTCGAGCTTTTGCTGGACGTCTTGATATATCGTGCTCTTGCCCTCCGCACGCAGCGTCTGTCGCTCGCCGAGCAGGGCGCCGACTAGCTTCCAGTCCTCCAGATCGCGGGGGAGAACCTCGAAGAGCGCCTGGGCCAGCTTCCAGAACGGGCCGTCCTCCAATAGGTCGCGTTCGCCGAGATACCCGACCAGGTCCTTACGCTTTTCCTCCTTCCAGAGGAGCATGCCGCGATGGAGCGCGTCGATATGGGTCGGATTCTGATCGATGCCGAGTCCGCGGCGGTCGGAGCGGTCCTCGAGAAGCGCGAGACGGCATTTCGAACCGTCCACCACGAAGATCCCGTGCCCGCGGGCGACCTCCATGGCGTTGTCCTCGTCTCCGCCGACCTGCACGACCAGCCGGGCGTCG
>DBNV01000048.1:4444-11153 GCA_002299865.1 Desulfonatronaceae bacterium UBA663 | reverse complement strand
AGCATTCCTTGCTGGAGAGGGATTTTCAAAACAGGAGAGCAGCATGCGCGTTCAATTCATCGGCGTAGGCGAGGCCTTTGACGAAAGATACCCGAACACCTCGGTTCTGGTTTGTTTGGATGATTCCCAAGACAGCGGACATGTGTTGCTGGACTGCGGATTCACGGCGGCGGCGGCCTATTACGCCCATTGCTCAGTCGGCGCGGATCTCAACGCGGTATGGATCTCCCATTTTCACGGGGATCATTTCCTGGGTTTGCCGCTGCTGTTGTTGCGCTTCTGGGAGGAAGGCCGGACCAAGCCGTTGCTCGTCGTCGGCCAGCCCGGAATTGAGGAAAAGGTCTGGTCCGCCCTTGAGCTGGCCTATCCCGGATTCAGGCCGCGTCTGCAATATCCAGTGCACTGTCGTGAGGCGGTCGCGGGGAAGACCTTGGAGTTCTTGGGCGCACTATGGTCGTTCGCGGCCAACGAGCATAGCGTCGTGACGCCGTGCCTGGCCGTGCGTCTGGATTGCCGGGGGAAATCCGTTTTTTACAGCGGAGATGGCCAGCCAACGCCTGCAACGGCTGGGCTTGCGGCGAACGTGGACCTGCTTGTTCACGAGGCCTACGGTCTGGAACCGGACACGCCCGGCCATGGGGGGGTGCCGGGCTGCCTGGATCTGGCCCGCAACGTCGGGGCGCGCAGCCTGGCCCTGGTGCATGTCAACCGTCGAGTGCGGCGGGAAAATGCAGGGGTTATCCGGAACATGCTCGCCGATGGTTTTGGTGCTCATGGCTTTCTTCCGGAACCGGGCGATGGGATTGTTTTGGGACACGGCAGAGCCAATGCCTGATCCCTGGAAAACGTCAGTCCCTCGTCCCATGGCTCCCAGGCGGGAAATCTTCGGCTGGGCCATGTTCGACTTCGCCGGCCAGGCCTACACCACGCTGATCATCACGGTCATTTTTGGGGTGGTGTTCACCAGGATGATCGTCGGCGACGGGCCGGACTTCCGCCTGGGCAATTTGCTCTGGAGCCTGTCCCTTTCAGTCGGCTACGCTCTCGTGGCCTTGGTCGCCCCCGTGTGCGGAGCGATCATGGACCACGCCTCGGCCAAGAAACGCTTTCTCTTCGCCAGTTACGTTCTCACCGTGTTTTCCACGGCCTGCCTCTACTTCGTGACGCCGGGGCAGATCTGGTTGGGAGTCGTGCTGATCATCATTTCCAATTTCGGCTATGCCGTGGGTCAGAGCTTCATTGCCGGTTTCCTGCCGGGGCTTGGCCCGCCGGATAAACTGGGTCGAATCTCCGGGTTCGGCTGGGCCTTGGGCTATGTGGGCGGGCTGATCTCCACGGGCATCGTCCTGCTGGGCCTGGGCGGCGTGACTCAGGACAATTTCGATAATCTGCGGCTTGTCGGTCCGCTGGCCGCCTTTTTTTTCATGGTCGGCGCCCTGCCCACGTTTCTCTGGTTGCGCGAATCCAAGAACAATACGGTCCGTTTGGCTAAATTCGAATCCGTGCGTTGCGGATTCAAACGCCTGGCCTGGACGTTTCGGGAGTTGCGCCGCTTTCGGGATTTGGCGGTTTTTTTGGCGTCCCTGTTCTTTTCCATGGCCGGATTGTCCATCGTGATCAGCTTTGCCTTCATCTACGGAGACCAGGTGGTGAGGTGGGCGCCGCTGTATCAGATGCTGATGTTCGTGCTGACCCAGATCTTCGCGGCGGCTGGAGCCATGGGGTTTGGCCTGTTGCAGGACCGCATCGGCGCCAAGCGCACCTATGATCTGACGCTGCTGCTCTGGATTGCGGCGGTGGTCTTGATTTACGCCACGCCTCAGATAGCCGGGCTGCTTCAATGGGTTTCCGGCCTTGTCGTGCACCCGCAACAGGTTTTTCTCGTGGTGGGGTGCCTGGCCGGGCTGGGCCTGGGCGCGGTGCAATCCTCGGCAAGGGCTCTTGTGGGCCGCATGAGTCCTTTGGGCAAGGCTGCGGAATTTTTTGGGTTCTGGGGCATGGCCGTGCAACTGGCGGCGATTTTCGGCATTCTGAGTCTGGGTATGCTTCAGGCTCTATTTGGCTTGCAACTGGCGGTGTTGCTCTGTCTTGTATTTTTTGCGGCGGCCCGGGTCATTTCCGCCCTGATGGACGAGCGGCGTGGGGAACAGGCGGCCTTTCAAACCATGGGCGTCTAGGTCTCAATCCTCGCCTGCCATCCACGAACATTTTTGCGAATATCTTTGACTTTTGACAAGCTGCCCGACTAGGAATATTTATAAAGGACAGTCTTGTCCGGGACAGTCTTGTCCGGAATGTTTTTTGAGCATGCGAAGACAGCAAACATTTAACCATCCGGGAGGACTACATGATTAAAAGCCTCAACTGCGTGTTTGCCGGAAAATCCGCGAGTGCCGTCCCAGGTGTTGATTTCAAGGAATGGGTGCAGAACGAAGCCAAAAATCTCTCCATCACCGGGTGGATTCGCAGCCTGCACGACGGACGCTTTGAGATTCTGGCGCAAGGCGCGGAGGAAAACATCCGGAAGTTGCACGTCCGCCTGTTGCAAGGCCCTCCGTTCAGCAAGGTGGAGAAGCTGGAATGCAAGTCTATCGACTACGAGAAAGCCTTTGAAAAATTCGAGCTTCGCCAGTAACCATTGCTGTTCACATTGACGTTTTGTCCAAAGCAAGAGGCCGGGAGCAATCGCTCCCGGCCTCTTGCTTTGGCACGGCATTGTACCGCTATTTCAGACGCTTAAGCCAGGGGTTCGGCGAGGTGCTTAACCTTATCTCCATTCGCCAACACCTCAACGGTCTGGTTGGCGATTTCCAGTTCTTCGTTGGTGGGCAGGATAAAGATTTTGACCGGGCTGTCCGGGGTGTTGATTTCAGCGACCTGCCCGCGCAGAGCCGATGCGTTGCGCTCCTGGTCCAGTTTCACGCCCACGGCGGACAGGGTGGCGCAAGAGCGGCGGCGGACCTCCGCGTCGTTCTCCCCGATGCCCGCAGTGAAGCAAATGGCGTCCGTGCCGTCCAGAATAGCCAGGTACTGGCCGAGGTACAGCGTCACCCGGCGGCAGAAGACCTTCAGTGCCAGTTCCGCGTCCGTGTCGCCCGCGGCGATGCGGGCATGAATATCGCGCATGTCGTTATGGCCGCACATGCCTTTGAGCCCGCTTTGCTTGTTCAGAATGGCGTCGATTTCACGGATGGACAGGCCCTTGCTGTCTGCCAAGAAGGCGTGCAGGGCCGGGTCCACGTCCCCGGAGCGGGTGCCCATGACCAGCCCGGCCAGTGGTGTTAGGCCCATGCTCGTGTCGATGCATTTCCCGTTTTTCACCGCGGCCATGGAACAGCCGTTGCCCAGATGCACGGTGACGCAGGAGGTTTGGGCGAGGGGTTTTCCCAAAGTCCGTGCGCATTGCTTGGCCACATAGAAATGAGACGTGCCGTGAAAGCCGTAGCGCCTGATTTTCAGTTCCGTGTAGAGACTCTTGGGGATGGCGTAACGGTAGGCTTCCGGCGGCATGCTCTGATGAAAGGCGGTGTCGAACACGGCCACGTTGGGCACGCCGGGCAGAAGGCGCAGGGCCGTTTCAATGCCGGCCAAGCCGCCGGGGTTATGCAGCGGGGCCAAGGGAATCTGGGCCTTGATGCCCTTGATGACCGCGTCGTTGACTAGGGTCGGTGCGCTGAAAGCCTCCCCGCCGTGCACGATGCGGTGTCCGATGCCCTGGATTTGTGAAACATGCGTGATCACGCCGGTGTCCGGCGCGGTGATCAGATGCATCACCCTGGCCAGCCCGGTGGCATGGTTCTGAATGGGCGCTTCCTCGGTGAAACTCTGCTCCTGATCCGTGCCCGGAAAGCGTTTGTGGCGTATCGAACCGGATTTTTCGCCGATGCGTTCCACCAATCCGGAAGCCAAGACATGTTGCTTAACCATGTCCAGAAGCTGATATTTTACCGAGGAGCTGCCGGAATTCAAAACCAGGATCTTCATGCTGGGCTTCCTTGCGCGGTGATGGCCTGACCGGCGTGCTGGGCCTGGATGGCGGTGATGGCCACGGTGTTTACGATATCCGTCACGGTGCAGCCCCGGGACAAATCGTTCACCGGCTTGTTCAAGCCCTGGAGCACCGGGCCGATGGCCACGGCGTGGGCCGCGCGCTGCACGGCCTTGTAGGTGTTGTTGCCGGTGTTTAAGTCCGGGAAGATGAACACGGTCGCCCGTCCGGCCACCCGAG
The DNA here is from genome assembly GCA_002299865.1 of Desulfonatronaceae bacterium UBA663. Classification (GTDB taxonomy): domain Bacteria; phylum Desulfobacterota; class Desulfovibrionia; order Desulfovibrionales; family Desulfonatronaceae; genus Desulfonatronum. Next base: position 6,925 of record DBNV01000048.1, on the reverse strand, counting down.
AGTCGGGCATCTTGGTCATGGCCACGTCCGGATCATAGGCCGCGTCATATTGGAGCGGGCCTTCGACGGGCAGGGTGGGAGCTAGAGATTTGGCGATTTCCGTGGCCTCCCGGACCTTGTCCACGTCCTGGCCCGAACCTGAGTCACCCGTGGCATAGGAAAGCATGGCCACTCGAGGCTCCACACCGAATTGCACGGCCGTCTCAGCCGAGGCCACGGCGATTTCGGCCAACTGTCGGGCCGTGGGGTTGGGGTTCACGGCGCAGTCGCCAAAGACCAGAACCCGGTCCGGCATGCACATGAAAAAAACCGAAGACACCAGGGAAATGCCCGGCTTGGTCCTGATGAACTGCAAGGCGGGGCGGATGGTCTGCTGGGTAGTGGTGATGGAGCCGGAAACCATGCCGTCGGCATGTCCCTTGTAGACCATCATGGTCCCGAAGTAGGTCGGCTCGGCCATGGTGTCGTGGGCCACGTCCCGGGTCATGCCCTTGGCCTTGCGCAGTTCAAAATAGGTTTGCCGGTAGTCCTCGAACATCTCCGAGGCCACGGGATCGATGAACCGAGCCTGCTCCAGGGACAGGTCCATTTGGGCGGCCTTGGCCCGGATGTCCTCCGGTTGGCCCAGGATGGTCAAATCCACGATGCCGCGGCGCAGGAGAATGTCTGCGGCCTGCAGGATGCGGGTGGAGGCCCCTTCCGGAAGGACGATGTGCCGCCGATCCGCTTTTGCTTTTTCGATCAGACTATATTCAAACATGATCGGTGTGATCTTAGTGGATTTCTTGGCTTCCAGCCGCTGCAGCAACTCCTTGGTGTCCACATGTTCCTCAAAGGCGCCCAGGGCCGTGGCCACTTTTTTTGGGTCGCCCGGCTCAATGCGTCCGTACATTTCCATGAGGATCCGGGTGGTCTTGTACGTATGTCCACCCGTGGTCAGGATGGGCATGGGCACCCCTGTCCAGCCCTCCAGCAGCTTCATGACCGACGCCGCAGGCCGGATGCCCCCGGTGAGGACCAGCCCGGCCACCTCCGGATAGGTTTGCGACTGTCGGATGGCGAGGCAGCCCAGGAGAATGTCCGAGCGGTCCCCCGGCGTGATGACCAGACAGTTCTTGGAGACATACTCCAGGAAGTTGTTCACCTGCATGGCCGCCACCACGTAATCGTCCACCTGGACATCCAGAAATTCCTTGCCCGTAATGACCTCGGCGTCCAGCCACTTTTTGACGTCATTGATAGTGGGCTTGCCCAAGGAGGGCACTTCGGGAATGACGTAGGCCAGGCATTCCTCGTTTAGTCTGTACTTGCAGCGCAGGCCGCCGATGATTTCATCCTTGTCCAGGCTTTCGGCCCGGTTGACGATGGTCGCCAGAATATCCAGCCCTTTCTCGGAGAAGGTGTCGATGGCGATCTGGGTCTGGGCCACGATCTGCTTGGGGGTCTTGCGTTGGCCGTTGGCCACCAGAATCACTGGAGAACCCAAGTTGGCCGCGATCTCCGCGTTGATGTCGAACTCAAAGGCCGAATCCCCGCCGATGAAGTCCGTGCCTTCGCAGAGAATGAAGTCGAAGTGTTTTTCCAAGGCCTTGTATTTGGCAAGGATATTTTCCATGAGCACGCCGTGCTCATTTTGATTGATCAGGTCCCAGGCTTGTTCCAGGCTGTAGGCGTAGGCGTCTTGGTAGGCTTGGTTGAGATGAAACTGGGTCAGAATCAGGTTTGTATCGTGGTCGCGTTTGTCGTTGCCTTGGACGCTGATGATCGGACGAAAGAACCCCACGCGGCGGATGTGGCGCATGAGCATTTGCATCAATCCGAGACAAATGGCGGACTTGCCGCTGCGCGGCTCGATGTTGATCACGAAGAGATTCTTGGCCATGTTCAGGATCCTTTGGGTAGGCGGTTTTAGTTTCATCGCTAGTACAGATGCGGAATGAACACGAAGGCCATCAAGCCGGCCACGATGCCGACCACAACGCCGTACAGCAGGAACGGCCAGAAGGTGCGCTTGAGGATTTGGCCTTCCCTGCCGGAGAGGCCCACCACTGCGCACACGGCCACAATGTTGTGGATGCAGACCATGTTGCCCATGGCGCCGCCCACGACCTGTGCTGCGATGACGACCTGGTGCGGCAGGTCGAGCCGGCTTGCCATGCCCCACTGGAATTCGGCGAAGAGCAGGTTCGACACCGTGTTGGAGCCGGTGATGAACGAGCCCAGGCCGCCAACAAAGGAGGCGAACATGGGCCAGGCGTTGCCTACGATCTCGGACATGGCCTTGGCCATGACCAGGGGCATGGAGGCGTAGCCGTGGGGGTTTAGGGCGTCGTCGTCAATGCCCGAGCCGCGGAAGATGGAGACCAGGGCCACGGCGAAGAACAGAGCAATGGCCGGGTCCTTCATGCGCTTGATGGAGTCGATCCAGGCCGCCTTGACCTTGTCGTCGGGCATGTTGTGCATCCAGATGGTCATGATGGC
>DBNV01000048.1:505-4041 GCA_002299865.1 Desulfonatronaceae bacterium UBA663 | reverse complement strand
CTGTAACCCAGGATGCCCTCAAAGTTGATGCTCTGACCGGCCAGGATAGCCTTTAGGCCGAGTTCATCGATGCGGGTCAGGACCAGGAACAGGCCGATCAGCACGTAGGGCAGCCAGGCGCGGAACTGGCTCATGCGCGCCTCGAACTTGTAATCCTCGGCCGCCGCCGTGACGGAACCGGTCCACTCGGGATCCCAGTTCTTCTGGGAGCCAAAGGTGAAGACGCCGTCGCTGGGCAGGGCGATGCCCTTCTTGGCGCCCCAGACCACGATGCCAAGGCCCGCCAGGCCGCCGATCAGGGACGGGAACTCGGGGCCGACCAGCCAGGCGAAGACCAGGTAGGGGATGGTGAAGGCCACTGCCGCGAACATGCAGAACTTCCAGGCCGCGAAGCCTTCCTTCCAGGAACGGTTGGGGCCGAAGACGCGGGAGATGAAGCCGAGCATGAAGACCGGCAGGATGAAGATCATCGGCAGGTGCATCAGGGTCGCCCACTGGCCGATGAGCATGTTGAAGGACTCCATGTCCGTGAAGTTCACGCCGGCCAGACCTGAGGCGGCGGCGGTGTCCACAAGCTCCTCCAGGAAGCCCAGGCCCAGGACGATGGGCGTGCCCACCGCGCCGAAGGAGACCGGGAAGGAGTTGAAGACCAGGCAGATGACGGCCGCAGCCAGAGGCGGGAAGCCCAGGGCCAGGAGCAGCGGCGCGGCCAGGGCGGCCGGGGTGCCGAAGCCCGCGGCGCCTTCGATAAAGGCCGCAAACAAGTAGCCGATGATGATGGCCTGCACGCGCATGTCCGGGGAGACGCCCTGCATGCCGTACTGGATGGTTTCCATGCCGCCGGAATCGCGCAGCGTGTAAAGAATCAGGATCGCGCCGAAAACGATGATCAGAATGCCGCTTGCGCTGATGACGCCCTGGATGGTCAGCGCGGCCACGTAGCCCGCAGGCAACTGCCACACGAGCACGCCCGCAAGAGCGGTGACGAGCCAGGCCAGGGGCATGGCCGTGGTCGCGGGCCAGCGCAGACCCACCATGAGCACGAGCGCCAGAGCGATGGGGGTTGCGGCGATGAGCGCTAAAAGTCCGACTGACAGAGACAGCCCTCCATAAGAGTGCGTTCACTTGTTGGCCATGGCCACCCAAGACAGAACCTTGGTCGGCGCTGCGCACAGACGCAGCTCGTGCAAGAAGGCCAACCCCTTCTTGATGATCATGCGCAGCAGCCATTTGACTGCCCGAATTTGCCGGGCCACTTCTGAACCCTCGCCTTCAGGCAAGCGTCTTGGCCTTAAGCCTTCTGCTCCAGGTAAACCCAGTCCACGACCTCATCGCTGGGGAGGTAGCCCGCCACCAGTTGTTGCAGCATCAGGCGGATCTGGCCGACGTCGTTGGCGTTCAGGGCGATCTCCAGGACGTCCAGCTTGGCCTTGAACTCGGCCCAGGGGATGAATTCCTCCTGGGCCTTCATGATTCGGGGGTGCAGGGTCGGCCTGGGGTTGTTGCCAATCAGCAACTCTTCGTAGAGCTTTTCGCCAGGGCGCAGGCCGCTGACTTGGATCTCGATCTCGCCCTCGGGGTGCTGCTCGTCTTTCACCCTCAGGCCCGAGAGTTCCGCCATGCGCCGGGCCAGGTCCATGATCTTGACCGGCTGGCCCATGTCCAGCACGAACACGTCGCCGCCCTTGGCCATGGCCCCGGCCTGGATCACCAACTGTGCCGCCTCCGGGATGGTCATGAAGTAGCGCGTGACCTCGGGGTGGGTCAGCGTAATGGGGCCGCCGTCGCGAATCTGCTGGCGAAACTTGGGCACCACCGAGCCGGATGAATCCAGCACGTTGCCAAAGCGCACTATGCTGAACCTGGTGCCTGTACGGGCAGCCGCCAAGGCCTGCAACGCCATTTCCGCCAGGCGCTTGCTGGCCCCCATCACGTTGGTGGGGCGCACCGCCTTGTCGGTGCTGATCAGCACAAAGTCGGCCACGCCGGCCTCGAGCGCGGCCTGGGCGGTGCGCAAGGCGCCCAGCACGTTGTTCTTGATGCCCGCGGCCGGGTTGTGCTCCACCAGCGGCACGTGCTTGTAGGCGGCCGCATGATAGACCGTGTTCGGGTGCCAGGTCTGCATAATTTCGCGCATGCGCTCATCGTCCTGCACCGAGGCCAAAAGCGGGAGCAAAACAGGCACCCGCGCGGTTTCACGACCAGCCGGCTTGGCTTCGAGTTCCTGATGTATGGCGTAGAGCGCGAATTCGCTCTGCTCGATCAGCAGCAGCTTGGCCGGGGCCAGGGCCAGAATCTGGCGGCACAGTTCGCTGCCAATGGAGCCACCCGCGCCGGTCACAACCACTACCTTGCCGACGATATTCTTGGCCAGCAGAATGTGGTTCGGCGCCACCGGCTCGCGGCCCAGCAGGTCGTCAATGTCGAGCTCGCGCAGGTCCGCCACACTCACCTTGCCCTGGGCCAGGTCGGTCATGTTGGGCAGGGTGCGAACCGCCACAGGGGCGCTGCGGATCCGGCTTAAGATCTCGTTGCGGCGGTGGCGCGAGAGGCTGGGCATGGCGAGCAACACGTTGCTGATGTGGAGCGTTGTCGCCAGATGGTCCAGATCGGTCGGGTTGTAGATGGGCTGGCCGTTGAGCACGTGGCCGTGCAGCCGGTCGTCGTCATCCAGGAACCCCGCCACCTGCATCTCGTGGCTGTTGGCCAGGGCAGCCGCCAATTGGCGGCCAGTGCTGCCGGCGCCATAAATCAGCACTTTTTGCCGTGCCGCGCGCTGGAGGATGCTCTGGTACTGCTCGTCCAGCCAGACCCGCGCCAGCGCGCGCGATGCCCCCACGAACAGGAGCAGCAGGATGGGCTGGATAATGCCGATCGTGCGCGGCACGCCTGGCAGGCCAATGGCGGTGACCACCGTGGCATACAGCAGGCCATAGAGGGCAAAGACTCGCAGCATCTTCTGCATCGCCGCCATGCCCGAATAGCGGAAGATCGCCCGGTAAAAGCCATGAATGATGAAGAGCGGCAAGGCGATTAGCCACGACGCCGTCACCGCCCACATGGGCTGGAATATAGTACCTTCACCAGACAAACGTATCCACTCATCCAGCCGCAGGTAAAACGCGAGCCACACGGTCAGGACGATCAAGCCGGCGTCCACTGCCAGCGCTACCGCGCGCTTGGCCGGCCTGGGCAGGGCCAGCACTGGGACCGCCAGCTTAGACAGATGCTTTATCATGGTCATCCTTGCCGGATGCGGTCGCCACGGCCTGCGCCGGTGAGCGTTTTGAGGAGGTGGCTGAAGTAAGCCCGCACACCCAAGTCCTGCAGCATGCGTGCGTCTGTTTCAGCCAGCAAGCGGGGCGTTGACATATCGATCCCCTGGATTTGAGCCAACCCGGTAATCCCTGGGCGTGCAGCAAACACCCCGCGGGCTGCGCGCTCGGCAATTAACTCATCCTGATTGAACAAACAAGGCCGTGGCCCAACCAGGCTCATCTCGCCTTTTAGCACATTCCAAAGCTGGGGCAGTTCAT
>DBNV01000048.1:0-166 GCA_002299865.1 Desulfonatronaceae bacterium UBA663 | reverse complement strand
TGGGGCAGTTCATCAAGCTTGGTGCGCCGCAGAAAACGACCCAACGGGGTCACGGCCGAGGCATCGGCCAAGTGCGTGGCCACAGAGGCTGTATCCGGCCGCATGGTGCGGAACTTGACGAGCGTGAACGGCGCTCGGTGGCGGCCAACGCGCACCTGCCGAAACA
>DBNV01000115.1:23065-37524 GCA_002299865.1 Desulfonatronaceae bacterium UBA663 | reverse complement strand
GACAGCTTGGATTCCTACCCCGCTTGTCCGCGATGTTCAAGAGACGTCGCAAGGATGCATTCTTTCGGAAGATGGGTTACTCTTCCAGGCAGCTGATTTTCGCGGCGAATTTTCGCAGGGTAGGGGCGACGCATGCGTCGCCCCTACCTGCTCCAAACCTTTACAAAGGAGAATGCCATGCCTTTAACCTCGCCTCGAGCCATGTTTGCCAAAGCCTATGCCGAAGGATTCGCCGTGGGTGCGTTCAACGTGAACAACATGGAAATCATCCAGGGCATCATGGCCGCGGCCCAAGAAGAGCGCTCCCCCCTGATTCTTCAAGTTTCGGCGGGAGCCCGGAAATACGCCGGCCAAACCTATATCATAAAGCTCATGGAAGCCGCCACGGCGGACACGGACCTGCCCGTGGTCCTGCACTTGGATCACGGCCAGGACTTCGACATCTGCAAGGCGGTCATCGACGGCGGTTTCACCTCCGTGATGATCGACGGCTCCCACCTGCCCTATGAGGAAAACATCGCGTTGACCAAAAAGGTCGTGGCATACGCCCATGACCGAGACGTGTTCGTAGAGGCTGAACTGGGACGATTGGCCGGGGTTGAGGATGAAGTCAGCTCGGAGGAAAACGTCTACACCGATCCGGACCAAGCCGTGGAGTTCGTACAACGCAGTGGATGCGACTCCCTGGCCATTGCCATCGGCACCAGCCACGGCGCTTACAAATTCAAAGGCGAACCCCGTCTGGACTTCACCCGCTTGGAAAGGATCACGGCCCTGCTGCCCAACTATCCTCTGGTCCTGCACGGCGCGTCCTCAGTGCTTCCGGAATTCGTGGCCATGGCCAACCAGTACGGCGGAAAAATCAGCGGCGCCCGTGGCGTCCCCGAAGACATGCTACGTCGGGCGGCTTCCCAAGGGGTCTGTAAAATCAACATCGACACGGACCTGCGCCTGGTGATGACCGCCACGATTCGCAAGCACTTTGCGGAACATCCCGAGGAATTCGATCCTCGCAGCTATCTCAAGCCCGCTCGGGAAGCCTTGGCCGGCATCGTTCGCCACAAAATGCGCCATGTCCTGGGCTGCTCCGGCAAGGCCTAGGCAAGGCCTCGCCTCGTGAATGCGCGAGACGTATTCGTTTACAGAGTGCCGCGGCTTCCGGGTTCGGCCGTTTGGACGTCTAAAATGCGGGTCGGATGTTTAACGTCATATATCGTTTCAACCACTTTTGAAGGAGGCGAAATTCCATGCCTGTTCGCATCGGTATTAACGGCTTCGGACGGATCGGTCGGTACGCGACCAGACTGCTGGCTGATTCCAGGGAGTTGCGGCTCGTGGCGGTCAATGCCAGGGCCAAGAATGAAGACTTGGTCCATCTCCTCAAATATGATTCCGTACACGGCAGATTCCCCCACCCCCTGCAAGTCACGAAACAAGGCTTCCTGCTTGACGGCCGGGAAGTGGCCGTGACCAGCCAAGGTCCGGGGGAATGGCCTTGGCAGGAACTGGGCGTGGACATCGTCCTGGAAACCACAGGCAAGTTCGCGGACCGGGAAAGCTGTGAAAAACACAGGTCGTGCGGGGCGAAGAAAGTGATCGTCAGCGCCCCGGCCAAGGGGCCGGACCGGACCATCGTCATGGGCGTCAACGACGCGGACTACGATCCGGCCACGGACCACATTCTGTCCAACGCCTCATGCACCACCAACTGCCTAGCTCCTGCCATCAAGGTCATCAACGAATCCTTCGGCTTTGAACACGGCCTGATGACCACCGTGCACTCCTATACCATGAGTCAGCGCATCCTGGATGGCTCGCACAAGGACCTGCGGCGCGCACGGGCCGCCTGCATGTCCATGCTGCCCACCACCACCGGCGCGACCCGGGCCGTGGCCGAGGTCCTCCCTGAGACCAAGGACCGCCTGGACGGCATGGCCATCCGCGTGCCCATACCCAACGTGTCCCTAGTCGATCTGGTGGCCCAGATTCGGGACAAGGCGACCAGGGACGAGCTAAACACCGCATTTCGCCGCGCCTCCGAGGGCATGCTCAAGGATATTCTGGGGTACACTGAGGAACCTTTGGTGTCTGTTGACTATAACGGCAGCACATTTGGAGGCGTGGTGGACGGACTGTGCACCAACGTGATGCGGGACAGAATGGTCAAGATCATCGTCTGGTACGACAACGAGGCGGGCTTTTGTAATCAGCTCCTGCGACTGACCAACAAAGTGGCTGCATCTTTGAAGCTGACGCCGTAAGCAATCGCGGGGCGCTGCTAGCGCGGAGCGCTGACGCAGTGTCCCTGCTTCCTAAGACTGCCTGCCCTCGAACACAAAAACCCCTCGGCTTCGTCATGCCTGACTTTGTCCATTTGCATTGCCACACTGAATACAGCCTTTTGGACGGCGCCATCCGGATCAAGGATCTCTGCGCCAAGGCCAAGGATTTCGGCCTCGGCGCCGTGGCCATCACAGACCACGGGAATCTTTACGGCGCCATCCATTTCTACAAGGCCGCCAAGGACTTCGGTCTCAAGCCCATCATCGGCTGCGAGGTTTACGTGGCCACGGGCAGCCGTCATGACCGGGACGCCCGCTCGCCCTCCCAAGCCGGCTACCATCTTGTCTTGCTGGCCAAGGACATTGTCGGCTACCGCAACCTGATCCGACTGGTCTCCCAAGGGCACTTGGAAGGCTTCCATTACAAGCCGCGAGTGGACAAGGAACTTCTGGCCCGGCATAATGAAGGACTGATCGCCCTGTCGGCCTGCCTCAAGGGAGAAGTGCCCCAGCGTCTGATGTACGAAGGGTTTGACGCCGGGCTGGAAACAGCTAGGATCTACTCCCGGATGTTTCCCGGCAGGTTTTATTTGGAGCTGCAGGTAAGCGGCCTGGCGGAGCAGATCGCCCTCAATGAACGCCTTCTGGAGTTGGCCGAGGCCGCCGCGCTGCCCCTGGTGGCCACCAACGACTGCCACTACTTAAACGCCGAAGACGCCGAGGCCCACGACATCCTGCTCTGCATCCAGACCAACGCTTGCGAGTCGGACCTGAAGCGAATGCGCTTCAATACGCGGGAGTTGTATTACCGCACCCCGGAGGAAATGGAGGCGGCCTTTGCCCACTGCCCCCAGGCCCTGGCCGCCACCGCAGAGATCGCCCACAACTGCGACCTGGAACTGGACTTTAGCAAGGCCCATTTCCCCGCCTACAGCCTGCCCGCGGGCGTGACCTTGGAAGAAGAGCTGCGTGGCCACGCCCGCGAGGGACTGTCCGAGCGACTGGCCAAAATGCGGCCGGAGACGAACCGTCGGATCTACGCAGAGCGGCTGGCCACGGAACTGGATGTCATCTGCTCCCAGGGCTTTGCCGGCTATTTTCTGATCGTCCAGGATTTCATCAACTGGGCCAAATCCCAGGGCATTCCCGTCGGACCCGGCCGGGGCTCGGCCGCCGGCAGCTTGGTGGCCTATGCCCTGCGCATCACGAACTTAGATCCAATTCCGTACAATCTGCTTTTTGAGCGTTTTCTGGGTGCTGAGCGGGTCAGCCTGCCGGACATTGACGCGGACTTCTGCTTCAACCGGCGCGAGGAGGTGCTGCGCTACGTTGCAAAGAAGTATGGGACCGCCAATGTGGCCCAGATTATTACCTTCGGGCGGATGAAAGCCCGAGCCGTGGTCCGGGACGTGGGCCGGGCCCTGGGGCTCAAGCCCGCGGAAACAGACAGGATCTCCAAGCTCGTGCCCGGCACCCTGGGCATGACCATCGCCCAGGCCCTGGACCAGGAACCGGAACTGAAAAAACTGGCCGAGACCGACGCCACCGTGGGCAAACTGATCGACATTTCCTTGCGCCTGGAGGGCCTGGCCCGTCATGCCTCCACCCACGCCGCCGGCGTGGTCCTCTCGGACCGGCCCATGGTCGAACACTTGCCGCTGTGCTTGGGCAAATCGGGCGAAGTGGTCACCCAGTGGGACATGAAGTGCGTGGAAAAGGTCGGACTGATCAAGTTCGACTTCCTGGGGCTGAAAACCCTGACCGTGATCCAGGACGCCCTGAACCTGATTCGCGACAGCGGCAAGGCCGTTCCGGACATGGACGTCCTGCCCCTGGACGACGCCAAGACCTTCGAGCTGCTTTGCCAAGGCCGCACCGAGGGCGTGTTCCAACTGGAAAGTTCGGGCATGCGCCGGGTGCTTATGGACTTAAAACCTTCCTGTTTCGAGGACGTCATCGCCCTGTTGGCCCTGTACCGGCCAGGCCCCCTGGAAAGCGGCATGGTGACAACGTTCATCCGTTGCAAGCACGGCCAGACCAGGGTCGAATACTTATTGCCCCAACTGGAGCCGATCCTCAAGGACACCTACGGCGTGATCCTCTACCAAGAACAGGTCATGAAGATCGCCTCCACCCTGGCCGCCTATTCGCTGGGCGAAGCGGACATCCTGCGCCGGGCCATGGGCAAGAAGGACCCCCAGGTCATGGCCCAGCAACGCTCCCGCTTCATTCAGGGCACGCGCAAGAACAACATTCCCGAGTCCAAGGCCGCCCAGACTTTCGACCTCATGGAAAAATTCGCCGGTTACGGGTTCAACAAGTCCCATAGCGCGGCCTATGCCCTGATCTCCTACCAGACAGCCTATCTCAAAGCCCATTTCCCGGTGGAATTCATGGCCGCCCTGATCAGCTCGGAAGTGGAGAACACGGATAAGATCCTCAAGTATCTGGGCGACTGCAGGGAACTGAACATCTCCATCCTGCCTCCGGACATCAACCACAGCCAAGCCCGGTTCAGCGTGCAGGCGGAAAAGATCCGCTTCGGCCTGGCCGGGGTCAAGAACGTCGGCGAGGAGGCCATTGGCGAGATCATCAGCAACAGGGAGCAGGGCCTTTACAAAAACCTGCTGGATTTGTGTCTGCGCGTCAATCTGCGCAAGGTCACCAAACGCGTCCTGGAATACTTGATCAAATGCGGCGCCATGGATGCCATAGGACCCAACCGGGCCGGCCTACTGGCAAGCCTGGACCAATTCATGGCCGCGGCCCAAAAAAAAGCCAAGGAGAAAAAACGTTCACAACTGTCCCTGTTCTCCTGCACGGCCGGAGGTGACGACGCTCTCGCTACCGGCCCCGGTTTTGTTCCCGAGATGGAAACCGGCCCTGCCCATCGGGCGGATGACTGGAGCGACGAGGAAAAATCCCGCTATGAGAAAGAGGCCCTGGGCTTTTTCCTGACCAGCAACCCGCTGTGGCCCTTTCAACCCGAAGCCCCCAGGCTCGGCCTGAAGTCCGTGCAAGACTGCCAGGAATTGCCGAAGAAAAGCACAGTCCGACTCGGCGTGCTGGCCACTTCCGTCAAGGTGCATCAGACCCGCAAGGGCGACAGAATGGCTTTTTGTCAGGTCGAAGACCTCACGGGCATGGCTGAAGCCACGGTTTTCGCCGATGTCTACAGTCAGGCGCGGGAACTGCTTCATGGCGACCAGCCCTTGCTGGTGGAGGCCAGAATCAGCGACTACGAAGGGCGGATGGACAACGCTCTCGCTAGCGGGGAAAACAGCCCCCAACAAATCAAGCTGGAAGTGCTCCAGGTCAGCGCCCTGTCCGACGCCTGCTCCCGGTGCGATCAGCCGGTGCGGTTGCGCATGACCACGCAAGACGTTCAACCGGAGGTGCTCGACGATTTGAAAAACATCCTCGCCAGACATCCCGGCCAGGTCCCGGTGCGGATGGTCCTGGACCTATCCGAGGGGCGCTGCACCATGGAACTGGGCCCTCGTCATCAGGTCACGCCGGGTCCCCAGTTCTGGCGCGACATCGGGCAGTGGAAAGGAGCACTCCATGAGTAAGGGTTTCTGGCGGCTGACTGTTGCGGATCACTTCAGTTCAGCCCACCAACTGCGCCACTACCAGGGCAAATGCGAACAAATGCACGGCCACAACTTTCAGGTGACGTTGTGCGTCGAGGGTCGTCGTCTGCATCCGGAGCTGGACATCGTCATGGACTTCAAGGAGCTGAAAACCATGCTCAAGGAGGTGCTGGCCGAACTGGACCATTGCAACCTGAACGAAGTGCCGGCCTTTCGCGACGCCAATCCGTCTTCGGAAAACCTGGCCCGCTTCATATTCCAGGGGGTCAAGGCCCGGTTGGTCGATCCGGGTGTTCACGTGTACAGCGTTTCCGTGGCCGAGGGTCCGGCCTCCATTGCCGCCTACTTTGAGGAAGAATGACGTGCGCCTGGTGCTGCAACGGGTCAAGTCCGCCAGAGGGTGGAGGCAGCCCGGCCAGGTGATCGCCGGCATTGACCAGGGCCACTCCCCGGACGCGCCTTCCTGGTAAAACGACCATGACTGATCCGCAAGACGCTGTTGATCGTGTTGAACGGATAGTGGATTCTGAGAACCGCCTGGAAGACCTCTGTCTGGTCCTGGCCTCGGGCCGTACATGGCGTCTGTGGGGACGTGATGGTCGCGGCAAGGAGGAGCGCCTGGCCTTAGAGCTAGCCCCCGGTGGCCTGCCCGTGCTTTTGGGAGCGGGCTTGGGGGTTGCCCTGAAAAGTCTTCTGGACCGGGGGGCGGGGCCCGTGGCCGTGGTGGACAAGGAGGAGCGCCTCCTGGAGGCCACGAGCTGCCGAGAATTCGCCGCAAACCCCCAGGTTTTTTGGATCGACGCCAGCGATCCCGGGGCAGTCCTGGATCGCCTCACGCATTGGCAAATGGAGCATGGAGGCCTGCCCTTTCGCCCTCTGATCATGCCGCTCTACGCCCGCCTGGACCCCGCATACTACAAGACCATCCTGGTCCATGTGCAGGCCAATTCCAAGTACGACATCTGGACCAAGGCGGGCTACGTCAAATGCCGGGCCTGGCCTCCGCGCGTATTGCTTCTGACCAGCCGCTACTTTCTTCTGGGCGAGATGATCAGCGCCTTCAACCGGATGGGCGTGCCCCACCGGCTCCTCGAATTCGAGGCAAAGGAAACCGGGCGGACCGAATTCATCCAGGATCTGCTCACCGCCATCCTGGAGTTCAAGCCGGACTTCGTGCTGACCATCAACCACTTAGGGGTGGACAGGGAAGGCGTGCTCATGGAACTGCTGGAAAAATGCCGCCTGCCCCTGGCCTCCTGGTTCGTGGACAATCCACATCTGATTCTCTACGTCTATACAAAGCTGGCCAGCCCCTGGGCGACCATCTTCACCTGGGACGCAGACAACGTGGATTCGCTGCGCGCCCTGGGCGTCAATTTGAGCCATCAGCCAGCTGCGGCGGCCCTGGCCGGGTCAATACACGCCGAAAAAAAACTCGGCGCGGTGGAGTCGCCAGGCCTGGGCCGAGGCCTGGGCCGATACGTGCATGGCGACTGGCAACTGTATCGCACCGGCTTGGTGCACGCCAACCGGCACAACCGCTTTCACTGGGCCGATCTGAATGCCCTGGACTGCATCCCGCTGGAACGGATCCGGGCCACCTGTTGGCCTGCTTCCAGGGAAAAACTCGAAGACCGGCGGCGCATTGCCTTGTTTTTGGGTGCCAGCGAGCAGGCCAAGCGCCCCGGCCCGGCCTTTTGGGCCGACCTGGCCAGGGAGTTGCTGCGTCGGGATCTGCGTCCCATCCTGTTGGGCGGCCCCGGCGACACGACCCTAGCCCAGGCAGTCCAGAGCCTCCTGGGCCAAAACATCCTGAGCCTTGCCGGCCGCTTAAGCCTGGCCCAGCTTGCGCATTTCGGGCAAAGCGTGGAACTCATGGTCACCCCGGACACCGGCCCCATGCACTTGGCGGCCTGGACCGGGCTGCGGACGTTGAACCTGTCCCTGGGACCGGTCAATCCTTGGGAAACCGGGCCTTATCAACCCGGACACCTTGTGCTTCAGGCCAAAATGAGCTGTGCCGGCTGCTGGCAGTGCAGCCGGGGCGGGCACAGGTGCCATGAGTTCTTTCAGCCCAGGCGCATCGCCAGGATGATTCACGTCCTGATCTCCAACGCCAACGACAAAAAAATCGTCTCCCGGGGCGATAACCCGACCCTCGGCCCGACCCTTGGTTTGAACGTGTTTGTTTCCGCTCGCTCGGAATATGGATTGTATTGTCTGGAAAACGTGCTTGAAGCGGATGGCCGACCCAAGGCAAAAGAGCTTGTGAGCCGGTTCTGGGCCGCCTTCTGGGGCCACCTCTTCGGACTTTGGCCCAGAGAACAATGTCTGATCTGCTGGCGGGATTTGCGCTCTGCCTACCCAAACCTGGCAAAGACTTTTTTAACGCACTAAAGGGCTTTCATCGCAGACTGCGCCAAGCCCATGACGCATCCTTCTGGAGCCAAGGACCGCCGCTCTTGCGCCCTCTGTTCAGCCATGTGCACCTTATCCTGCAAAACGCGGACTTTTCCAGCTCAGGGGAACGCAAGGCTTTGAAGGCAACGGAGGAACTCTTGCTGATCATTGCTGAAGAGCGGCAAAACGGCAGTCAAAACTAAGCGCTTTACCACTGCACAGTTGCGGACCAAGAAATCTTAAAGTCAATAAAATTGAGCGCTTAGCTAGACATTGCTGTCAAACTTGGGTTGTCCCCATGTTTTTCCTTTGTTCTAGCCGATGCACCGAAGATCGCAGCTAAGGCCAGGGTACTTTAGTCAAGAATGGTGCCGAAGGGGAGAGTCGAACTCCCACGGGGGAACCCCCACTAGGCCCTGAACCTAGCGTGTCTACCAATTCCACCACTTCGGCACGAGGGATGCCATTTACCTTGATCTGCGGCGGTTGGCAAGAGAAAAATGAACTTTTGTCGTTTTTTCCTGGAGCAAGGGCGCCTCGGCGGCGCCTCGGCGCCATGCCGGCCGCCTAAGCTTCATGGTTGAAGGTCCGGCCTGTTTGGGCTAAACACCCGTGTCCTTCGCACGTTTCCAGACCATGGCCACCGCAAAGATCCCGATAACCAGCAGGAACTTCTTTATATAATGAGGAGACGCGTCAGGCATGATCATCCTGCGCAACCGCCATCAAGCAAAAACCAAGATCACCGCGTCCTGCGTGACTATCGGCAATTTTGACGGCGTACATCTGGGCCATCAAAAATTGCTTTGCCGCACGCGACAAAAAGCCAGGTCCCTCGACCTGGTCAGCGTCGTGGTAACCTTTGATCCCCATCCTCTGCGCGTACTTTCCGGGGCGCACATGCCGCCCTTCATCACCTTGACCCCGCAAAAGCTGGAATTAATCGCCTCGTTGGGTCTGGACTTCACCCTGTGCCTGGAATTCACCAAGGAACTCGCCAAGCTCGAACCCGACGAATTCGTAAGGAATTTTTTAGTTGACGGCCTGAACATGCGCGAAATGGTCGTTGGTTACAATTATGCCTTTGGTCGCAACCGTAAGGGAAATTTCGCCCTGCTCACCGAACTGGGCGCCCAGATGGGCTTTCACGTTGAGCAGGTCGGTCCCGTGCTCATTGACGACGCCATTGTCAGTTCATCCCGGATTCGGGACATGGTTCAAGCCGGCTTGGCCTGGGAGGTCCGGCCGCTTTTGGGTCGTTTTTATCGCGTCCAAGGCGAAGTGATTTCCGGGCGCAACAGAGGGGGCCGGCTGTTGGGTTTTCCCACGGCCAATCTCCGCCTCGTGGACGAATTGTTCCCTAGGACCGGCGTCTATGCGGTCTGGGCTGAACATGCCGGCCGCACATTTCCCGCCGTGGCCAACATGGGCTTTAATCCCACCTTCGGCAACGACGTCCTCTCCGTGGAGGTGCATATTCTGGATTTCAACCAGGACATTTACGGCCAAGAGGTACGCATTCACTTTGTCCAGCGCTTGCGCAGCGAGCAGAAATTTCCCGACGTGAACGCCCTGATCGCACGCATCCAAGAAGACATTCAACTGGCCAGACGCATCCTCGCCTCGCCCGAGGCACACCTCGTGGAAGTCAGACACTGCGTCTAAAATACGGCGGTCATCGCGGCGACCACAGACACCGCCTCCCTTTGACCGTCAGCCATCCCAGAGGCAGTCCTCGCCAATACAGGCCAATTATGCCCATGGCATGGGCCGCGTGATCCATGCCGGCGGGCAGCGGCAAGCCGCGCCCCTGGAGAAGGGCTTCCAGATCTCGGACATCGTCAACGTTCATGCCGACTCCGGGGCTGAACTCCGGGAGAAGTCCGCGCAAACGGGTCTTCAGGCGCAATGTCCCGCCGCTGATCCGCCCCAGTTCAAAGCCTTGCCGGCGCAACGGGCCTGGAAGTCTTTGTGTTAGCTCGTGCAGAAAAAAGACTCTATCTCCGAAGCGAACCACACGTCCGGGAGGCAAGTTGCACCAAGCGACAAACTCCGGCCCGGCAAGGCTCGCTGCATTCAGTCCCTGCCCCAAAATCGGGGCATGATCGGCAAGCAAGGAATTCTTCCTGTCCTGATCCGGCTTTGTCAGGGCGGCAAAGAAAAAACCCTGCCCCCCAGCGACTTCAGTATTCACCTGGAACCAACAACGCGTTTTGGTTGAGGATTGCTCCTCAATGACACCAGGCAAAGGCGGCAAGACGGATGCGGATAAACCAAGAACGTCCATGGCCCATTCGGCTTGATCCTGGTTTTCCGCCGGATTTGTGGTACATGTGGAATAAAGCAGTCGTCCCCCTGGGGCGAGCAGCGTCGCAGCCCGACGCAACAACCCGCGTTGCAGCTCCACAAGCGGCTTGACTTTGTGCTCCGGCCAGATTTCCCGAATCCGTGGATTGCGCTCCACAGTACCCCAACCGCTGCACGGCGGGTCCAACTGGACGTGGGACAGGCTCGCTTCAGCCAGGGGCAAATCCTGCCCCTGATAGCGACATGTGGCGACATTGGCCAGGTTCATGGCGGCGAGATTGTGGCGCAGCGTGGCCAGACGCCGCTCATTGGGCTCGTTGGCCAGCACAAAGCCCCTCAGCCCCACGAGTTGGGCCAAGAAGCCGGTCTTGCTTCCAGGGCTTGCGCACATGTCCAAAATAAAACCGCCCTCGGGAGGGTGCAGAAACAATGGAGCAAGCATGGATGAACGGTCCTGGATATAGATCAGACCGAATGCCGCGGCAATGGAGCCCCCTAGGGGCCTGGGCTCCTCAAGCAGCCTGCAGGCCCAAGAGGAAAAGAGTTCCGGGGCAAAGACATACCCCTGAGCCAGAAGCAGTGCTTCTACCAAGCGGGTCTGCCCGGGAGCGCAAACCAAGCGAAAGAATCTGGACATGGGGTGGCTTGCCTTGGCTCTTGAAAGCGACTAAATTATATGTTCTTACATTGTTGAATGTTTTGAATGTTGGTCACGGCTCAAACCGCATCCGGCCAAGGTGCCGCACCTGACAAAGGTGCTGTTAAGCTGCCCCATGATTAATCAACCTTCCACGACTGTACGCATCATCCCGCTTGTAGCCGCTTGGGGAAACAGTCATGATCTTGTGTCTGCTTAGCCTTATTGTCTGACATCCAAGGAGATTTCCATGCGTCATGTTCTTCGATTCGTTTTGTCGGCCGCCCTGCTGCTGGTCTGCTCGTTTCCGGCCTGGGCCGAGGCCCCGAAACGCTTCGCCGTCTTGCCTTTTGCAGTGCACGGCCCGGATCAATACGCCTATCTCAGCCAGGGAATCCAATCCATGCTCACTTCCCGTTTGAAATGGACCGGCCGGTTTGAAGATCTGGATCGGGCCCTGATCTCTCAGGCCAAAGTGGTCGGCCCTGTCTCCATGGAACAGGCCCGGGCCATACTCGCCAAACTGGACGTAGACTATCTGATTTACGGCAGTATAACCATCTTGGGTGAACAGGCCAGCCTGGACATGCACCTCACAGACCGTGACGGCCAAGACCATCCTCAAGCGGCTCAAGTTCCTCTCGGCGATTTGATCCCGGCCCTGGAAAGAATTGCCGGAAACATCAACGCCCAGGTCTTCGGCAGGCCCCAGGTAGCCCAGGCCGCGCCCCAAGATGTCGGCTTGACTGGTCCGAAGCATCCGGACCTGATCTACAAAGAATCCAGACCGGAACAGGGCTGGCATCACCTAAATCCAGCAATCCTCTCCGTAGGCGCGGCGGATGCGCCCGGACGCTGGCGCAGTCAGGCCCTGCCCTTCTCCTCGGTGGGCATGGTCGTTGGAGATGCCGACGGCAACGGCAGGAACGAAATCTTCATGCTCACCGACAACAAGGTCATGGCCTACCACGTGGTGGAGAACCGGCTGATGCCCTTGGCCGAATATGCGGCCCCAATACGCTTTCATTGCCTGAACATCAACCTGCTGGACATTGATCGGGACGGCTTCAAGGAGATCATTGTCTCCGCGATCATGGAAGAAGCACCTCGTTCATTCGTGTTGAATTTTATCGCCGGGAAATTCGTTCCCGTTGAGGAACGCATTCCGCTGTATCTCAATGTTGTGCGCATGCCTCCGGAATTCTCTCCGCTCCTGATCGGACAACGCAAAGGCCGTGAGCAACCGTTTGACGGAAGCGTACATGAGGTTCTGCGGATGGACGGCAAGCTGGAGCTGGGCCCCATGCTCAATTTGCCCAGGGAGGCCAATGTCTTCAACTTCGCGTACCTGCCCCAGGACAACGATTACAAGTTGGTCATTGCGGACAGAAACGACAAGCTGCGCATCTATTCCTCGCAAAACGCCTTTCAGGCCGTGACCGCAGATTCCTTCGCCGGCTCTGCCCTGGGGCTCGTGGTGGATCCCTCCCTGCCCGGCATTGAGCAGGACCCGTACGGAGACTATCAAAAGTTTTACTACATCCCTTCGCGTCTCGTACCGGTGAATCTTTCCCCCAAGGGCGAACGGTGGGACCTTCTGGTAAACCGGCACATTTCTGTGGCGGCCCAGTTTTTCGCCCGGTACAGACATTTCCCGCAAGGAGAAATCCATGCCCTGTTCTGGGACGGCATCAACCTGAACACCAAATGGGAGACGCAGCGCATCCGGGGCACAGTGGTTGATTACGGACTGGCCGACGTGATGAACGACGGCAGGACTGAGCTTTTCGTGCTGGTGAACACCCATCCCGGCGTGACCGGCTTTACCGAACGGCGGACGATCCTTCTCAGCTACGCCCTGAATCTGGAGAACCTGCAGGAAGAAGGGGCCACCGTGGATATCGGGCTGGAGTGATTTCGCTTAAGACCGGAGGGAATTGGTGACCGGCGTGAGCCATTGGCGGGTCGAACCCGCGGAGGCGGGCCAAAAACTGCTTCAGTTTCTGGCCCGCCGCTTTGAGCGAGGCCTTCCTACCAGCGCATTGCAACGGTGGATTCGCACCGGCCAGGTGCGCATTGACGGCGCCAGGGCCAAGCCGAACACTCGCCTGAAGCCTGGCCAGCAAATCCGCATTCCTCCGCACGATGTGGACCCACGGCACATCCCTGCGCAGTCTGCCTCGGAACTGTCCGTGCTCTACGAAGCCGAAGACTTTCTTCTTCTGGACAAACCAGCCGGGTTGCCCACGCATCCGGGCAGCGGCCATGCAGATTCGGTTGCCACGAGGCTCAGAGCCCGCTTTGCCGCGTGCTCATGGCTGCCCACCCCGGCCCATCGCCTGGACCGGCACACATCAGGCCTGTTGGTCGTTGCCAAGAGCTATGCACGCTTGCGCGAACTGCACGCAATGTGGCGCTCGGGCCAGGTCTGCAAAGCGTATCTAACCTGGGTGCAAGGCCGCGCCCCATGGCAGGAAACCACCCGGATCACGGACTTGGCAGCCAAGCGTCGCGTCGGCGATCTGGAAAAAATGGTTGTCGGCCAAGGCAAGCAACTCATCTCCCATGTCCGGGCCGTCGCCAGTCTGGAAAAGACCAGCCAGGCCAACTCCAGCCTGGTGCTCATCGCTCCGCTGACCGGCCGCACCCATCAGATTCGCGTCCAGTTGGCCAGCCGAGGCTATCCCTTATTGGGCGACAAAAAATACGGCGGCCCGTCTGAGCCCGACACAATGTTGCTCCACGCCTGGTATCTGGCTTGGCCTGGGTTCGAGCATGCGGTCTTGCCTTCGTGGCAAGAGGCCCGCCTGGCATCAAACACCAGCGCCAGGGCATCCCTTTTGCAAATGACACGAAACCTTTTTGCCTAGAAGAATCTCCCGTGCAGTGGGGCGCTGCGATTGCCTCTGGCATCTGCCTCCGGCATCCTTTAACCAACCCGAAACGCCGTTGCGGCAATGCCTATGACCGTTGATTTCGCTGGACACCTCAATTCCGCCCAATGGCAGGCGGTGAGCGCCACGCAAGGTCCGCTGCTGGTGATTGCCGGAGCAGGCAGCGGCAAAACCCGGACCATCGCCTTTCGCCTGGCCTACTTGGTGCACCAAGGTATAGCCCCGGAAAACATCCTGCTGCTGACCTTCACCCGCAAGGCGGCCCAGGAAATGCTTGGCCGCGCGGCCCACCTCATCGGCCGCGAACTAAGCGGTGTGGCCGGGGGCACCTTCCATTCCTTCGCCT
>DBNV01000115.1:21086-22671 GCA_002299865.1 Desulfonatronaceae bacterium UBA663 | reverse complement strand
TCATGGACGCCCCGGACATGCGCGAGGTTCTGGGTCAGGTGCGGACGGAACTGGGACTGGGCAAGAAGGACAAGGCCTTTCCGAAGCGGACCACCATGCTCGGGATGATCAGCAAGTCGCGGAACAAGGAGATCGACCTGCCGGCCCTGTTGGAACAGGAAACCCCGCACCTGATCCCCTACGCTAAAGACGTGCTGCGTATCAGGGAAGCCTACGACGCGTTCAAGTCGCGGCACAGACTGATGGATTACGACGATCTGCTCTTCAACATGGAGCGGCTGCTGCTGAAGCGCCCAGACCTAGTCGAATTCCTGCGCCTGCGCCATCCTCATGTAATGGTGGATGAATTTCAGGACACCAACATGGTTCAGGCCCGACTAGTGCGTCATCTGGCCGGCGACGGCCGCGGAATCATGGTTGTGGGCGACGACGCTCAGTCCATCTATGCGTTTCGCGGGGCTGAGGTGCGCAATATTCTTTCCTTTCCCGAATTGTTTCCCGGAACCTCCATGGTTCGCCTGGAGGAAAACTACCGCTCCACACAGCCCATCCTGGACTTGACCAACGCCGTGCTCAAGGGAGCGCACAGCGGCTTTGAGAAGAACCTGTTCACCCGGCGGGTCGCAGGGCCCAAACCACAGCTGATCCATACCGTGAGCGACCAAACCCAGGCCAGGGTCGTGGTGGACAAGGTCCGTGAGCTCTCCCAGACCCGCCGCCTGCGGGACATTGCCGTGCTCTTCCGGGCCGGATTCCAGTCCTATCCGGTGGAATTGCTCCTGAACAGGATCGGCGTACGCTTTCGCAAGTACGGCGGCCTCAAGTTCACTGAGGCCGCGCATATCAGGGACGTGCTGGCCTATTTGCGGCTGATCCTCAACCCGGCGGATCTGCCGGCCTGGTCGCGAGCCCTGTCCCACGTCAAGGGCCTGGGGCCCAAAACCTGCTTGCGTTTTTGCCAGGCCGTTCTGGAGGGGGATCAGCACGGTATTGCCCAGGCGACCGGGAAGTTCCCGGACGTGAACAAGGCCTTTGCCCTGATCAACACCCTGCGCGCGGGAAAACCCGCGCCCACAGCGGCCCTGGAACAGATTCTTACATTCTACACGCCGATTTTCCAGGAACGTTATCCCGATGATCATCCCTCCCGCCAAGCCGGGCTGGAGCAACTCCAGCAAATGGCCGCCGCATTCGACGATCTGGATGCTTTTTTGACCGAACTGACCCTGGAGAGCCCGGACCAGGACCGTGTCCAAAATGTCCAAGGAGCGGTAGCGACAGCGGCGGAGGACGAGGACCACCTTGTTCTCTCCACTGTGCATTCGGCCAAGGGCCTGGAATGGTCCGCCGTGCTGGTCATCGACCTGGTCAACGGGAGGTTTCCTTCCCGGCACGCCTTGGAGCGGAACGAGAACCTAGAGGAGGAGCGTCGCCTGCTGTATGTGGCCTGCACCCGGGCCAGGGATTATCTGGCCCTGTTCGTGCCCTCCTCCGTGTACAACCGCTTCCAGGGCGGCGGCGAGCCGGCCCAGCCCAGCCTGTTCATCAGCGAATTGCCCGCCCATTGCTACGAGGAATGGCGCGA
>DBNV01000115.1:15345-20687 GCA_002299865.1 Desulfonatronaceae bacterium UBA663 | reverse complement strand
GCCCGAGGCCCGGCCCGAGGCCTAGAGGCGACTTCCCCAGGCCAGAAGACAAGGCCAGAGGTCGGACCCAAGCCCTTGTCGGACAGGCCTCGGCCAAACATCTTCGGCTATTGCCGGCACAAGGTGTTCGGGCGGGGCAAAATCGTGGAATCCTTGCCTCCAGGCCGCTATCGCGTCAATTTCCCCAGTTTTGGCCTGAAGATCATCCAGGCCGACTTCGTGACCCTGGAAAGCTAATAGCCGTGTCTGCACCATCATCCACGCTCACCTCCGAGGACGCCTACCTGGCCCTGATCGACCGCTTCTTCCCCGCACAACATCAGGACGTGCTTCTGGGGCGAGGCGACGACTGCGCCGTGCTGCGCTGTCCGTCGTCCCTGTGCCTGTCCACCGATCTGTTTTTGGAGAACGTGCACTTCCGGCGATCCTACTTCGCTCCCGAAGACATCGGTTACAAGGCCCTGGCCGTGAATCTCAGCGACATCGCGGCCATGGGCGCCGAGCCCCTGGGATTCGCCCTGAACCTGATGATTCCCGACTCCCTGGAGGACGCTTTCTGGATTGGTTTTTTTCAAGGCATGGCCGCCCTGGCCGACGCACACGGACTGTACCTGGCCGGCGGCGATCTGAGCCGCTCCGACTGTCTGGGCGTGGCCGTGACCATCTGGGGCGCACAGGTCGAAGGAGGCCGGCTCTTGCGACGCGGGCAGGGCCGTCCGGGAGACATCCTGTTTGTCGTTGGAGAGCTCGGCCTGGCCCGGACCGGCCTTGCACTTCTTGAAAAAAAACCTGATCAGGCCGCTAATTTTCCCGCGGCAGTGCAGGCGCATCTGCGGCCCATTCCGCGCCTTCAGGAGGGGCGCACTCTGGCGACGATGCCTTTGGTCCGCGGCCTGATGGATGTTTCCGACGGTTTGATCCGCGACCTGCCTCGCTTTCTCGGCCCTGGTCTGGGCTGCCGGCTGAATGTGGGCCCAGACGCCCTGCACCCGGAGGTGCTGCGTTTCGCCGCAAAGCAAAACAAGGACCCATTGATCTGGGCCCTGCAGGGCGGAGAGGACTACGCCCTGCTCGGAGCCTCAGCCCCGGATCAATGGCCCGCCATGCAACGCATGTGGCCTCAAGCCCGTCATTTGGGAGTGATTTTGAACGATTACGGCCTGTTTCTTAGGGACAACGTCATGCAATGCAAAGGGTTTGATCATTTCCAACCCGCTGCATCCGCTGTTGTTCCATAAAAACAGCGCTTTTTATGCTTGTACTTTGCCCGTTCAATTCGTTATCATCTTTTGCTGCCCAACCCTTGCCAAAGGCATTCATGCCAGGCATTCATGCCGGAGGCTGGATGAGGAGTCCTTCGTGACCGTGCCCGCAATGCCCAACAACCTGCCCGATCCGGTGCTGCCCCCCAACGCCGCAGTGGTCCTGAACAAGCGCTATCTGCGCAAAGGCCCCCAGGGGGAAATCTTGGAAACGCCCCGGGAGATGTATTGGCGCGTGGCCGCAGCCATTGCGGCCGAAGAAGCAAAGTACGGCCGGTCTCCTTTCACCACGGACGAACTGGCCCGCACATTTTACGAATTGATCACCACCCACCGCTTCCTGCCCAATTCTCCGACCCTGATGAACGCCGGCACCGAGCTGGGTCAACTGGCGGCCTGTTTCGTCCTGCCCGTGGGCGATTCCATGGAGGAGATCTTCGACGCCATCAAGTACGCCGCCCTGATCCACAAGTCCGGAGGCGGCACGGGCTTTTCCTTCTCCCGCCTGCGTCCGCAAAAAAGCCGTGTCGGCTCCACCGGAGGGATTGCTTCCGGCCCGCTTTCCTTTTTACGCATCTTCAACACCGCCACGGAGCAGGTCAAACAAGGCGGCACGCGGCGCGGCGCAAACATGGGCATTCTGCGGGTGGACCATCCGGACATCATCGGCTTCATCCGAGCCAAGGAACGCGACGGCGACCTGAACAACTTCAACCTGTCCGTGGGCCTGACCGAGGCGTTCATGCAGGCCGTGGAAAAGGACGAGGAATACCCGCTGGTGGCGCCGCACACCGGCCAAATCAAGAGCCGGCTCAGGGCCCGCGAGATTTTCTCGCTATTGGTGCAGAAGGCCTGGGAAAGCGGCGACCCGGGGATCATCTTCCTGGACCGCATCAACCGGGACAACCCCACACCCAAACAGGGCGAGATCGAAAGCACCAACCCCTGCGGCGAACAGCCGCTGCTCCCTTACGAGGCCTGCAACCTCGGCTCCATTAATCTTTCCCGATACGTGAGCGACGGCAAACCCGCGGAAATCCTCTGGGACGAACTCAAGCACGACATCCATTTGAGCGTGCGTTTCCTGGACAACGTCATTGACGCCTCCCGCTACCCCCTGGAAATCATTACTGAGACCGTACGCAGAAACCGCAAAATCGGACTGGGTGTTATGGGCTGGGCCGACCTGCTCTTTTGCATGCAAATCCCCTACAACAGCCAGGAAGCGCTGAACCTGGCCGAAAAAATAATGCATTTTCTCCAGCACGAGGCCCAAAGCGCTTCCAAGACCCTGGCCGAGGAGCGCGGCCCCTTCCCGGCCTTCGCGGACTCGACGTATGCCGAGCACAACCAGGGGCCGTTCCGCAACGCCACCACCACGACCATCGCGCCCACCGGGACCCTGTCCATCCTGGCTGGCTGCTCCTCGGGCGTAGAACCACTTTTCGCCTTGAGTTTCGCACGTCAGGTCATGGACGGCGAGCGACTCCTGGAGGCCAATCCCTGGTTTGAGCAGGCCCTGCGCGACGCCCAGTGCCATAGCCCGAAATTGATGGAAGATGTGGCGGCCAAGGGCAGCATCAGCCACTTGGACTACCTGCCCCAGAAAATCCGCGAGGTTTACGTCACGGCCCATGACATCAAGCCGATCTGGCACTTGAAGATGCAGGCCGCCTTCCAGAAGTTCACGGACAACGCGGTCTCCAAGACCGTGAACCTGCCTCACGACGCCACGCAGGAAGATATCTGGAATATATATTGGATGGCCTATGAACTGGGGTGCAAAGGCGTCACCGTGTACCGGGACGGATGCAAGAGCAGTCAGGTGCTGTACACCGGCGACGGAGACAAGCCCAAGGACCCGGAAAAACACCACAGGGTGGTCAAGGAGCGGCCGGACGTGATCTACGGCTTCACCCAGAAAGTCAAAACCGGTTACGGCTTTCTTTATCTCACCGTAAACGAGGTGGACGACAAGCCCTTCGAGGTCTTCGCCACCATCGGCAAGTCCGGTCGCTCCATCACGGCCAAGACCGAGGCCATCGGCCGCTTGGTGTCCCTGGCCCTGCGCTCCGGCGTGGGGGTTGCCGACATCATCAGCCAGCTCAAGGGCATCGGCGGCGAGCATCCCGTGTTTCAGAAAAAGGACTTGCTCCTGTCCATTCCGGATGCCGTGGCCTGGGTCCTGGAAAACCGATACATGAAGGACGCCAGGCTTAAGATGCGCGACAGTCTGGCCTCGCCGGAGTGCCCGGATTGCGGCAAGGAACTGATCTTCCAGGAAGGATGCTTTGTTT
The DNA here is from genome assembly GCA_002299865.1 of Desulfonatronaceae bacterium UBA663. GTDB lineage: Bacteria > Desulfobacterota > Desulfovibrionia > Desulfovibrionales > Desulfonatronaceae > Desulfonatronum. The sequence continues at coordinate 17,128 of DBNV01000115.1, read as the reverse complement.
GTCTGGGGTGCGGCTACACAAAATGCGGCTGAGACCCCGCCCAAATAAGCCGTGGGTGGCAAGCGTCCAACCAAATGACTCGTCAAAATGATTTGTCTGCGTCACGTCTCCCACAACTTCGGCGGCCACTGGGCCCTGAAAAACATCTCCCTGGATCTGGGCAAGAGGGAATTTCTTTTTCTTGTCGGCCCCAGCGGGGCGGGCAAAACAACCCTGTTGCGCATCCTGCACGGCGCCATCGCCCTGCAACGCGGACAGGCTACGGTGTGCGGCTTTGACCTGCGAGCGCTTAAACCCCGCACCATTCCACTGTTGCGTCGCCAGGTCAGCGTAGTTTTTCAGGACTTCAAGATCCTGCCCCGGCGCACGGCTTTCGCCAACGTGGCCCTGGCCCTGGAAGTCCAGGGCATGTCCCGTCCGCTTCTGGAGCGCCGGGTGCGCGCGGTGCTGCGCAGCCTGGACCTGGAGCCCAAGGCGCACATTCCCTGCGCCGAACTGTCGGGCGGCGAACAACAACGGGTGGCCGTGGCCCGAGCCGTGGTGGTCGGTCCGCAACTGCTCCTGGCCGACGAGCCCACAGGCAACCTGGACCGCGAACTGGCTATGCGTCTGATGAGCATCTTCCTGCAATTTCACGCCCACGGCAGCACCATCATCCTGGCCACACACAACCAGGAACTGCTGTCCTGCCTGCCTGAGGCCAAGATTCTGCACCTTGAGAACGGTGCCATTGTCTGGTCCAACTGGCCTCTTGGGGAGTAGCCGCGGATGATGCGCGTCCTGACCAAACTCATTATCCAAGGCCTCACGGACATCAGGCGCCACCCCTGGATCCAGGTGCTGACCTTGGCCGCCGTGACCCTGGTCGCCTTTCTGGCCGGCCTGTTCCTGCTGGTCCTGCACAATCTGGATCAGGAACTGAAACGATCCCAGGGCGAGGTTCAATTTCAGATCTACTGGAAGCCTGGCGCGAACATGGAGCTTGTCCTAGCTCAGTGGAGTGAACTCAAAGATCTGGAGGGTCTCAAAAGCATGCAGACCTTCACTCCGGAACAAGGCCTGGAACTGCTCGCCGCCAGCCTGGGACAAGGCGACGACTTCGTCTGGCTTAGGGACCAAAATCCGCTTCCAGCCACGGCCCTGATGACCTTCGCCGTGACGGACGACGATCAGCATGCCTGGGCCAAGGATATTTACCTGGAGCTTAAGAAACTGCCAAAGGTGGAGAAGATCAGTTTCAACCCCTTGCAGCTTGATCTGGCCCGCAGTTGGATCCATTTCAGCAATCGGGTGATCTGGCCGTTGATCCTTTTTCTTGGCTTGGTCCTGGCCCTGGTGGTGGGCAACACCATCAAGCTGGCCCAGGTGCACCGCCGGCACGAAGTGGAAATCCTGCGTCTGATCGGGGCGGCCCGCTGGTATATTCAGCTGCCCATGCTCGTCACCGGCGCCTTTCTCGGGTTCGTCGGCGCGGGGCTGGCCCTGTTGATGCTCAAGGGCGTGCAGATCAGCCTAAGGGATCTGCTCCACTTCCCTCCGCTGTGGCTGCGCCTTGAATACCTGCCTACGGAACAAGTCCTGATTTTTCTAGGCGTCCTTACGGGCATGGGCATTGTCAGCAGCTGGGTGGCTTTGCGGGAGAAATAGCACTATCCTTGGGCAGTTGCTTTTTCCCTGCCTCGTTCATTTTCTTCATCCAAAAGCACAAACGTGATGACCCCGCTTGAACCAGTAGTCTGTCAGGAATGTGTGCCGCTCCACGAGGAGTTTGGTGGTTGCCACC
>DBNV01000115.1:1233-14968 GCA_002299865.1 Desulfonatronaceae bacterium UBA663 | reverse complement strand
CCTTCTTGACAAGTTTTCCTTGATCGTTTAATCTGTTGCTAGACTTGGTTCCATTTCATTTTTGAGGCCTTTTGTTCTAGTCATGACCCTAGATGAAAATTGCGCCCGCCAGGGCCAAAAGAAAGGCGCACCTCCGAAAAGGTGCGCCTTGCAAACCGGGCCTTAAAAACGTCATTGCCCCCTAAAACATGTCCTTTTCAGACTCCTGAATGGTTTTCTCGATGGTCTTGTGAAGTTTTTCAGGCAGTCCCATGATCTCCACATTCAGGAAGCCGCGCACAATGGTGGAAGTGGCTTCCTCCTCGTCCAGCCCGCGGGCCATCAGGTATTCGATCTCCTCCTGGGCGATCTTGCCCACAGCGGCCTCGTGAGACAGTTCCACCCCGGACACCGTGCCTTCCAATTCCGGGATGGCGTGAATCACTCCGTTGCCCAGGATCAGGCCCTTGCATTCCAGATGGCCCTTAGCCGGGACGCTGTTGCCGATGATGTGCCCGCGGGCGATGATCTTACCGCCGGTGGTGATGGTCCGGGAGATGATTTCTCCACGGGTCTCCGGCGCGTTGAGGAAGATGCGGTTGCCTGTATCCACCAGGGAGCCCGTCGGCGCCACGATAACAGAGTTGAAGCGGGCCACGGCCCTGGGACCGTTGAGGTGGATGGTGGGGTAGGACTGGACCGACTCCACCGGCTTGAGCAGCACGTAATTGTTCTGAAAAGCGCCGTCCTCCTCCACCACCCCCACGGTGCGCGGCCGGACCATGACCTTTTCACCCCAGTTGTGGATCATGGTGAAGGTCAATTTGCCGCCCTTTTTAATGTAGATTTCGGAAATACCCAGGTGCAGAGCCGATTGCTTGCCATGAGCGGTGGCGCACCCGGTGATGACATGCAGTTCGGCCCCTTCCTCGACAATGATGATGTTGTGCACGTTCTGGGCCACGGCCTCGCCCTTGATGAACAGACAGGACTGCACCGGCTCGGCGATCTTCATCCCGGCCTTGGCCCTGATGAAGTATCCGCCGTGCAGCCCTTGTCCGGCCGCCAGGCGGGTAAAGTCGTCCTGATTTTTGTTCACGGCCTTCCAGAAGTACTCGAGCAGGCCGTCGTATTTTTCCAGGGCCTTGGTGATGTCCATAATTTCCACGTTCGGGTCGCAAGTGTCGCAGTGCACGCTCCTGTAGTCCACCTGCAAGTACGTCCCGCTGCGGCCAGCCTGATCCAGGTCCACACCGGACATGAGCAGACGCTCCTTATCCTCCGTGCTCAAGGCATGCAGGCTCTCGACGCCTGCGCCCTTGTCGGCGAAAGAAAACCGGGCCACGTCGGGCCCTTGGACGGGCTTGCTTGCTCCACCTACTTCAGACATCGCACACACTCCTTGTATCCGAACTTCCCGATATGCTCCAAAATCACCCTGGGATTGGAATCGCAGCAAAGCACGCCGTCGTAGAGCACCTGGCCCCGGTCCGCAAAAATGTAATCCAAAATGTACCCGGTATGCGTGATGATCAGGCCGGAAGTGGAGCGCTTGGCCCGCAGATCCTTCATGCTCGCCCCCAGGGTCGGTTGCTGGGAACCGTTGAGCAGTTCGCGCACGGTGTTGCCGATGAGCGCCATGTTTTCCAGATCCACGCCGGACTCAGGCTCGTCGAAAAGCAGCAGGGACGGCTTTTGGGCCATGAGCTGCAGCAGTTCGGAACGTTTGATCTCGCCCCCGGAAAACCCGGCGTTGATGTCCCGCTCCAGGAATTGATCAAAATTGACCTTGCGCGCCAACTCGTCTATATTCACGGCCCTGTTGCGGTGTTTGGCGCACATGGTCACCAGGTGGCGCGTCTTCAGCCCATGGATGGTCGGCGGGCGCTGGAACGACATGCCGATGCCCAGGCGGGCCCGTTCGTAGATCGGGGCGTGGGTGATGTCCTGTCCTTTGAAAGTGATTTTGCCGCGGGTGACCTTGTAGTTGGCGAACCCCATCAAGGCCATGAGCAGCGAGGTCTTGCCCGAACCGTTGGGTCCGAAAAGAATGATCGTCTCCCCTTCCTTGATTTCCAGACTGACGCCCTGCAGCACTTCCTGGTCGTCGATGAAGACGTGGAGATCCTCTATGTGCAGCATATGCTCTCCTTTGCTTTGCTCAAGTTTATGATCATAAGCACTTCTTGGATCCAAGTCCAGGTTTTGCCCCAACAACGGCGTAGCCCCCATCCTGTGGGGGCTACGCCCTGTGTGAGTACGAGTGTGCGCCTTCGGCGCAGTGCGCGTGTGCGGGCTGCGCCCGCAGTGTGAGTGCGCGGGCTTCGCCCGCTCGAAGATTAACGGGATTAACGGCGGGCAAGGCCCCAGAGAGGAACTTCATGAGCAAAAAAAGATCCATCATCATCTCCCCGTCCCTGCTGTCTGCGGACTTCAGCCGTCTGGCTGAGGAGCTGGCCGCCCTGGAGCAGGCCGGAGCAGAGTGGGTGCATTGGGACGTGATGGACGGGGCCTTTGTGCCCAACATCACTTTTGGCCCGCCGGTGATCAAGGCGTGCCGCAAACAAAGCAATCTCTTCTTCGACGTACACTTGATGATGGAACATCCGGATCGATATCTGGCGGATTTCGCGGATGCTGGAGCGGATCTGCTCTGCGTGCATGTCGAGGCCTGCGTCCATCTGGAGCGCACCATTTCAGAAATCGCGCGGCTGGGAGCCAAGCCGGCTGTGTCCCTGAATCCGCATACCTCGCCTCATGTCCTGGAGTATGTGCTTCCGCAAGTGCACATGGTCCTGATCATGAGCGTCAACCCGGGCTTTGGCGGGCAGAAATTCATTCCCTTCAGCACGCGCAAGATCAGGGAGCTTCGGGAGATGATTGCAAGACAAGGTTTGAATACGCTGATTCAGGTGGACGGAGGGGTCACGCCGGAAAACGTTCGGGAACTGGTGGACTGCGGAGCCGATGTGTTCGTGTCCGGATCAGCCTTTTTTGGCTTTCCGCCCTACGCAAAACGCCTGCAGACGTTTCTTGACGCCGCTGGCTAAAGCCCACTGCTGCTGTTTTTTGCTGGACGCATGAAGAAAACCCCCGAAGAAAGCTCCCTTAAGATCAACCAAAGGACTCGGCTTAAGCCAAAGGGGGCGCTGAAGGGGCTTTTTAAACCAGACTGTTCTGGCCAGACAGTTCTGGATTGGTGCGCTATTGTCTTTGTTCCCAGGGGATGGTTTCCGGATTCGGCCGAACCATCGACAACCAATCGACCGAATCACGAAAAGCAGCACCTCGTGATCACTCGCGCAATACTTACTGCGCGGCCGGGGCCTCGCTGCCCTTAACCACGTCCAGCAGTTCGATTTCAAAGACCAGGGTGGAGCCCGGTGTGATCACCGGACCGGCCTGCTGCTCACCGTAGGCCAACTCCGACGGGATGACCACTTCCCATTTCGCGCCCTGGGGCATGAGCTGAAGGATTTCCGTCCAACCGGGGATCACTCCGCCCACGGAGAAAGTAGCCGGTTCGCCACGCTCCACAGAGCTGTCAAACGGGGTGCCGTCCACCAGAGCGCCCTGGTAGTGCACCGTGACAATATCCTCGGCAGTGGGCTTCTGCCCTTGGCCCGGCGTGATTTCGCGGTACAGGATGCCGCTTTCCGTGGCCAGGACGCCGCCCTTTTTCCTGAACTCCTCTTTGAAAGCCGCCGCCTTTTCCTTGTTCGCGGCGGACTGTTGCTGGACCATGGCGATTTGCTTCTGGATCAGGTCCTGTTGCAGGGCCATCAAGGCCTCGCCAATCTCCTCCTCGGTCATCAAGGGCTGGCCGCCCTGCCCCAATCCGTCGCGCAGCCCCTGGGCCAAGGCATCGGCGTCGATATCAAAGCCTCCCTGGGCGATGTTCAAGCCGATATCCATGCCAATGGCGTAACTGGTTTTTTGGGCTTTTGTTTCCAGCTTCAGGGGAGGCTTGACCTCGCTTTGGGAAGTGGCGGTTTGTTGGCCGCATGCCAGGATCAGCAGACACAGGCTAAGGACGATGCTCAAACGAAGTTTCATAGGAATTCCTTGTGCAGAGGTATGAGTGCTTGAAAACATAATTCTAGCCCACGGGAAAAACGTTGTCCATGCGCTGGCGGGATATCGGCAGAAATCCGTCAAAACGGATGCTGAAAACCCCACCCGTGGCCCTGGTTAGCGCCTCCTTCATTTCGCGCAGATCCGGCCTCTCCCGGTTCAATTCCCCATGCACGGACGTGGGCCGCACTCCGTGCAAGCCGCACGGGGTGATCAGGTCAAACAAGCTGGTGTCCTTGCAAACATTCAAGGCCAACCCGTGAAAGCTGACCCACTTGCGCAGGCCCAAACCGATGGAGGCGATTTTGCGCTCCCCGACCCACACGCCGGGCCGACCCGAGCTGCGCCGAGCTTGCAGTCCGAAAAACGCCACAGCCTGGATGACCGCTTCTTCCAGGTCGTGCACCAAACCGCGCAGGCCGCCGGGCCGGCGGGCTATCCGCAGGATGGGACAGGCCACCAACTGGCCGGGAAAGTGACAGGAGATGCTTCCGCCCCTGGAGGCCTGAACCAGACTGATGCCTTGTTGCTCTAAGACTTCCGGGGGGACAAGCAAATGTTCGCGGCCGCCGTTGCGACCCAGAGTGATCACCGGCGGATGCTCCACGCAAAAATTCGTTCCGCCTCGCCCTTTGCCACCTCCTGCACTGCGGCCATCTGGATGTCCAGGGCCTGGCCAAAGGGCATCAAGCCAAGGTCGCGCACAAGGTATATCCCCGACGTTTGCGAAGGTGACGAGTCCTTGATCGTTTTTCGGTGTTCATGGGGAAAGCACATGAAACTGACCGTCACTCTGTTCCCGGCAACGTAAGTCGGCGAAAATTTTTCAACGGTTTGCAGCGGGATGTTCATGGGTTGCGCAGTGCAGCGTGCCGAAGCCCCAGACCAGATCCACGGCGTGGATGCCGATCACCCGACGATCCGGGAAAAGCTCGGCTAGGATGCCCAGGGCGATTCGGTCCTGGACGTCGTTAAAAGTGGGCACAAGCACGACCCGGTTTGCGATGTAGAAATTGGCGTAGCTGGCCGGCACCCGAAAGCCTTCGAAATACAGGGGCGCGGGCATGGGCAGGAAGATCACCTCCGGCCTGGAGTCGTCCTCCAGTCGCGCTCCTTCCAGGCGCTCGCGGTTTTCCTCCAGGGCCTGGTAGTTGGCATCCGCAGGATTGTTTTCGCGCACCAGGACCACGGTGCGCGGGTTCACGAACCGGCACAGGTCGTCCACGTGGCCATGGGTATCGTCACCGGCAATGCCCCGGCCCAGCCAGATGGCATTGCTCACGCCCAGGGTGTCGCGAAACACGGATTCCATGTTTTTTGCGGTCAGGCCGGGATTGCGGACCTGGACGTGCTGATCCAAAAGGCATTCCTCGGTGGTCAGCAGGCTGCCCAGGCCGTTGCCGTCGACAGCCCCGCCCTCCAAGACAACGGGCTGGCCTTGATATGTGGCCGTGATCATGGGCATGTTCAGGGCGCGACAAATGCGTTCGGGCACCGCCGCGTCTAGATCGTGGTCCGGGTATTTGGCCCAAGCGTTGAAGCTGAAGCGCACGGCCCGGCGCTGCCCGCTTTCGTCCAGGACAATGGCCGGAAGGTAGTCCCTGGTCCAGACTCGGTTGGTGGAAATTTGAAAAAAGGCGATCCGGTCAAGGTTCGCGTGAGCCCTGGTCAGCATCTGCCTGGCCTCACGCTCCCAGCGCGGGGAGTTGACCAGGATGCGCACCGGCTCTGACGCGGCCAAATGGCGAACGATCTCGGCGTAGACCCAGCGGATGGACGCGAACTTGCCCGGCCAGTCCCGGGCGTTGTGCGGCCAGGCCAGCCATGTAGCCTCGTGGGGTTCCCATTCAGCGGGCAGGCGGGAATGCAGCGAATTCATGATCTTAGAGTCCCCTGTGCACGTTTAAGCGGCGATGGATTTTTATAACAGTCTTACGCCGGTGCGCAGAGATCGGGCTGCATCAGGACGCATCCAGATACCGGCTGGTCAACCCGCCGTAGGCGTCAATGCGCCGGTCGCGCAGAAAGGGCCAGTGGCGGCGCACGATTTCCACACGCCGGGGATCGACTTCCGCCAAGAGGATTTCTTCGCTGTCGGAACAGCCCGCAGCCAGGATTTCCCCCATGGGCCCGGCCACAAAGGAGTTGCCCCAGAATTCGAGCCCCGGCCCGCCCTGGACCGGGATTTCATGGCCAATGCGGTTCACCGCGGCCACGTAAATGCCGTTGGCAATGGCATGGCCGCGCTGCACCGTGACCCAGGCCTCCAACTGCTCGGCTCCGAAGGCGTTCTTTTCCTCGGGATGCCAGCCGATGGCCGTGGGGTAGAACAAGGCCAAGGCCCCTTGCAGGGCCGTGAGCCGGGCCGCTTCCGGATACCACTGGTCCCAGCAAATCAGCGTGCCGATGCGGCCGAAGCGGGTGTCAAAGGTCTTGAAGCCTGTGTCGCCGGGGGCGAAATAGTATTTTTCGCAATAGCCGGGATCGTCCGGGATGTGCATTTTTCGGTATAATCCGGCGCACTCGCCGTCCGCGTCCAGCACGGCCAGGGTGTTGTGATACACGCCCGGACCGCGTCGCTCGAACAGGGAAGCCAGGATAACCACCTGTTCCTCCCTGGCCGCCGCAGCCAGGAAGCGCGTGCTCGGACCTGGGACCGACTCAGCCAGATCAAAGACATCCGGGTCTTCATGCTGACAAAAGTACGGGGTGCGAAAGAGTTCCGGCAGACAGACCACGTTGGCGCCCAGCCTAGCCGCCTGACGAACAAAGTGTTCGGCCTTGGCCAGGCTCTCCGCAGGATCGCCTGGAACGGACATCTGGACGAGGGCAATGGTGAAGGGGATGTTCATGGGCATGACTCGCTTGGCAGGAGTGAAAATTGTCCTCTTAAGGCATGCCGGTCCAAATTGCGGCTATTTCGGCCGCATAATAACTGCTGCGCACCAAGGGCGCGGAAAAGACCACGGGAATACCCGCCTTGCGGGCCAACGCCCCGAGTTCCTCGAACTCCTCCGGGGGAAGAAAACGCTGCACCGGATAATGCGCGGGAGAAGGGGCCAGATACTGGCCCATGGTCAGAATGTGACAGTCGACCCCGGCCAGATCCTTAAAGACTCGGACAAGCTGCGCCTCGGTCTCTCCGAGCCCCAGGATCAGTCCGCTCTTGGAACGGACGCCGGGTGCCAGATAGCGCACCGCGTCCAACAGTGCAAGGCTGCGACTGTATTCGGCCTGGGGCCGGACTGCGGCGTAGAGTTCGGGCACGGTTTCCACATTATGGTTGAGGATGTCCACCCCGGACTCCAGAACCACGGCCAGAGCCTGCCGATTGCCCTGGAAGTCGGAGACCAGGGCCTCCACGCACAGGCCGAGATGGTCGGCCTTGAGCCGGGCAATGACCCGCGCCAAGTGGCCCGCCCCTCCGTCGGGCAGATCGTCCCGGGTTACGGAAGTGAGCACCGCGTGGGAAATACCCATCCCCTGCACGGCCTTGCTGATCCGTTCAGGTTCGTCCGGGCTGGGAGGGCTGGGCCGGCCCGAGGTGATGTTGCAGAAAGTACAGTTGCGGGTGCAGACCTCGCCAAGGATCAGAAACGTGGCCGTGCCCCTGGAGAAGCATGCACTGATGTTCGGGCAACGCGCGCTTCGGCAGACCGTGGAAAGGCTCAGACCCCGCAAGGCCTCGTCCAGATCGGCGAAGCGCCGGTCCCTGGGCAGGCGCACCCGCAGCCAGGGCGGCTTGCGTCGCGCCCCGACTGCGGGCGTGGCATGACAATGAGCATGCATGAGCGGAAAAAGTGAGAATCAGTTGCCCTGTTCCTTGAGGTCCTTGTACCCGTCCTCCCGGAGACGGACCACCCGGACCATGTACCCGCCCTCGCCGGGCGAGCACTGGGGACAGCCCTCGGCCAGAATCAGGCACTGGGCGTCAAGCTTTTTGGCGTCGATCCCGGACTGCTTCACGATCTGGCTGGCCTCGCCTTCGTTCCAGAGCAGGGGCTGGCCGCACTTATGGCATTCCACGAACATCAGTTCCGGATCAAATTTTTTCGTCTTATTTGAATTCGGGCTGCAGCTGGGCACGGAGGGTCTGTTCCTGCAGCCTTGAGTGTGATCACTCCTGCGTTTTTCCATGGTCTCTCCTTAATGTCTTGGGGCGGTGCAAGTCAAAAAAAGGCGACCGCTTGCGGCACCTTCGATGAGATTGCAGAGATCATGCCCCGTTAGCGCGGGGAAGTAAAGAACATTGTAATACCCTGTGGACATTTGGCAACCGCTTTGGTCAACTATATCAGCAAGAGCAGGCTTAAGGCCATGATCATCATCCCGGCGATCAGAGCATAGATGGGCGCATGGCCCTGATCGTACTCCTTGGCTGCGGGAAAAAGCTCGTCAATGGAAATGAAGACCATGATCCCGGCTACGCCGGCGAAGACCAGGCCGAACACCGTGTCCGAGAAGAATGGGCGCAGGATCAGGTATCCGATGACCGCGCCCAGGGGCTCAGCCAGGCCGGACAGGAAGGAGAGCCAGCAGGCCTTTTTGCGGTTGCCCGTGGCGTAGTAGATGGGCACGGCCACGGCAATGCCCTCGGGGATGTTGTGCAGAGCCACGGCTACGGCAATGGCCACGCCCAGGGCCGGGTCGTGCAGGGCGGCGAAAAACGTGGCCATGCCCTCGGGAAAGTTGTGGATGGCAATGGCCAGGGCCGCGAATACGCCCATGCGGTGCAGCTTGCGCTTGGCCATGTCCGGCCACATCTCCCTGACCGAACGGATTTCATGGGGGTTTTCGTACTCAGGGACCAGGCGGTCAACGACCCCGATGAACAGTATCCCGACGAAAAAGCCGGCGGCCATGATCCAGGCGGCCGCGTGTTCACCGTGTCCGGGTTCCAGCAGTTCCAGGGCCTTGGGCAGCATCTCTACGAAGGAGACATAGATCATCACCCCGGCGGAAAAGCCCAGGGACACGGCCAAAAAGAGCTTGTTCTCGCGTTTGGAGAAAAAAGCGATGATACTGCCAAAACCAGTGGCCAGGGCGGTCAGGGAAAAGGCCAGCAGTAGGTTGTTTTCCATCATTTGCCCCCCAACATTAGCATCGCTACGATTCATGTCCGGATTGCTGCGGACGATATCGGCCGATCATGCTTAGCCTAGGCCGCAGGGACCTGGAGCGGATATTTAAGCGTCGCATGCATGCACGGCGCTGCGCTTTTGCAACAGCTTTTCAGCGAGTTTTTTTGCATTCAGGCCGAAGAGTGGCTTGGCAGAGCAAAAAAATAGCCTGGACGGGACAAAGTTTCACCCTTTCAGGCAGGCCAGGGGCGCAAGACAGGCCACTTTTCGGGCCAAGCCCGCCTGGGCCGTGGCTTCCACCACTTGGTGGATATCCTTGTAGGCGGCAGGCGCCTCCTCGGCCAGGCCGCGCAGATGATCCGTGCGGATGAGGATGCCCCGAGCGGTCAGGGCGTCCAACACATCCCGGCCTTTGGCACGCTTCAAAGCCTGAGAGCGGCTCAAGGCTCGGCCCGAGCCGTGGCTGGCCGAGTAAAACGCGACCTCGCTGTCCTTTTGTCCAAGCAGCACATACGAAGCCGTACCCATGCTTCCGCCGACCAGAATGGGTTGGCCCAGGGCGCGGAACGCCTCGGCCGTTTCAAGACTGCCCGGTCCGAAAGCGCGGGTGGCGCCCTTGCGATGCACGAACAGGGTCTTCACGCGTCCGTCCACAACATGTTCCTCCCGTCGGCAGGTGTTGTGGCTGACTTCGAACAAGGTGCGCACCTTGGCGCCGGGCACAACCCTGGCAAAGATCTCCCGGACAAGATGGGTGATCGCCTGCCGATTGGCCATGGCGTAATTCGCGCCGCAGGCCATAGCCTGAAAGTACGCCCGTCCCTCGTCGGATAGGATGGGCGCGCAGACCAATTCCCGTTCAGGAACGGGAATGCCGTAGCGCCTAGCCGCCCGACCGAGAATCTGAATGTAGTCCGTTCCGATCTGGTGCCCGAGACCGCGTGATCCGCAGTGCACCGAGATGAGCACGTCATCTACGGACAATTCCAAGGCCTGTGCCGAGGCCTTGTCCAAGACGTGCTCGACGACCTGGATTTCCAGGTAGTGGTTCCCCGCGCCCAGGGTGCCCATCTGCCGCTTCTCCCGCGCCCTGGCCCGCGGGGAAACGCTTTGCGGTTCCGCACCGGCCATGACCCCGCCATCCTCCAGACGCGCCAGGTCTTCCCGATTCCCAAACCCTTTTTTAACGGCCCACCGGGCACCCAAGGTCAGGGCTTGGTCCAGTTCCGAAGGTTTCAAGGCGATGGCGCCGGTCTTGCCGACCCCCGAGGGCACCAACTGATGCAACTGATCCATCAGCTCCTGCAAATGGGGCTGGATCTCCTCCCGCCGCATGCCGGCATGCAGGACGCGCACTCCGCAGGAGATGTCGTAGCCCACCCCCCCCATGCAGATCACCCCGCCCTGATCAGGATCAAAAGCAGCCACTCCGCCGATGGGAAAACCAAAACCGCTGTGGGCGTCGGGCATGGCCAGAGCCGCACGGACGATGCCCGGCAGGGCGGCCACGTTGGCCAGTTGCCGGCCGACGGTCTCGTCCATCTCAGAGATCAGCGCCCGGTCGCCAAAGATCAGCGCCGGGACGCGCATCGTGCCGGTCCGGGGCAGCTCCCAGAGCCAGGAAGAGATTTTGTTCAGGGACGCCGTATGCATTACGTTTCAGACTCTCCTTACCCGCGACGCTTAAACATGCGCTCCAGGTCCCCACGGCCCAGGCTAAGCATGATCGGCCGGCCGTGGGGACAAAACGATCTGTCCGGGCATTCCAGCCAAGCTTCCAACAGGTGCAGGGCTTCGGAACCAGCCAAGGCTTGCCCCGCCTTGATCGCGGTCTTGCAGACCATCATGGTCCACATTGCTTCGATGTCCGCCACCCGGCCATCCAGGGCCTCAGTCAGGAACTCTCTCGCCTGACGCGGCTCCAGATGTTCGGGCACGCCGCAAACTTCCAACAGGCCGGGCCTGGGGGTGGCCAGCCGAAAACCCAGTTCCGAGAATTGCGCCCAGAGGTCCCGCAGGCGATCCTGTTGGGCCGGATGCAGAGATATTTCCAAGGTCGGCAGAAGGTCGCGGGGCAAGGGCCGGACGCTGCTTTTCAATTTTTGCAACAGGATCCTTTCGTGGGCCGCGTGCTGGTCCACCAGGATCAGTCCGTCCGGGGAAGTCAGCACGAGATAACTGTCGATGGTCTGGCCCAGGTACCGCATTCCGGCCCGGGTCAGGGGCGTTTCAGGCAACGTGTCGGGCACGGCAGGGACGATCTGCCGGCTTGTAGCCCGGAGCGCAGAACAGGGGACATGCTCCGGGAAGGACGAGGCCAAGGGTGTCTGCTCGAATTCGCGTTGCTGCTCGCGCAAGGCCGCGAATTTTGGTTTTGTTTGGGCGGGCTGGGAGCAGGGGGAGAAAAGTCTGCCCCAAGAGTCCGCCGCAGGAGGACGTTCCTGGACAGCACCCGTGGAATCCGCCAGGGAAGAACCGAAAAATCGTCGTTCCTCGAGGTGTTCCAGGGCCTGAAGCACCCCACGGCGAACCACGGAAAAAACGCCCTGCTGATTCCGAAAACGGACCTCGGCCTTGGCCGGGTGGACATTCACGTCCACCTCTTCCGGAGGAAGGGTCAAAAAAAGCGCGGCCTGAGGGTATTCCCTCGTCAGCAACCGGCCTTGATAGGCGTCCCGAACCGCGCGCAACAGCAGTTTGTCCTGCACCGGACGGCCGTTGACGTACAAAAAGAGTCGGTCCGCCTGACCTTGAACGCTGTGAGGGGCGCTGATCAGACCTTCCAAACGCATCTCTTCCTGTGCATAACCCACCGGCTGCAGGCTTTGCGTCACGGAGTCCGGCCAGATCAGCTCCAGACGCCGCCGCAGGTCGTCGGTGGACGGCATGGACAAGGCCGTGCGACTCCCGACGACATATTCGAAATGCACGTCCAGACGAGTCAGGGCCAGTCGACAAAAAACGTCCTGGCAGCGCTTGCCCTCGGTGGCCGGAGTCTTCAGGAATTTGAGTCTGGCCGGGACATTGATGAACAAGTCCCGCACCTCGACTTTCGTGCCTCGGGCCATGGCAGCCGGCCCCTGGCTCACGACCCGGCTGGCGTCCACCTCAATGAAGAACGCGTCCTCACCCTCGGTGGTCGCTGAGGTCAGCTTCAGGCGCGAAACCGAGGCGATGCTGGGTAAGGCCTCTCCTCGGAAGCCGAAGCTGCGCAGGTTGAACAGGTCTTCCTGGCGGACGATTTTACTGGTGGCGTGACGAGTCACGGCCAGCTCCAGCTCGTCGGGAAGAATCCCGACTCCATCGTCCTGGACCTGGATCAGGCCTTGGCCGCCCCGATCCACCAGGACCTGGACGCGGCAGGCTTCCGCATCCAGGCTGTTTTCAAGAAGCTCCTTAAGGACGCTGGACGGACGCTCCACCACCTCTCCGGCCGCGATCTGGTTTTGCAGCTCTGGGGGGAGGACATGTATGGAATGAGGCCTGGAGAACATCCTAATCCCGCCGCTATCGCCCACTATCGCTATATTCCCTTGGCCGCCACTAGGGCCGCCAAGTCCGCCAGTCTGCAGGCATACCCCCATTCGTTGTCGTACCAGGCCACCAGCTTGATCATGGCACCCTTGTTGCCCATGACCTTGGTGAATTCCGCGTCTACGATGCTGGAACGGTCGTCCCCGATAAAATCTGAAGACACCAACTTTGTTTCGGTATAGCCGAGGATTCCTTTGAGGCTCCCCTCAGCGGCCGACTTAAGAATGGAGCGCAATTCCTCCGTGGTCGTTTCTTTACTCAGCAGGATGGAGCAATCCACTATGGAAACCGTGGGCGTGGGCACGCGCAGGGAATAGCCCTCGAATCGCCCTTTCAGTTCCGGGATGACCAGGGCCAAGGCCTTGGCCGCTCCGGTGGAAGTGGGGATGATGTTGCAAGCCGCAGCCCGGGCCCGGCGCAGATCCTTGTGCGGCAGATCCTGAATGCGCTGGTCGTTGGTGTAGGAATGCACAGTGGTCATGGCACCCTGAACAACCCCGAAGGCGTCATGGATCACCTTGACCGGGGGGGCCAGACAATTGGTGGTGCATGAGGCGTTGGAAACAACGTGGTGAGCCTGAGGATCGTATTTCTCCTGATTCACGCCGAGGACAACGGTGATGTCCTCGTCCTTGGCTGGCGCGGAGATAAGCACCTTTTTGGCGCCGGCCTGCAGGTGCAGGCTTGCGGCAGCCTTTGTCCGAAAAATGCCTGTACATTCCAAAACAATGTCCACCCCGTCCTCTTGCCAGGGAATGTGCGCGGGATCTCTTTCGAAATGGCTGCGCACGACCCAGTCGCCGATACGCATTCCTCCCTCTCCGGGTTCGACCTCGTGATCCCAGCGTCCATAGCTGGTGTCGTGCTTCAAGAGATGAACGTTAGTGGCCACGTCGAACAGGTCGTTCACCGCCGTCACCTGCAGGGTGTTGCGATGTTTTTCGTAAATGGCCTTGAGTACTTGGCGGCCGATGCGGCCGAATCCGTTGATTCCGATCTTGGCTGTTTTCATGACAAACTCCTTTCAAGCGGGGCTTTAGTCCGGTGATGTGCAGGGCAGAGCGGCC
>DBNV01000115.1:0-901 GCA_002299865.1 Desulfonatronaceae bacterium UBA663 | reverse complement strand
GGCAGAGCGGCCGATGAAGGAGGCGATCAATCCTCAAACAGGCGGTAGTCGTAGGCCGTCTGGAGTTCCTTATCCAGTTTCAACCGGTGATGCAGCCTCGCGTTCTCAATGGCAATGGCGCTTAAATTGGCAATAATAGTCAGAAATTCGATCTCTTCAGCGGGGAAATCCCGACATGTTCCGGAATAGACCCGCAGGACGCCGACGGCCCTGTCCTCGACCATCAGCGGAATCACGGCCAGAGAGCAAATCCCCTCTTCCTTGGCCTTTTCCGGATACTGGAAGCGAGGGTCGCTGGAGGCGTCCCGAATGGTCGCCGGGTTGCCGGCCAAGGCCTCGCGGTCCAGGCCGCTCTTGCCCACTTCCACGGCCCCCTTGCGGATATATCCCTTGCTCAAGCCGTGCGATGCGCTCATCAGCAATTTTTCGCCCTGGCTGTCCAAAAGACGGATGGAACAGGCCTTCATGTTCAACGCTTTCGTGACCTGCTGGGCGATGGTGTCCAGCACCAGGGTCGGATCCAGGCTGGAATTGATGACCTTGGCCACTTCATACAACGAATGATAATAGTCTCGTTCTTTGCTCATGGCTCCCTTCCCTCCTTTTTTTCCCCTCCTTTTCGCGGGATTACGAAGCCGTGTCAATCATGCCCCCATTCATGAAAGCCCTATCCGGTCAGACCATGACCTGTTTTCCTCACGTTGCGCACTTCAAGCCGCCGGCGTGGTCATGATTTTGAGTACGCCAAGGCACTAGCGAAATCTCGGGCCGGCACAGCACGATCTGCATGGCGAACTCTTCCCTTAAAACTTAAGGACGTTGGACAAAAAAGAAAGGAGCGCCTGACGCACCCCTTTAATATTTTTTGTGGTGGGCGGTAGAGGATTTGAACCTCCGACTT
>DBNV01000106.1:5856-22251 GCA_002299865.1 Desulfonatronaceae bacterium UBA663 | reverse complement strand
TCTACTTCAAGGACTTGTGCGCCATGGTCCCGGAGATGACAAACCTGCAGACCAAGAAACTTCTGGGCCAGATGGTCAATGAACAGATCCTGGAATACTGGTCCAGCGGCAGCATGACGTTTTACGGCTTGAAAGGAGCCGGAAAGCAGCATGCCGGAGAGGGTGAGGACTAAATCGCCCGTTTCCCGCCCCAAGAACTATCCCGTTTTTGCAACTTTTTTTCCTTTGCCCGTGTCCTTCATGCCTCGCCTGATCCTGGCCGGTCTTAGCGGGGGTGCGGGCAAGACGATCCTGACTCTGGGCCTGTGCCGTCATTTGGTTCGCAACGGCCTGGAAGTCAAACCCTTTAAAAAGGGTCCTGATTACATCGATGCCGCATGGCTCGGTCTTGCAGCCGGACGCCAAGCATCAAATCTGGACCCTTTTTTAATGCCTCCCCAAGCACTGCTTTCCCTCTTCGCGTCGGAATGTGCTACGGCGCGCTTCGCCTTGATCGAAGGCAACCGAGGACTTTTCGACGGCAAGGATGCCAACGGTTCCTATTCCACGGCAGAGTTAGCCAAACTTCTGCATGCCCCTGTCATATTGGTTCTGGACTGCACGAAAATGACCCGCACGGTTGCCGCCGTGGTTCTCGGCTGCCGTCACTTCGATCCCTCGCTCAATCTGGCCGGGGTGGTCTTGAACAGGACCGCCGGGCAACGTCACCGCACCATTGTCCGCCAGTGCATTGAAAAGTATACGGATGTTCCCGTGGTCGGCATTCTCCCCAAAATCTCGCCGGACCCCATCCCGGAGCGGCATATGGGGCTGGTTTCGGATCAGGAATGCTCGGAAGCGCAAAAAATCCTGGACACCCTGGGGGCCATTGCCGGAGACTGCTTGGACATGACAAAGATCATGGACATCGCTAATAGCGCTCCGCCTCTGACCTCTCCCGAAAACACGGCGGTCCTCTCACCGATTGCAAAAAAATCGGTGCGGATCGGCGTGATCAGGGATGCCGCGCTCTGGTTTTATTACAAGGAAAACCTGGATGAACTGAAAAAACAGGGTGCTGAACTCGCGGAACTCAGCCTGCTTTCCTCGGCGCCCTGGCCTGAAATCCATGGCCTTTACCTGGGAGGCGGCTTTCCGGAAACCCAGGCCGGGCGGCTATCCGAAAATACCGTCATCCGGGAGCTGGTGCGGCGGCTGGCGGATGACGGTCTGCCCATTTATGCCGAATGCGGCGGCTTCATGTTCCTGGGCGACAACCTGATCTGCAATGAAACCGTATTCCCCATGGCCGGCGTGTTCCCGCTGCAGACCATGTTATGCACCAAGCCCCAGGGCCACGGCTATACGGTCTCACGGGTGGTCCATTCCAATCCCTTCCATCCGCTGGGGTTGGAATTCACCGGCCATGAATTCCACTATTCCAAATGCGTCTCACCGCTTTCACCGGACATCTCCTTTGCCCTGGAAATGCACCGCGGTTGCGGCATCGACGGTCGTAAGGACGGGTTGGTCCTGCGCAACACCTTTGCCGCCTACACGCATCTGCATGCTTACGGCGTCCCCAGTTGGGCCAAGAATTTCGTCACCGCGGCGCGCCGCTATAAACAACATGCGCCCAGTGGCCGCGTACCCGACATCACGGCATAAGCCCCGGTGAACACAAGAACCCTTGACCTTTCCTGCCACGCCGCTGATTCCCACCAGCAAAGCACGTTTTTATGTGTATCAGGGCTACAGGATGTCCCGGATGTGCACGAGATCTTTCGAGGCCGGCGCCACACGCTTGTTGTTGACCGGAACGTCGCACAGCAGGACGGTTTTGGAACCAATGTCCGCAAATGAAGAAGGGTCAGACCTTCAGGCGATCCAATGCCTCCGCGGCCAAGTCCGCGACGGCCGCGGAGGCGAGGATATCATGACGGTACAGTTCCATCGTGCGGAAATCGTCAAGAAGTGGCGTCAACAGCTCCGTTGCCTGCGGGTCGCCCAAAAAACCGAGCGTCAACGCTGAAAGCGCCCGAATCAACGGATCGTCCTGACTGACGCCTTCGCGCAATGCAGGCAGGGCGTTTTTGACCAGTTCCGGATGAACCTCGGCCAATCGGCTCAAACCCCAATAGACCCCGCTTCGCAACGGCGCATGCTCCAGGTAATTGCCGTCTCCGCGTTCCGGCTCCTGGGCATAGGAGATTAGGATGCAAGGGCATGCGCGTCAGCTCATCCAACCTGCTCTGCCAGGCCGGATCAAGCAGCAACTCACGCATGGCGCGCTTAAAGTTCTTGAAACCGGACATGACTTGGGCCTTCAAGCCCTAAGGCCTTAAGGCCTTACGCATCAGTTGCGGTGAGGCTCCAGAAGAGCCGCGAATTCCGGTGACGCTTCAAAGCCGTATTCCTTGGCCTTGTCCAAGTTCTCCAAGGCCTTGGCGTACTCTTGCTTGTCATAATAGGCCAGGGCCAGATTGTTATAGGCTGGGGCGAACGTCGGCCCATACTTCAAGGCCCGTTCACAGTGGTCGATACACTTGTCCAGGTCGCCAAACTGATAATAGGCGCTGGCCAGGGTCGTCTGGGCCTGCACGAATTTCGGCTCCAGGGCGACTGCTTTGCGCAAGGCTTCCACAGCCTGGTCCAAATCGCCAAGCTGCAAGTGGACGAATCCAATATTGCCATGGGGAACGGGGAATTTCGGGCGTACTTCAGCGGCTTTCTTGTTGAAATACAAACACCCTTCCAGGTCGTCCTGGTGCATGCGAATGCCGCCGAGCTGAACATACGCCTCCGCCAACGTGGGAGACGCCTCCACGGCCGCGAAAAACTCCTCTTCGGCCTTCTTCCATTCGCGCAGGGAAAGATAAGCGACCCCCAGATTGTAATGCGTCACGCCGCAATCCGGATTCTTGGCCAGTTGCTCCTTATGCTCTCGAATATACTGCTCGATTTTAGACAGATCCATCGTTTTAGCTCCTGATATGCTGCGCGTCGCCGATCAAGCGTGTCAAAAGGTCCGCTGCTCTTTGACGTTTTCATGGGCCTGCAGCTGCTCCCTGTACCAGCAGCTAAATTCGTACATGGCCAAATACCGCTCATCCTTATCCACCAGGCCCATACACATATCCAACACTGCCCGGGCGTAGTTCTTAGAATAATGCTCTTCCTTGCATTGCTGCAAGAACCCCATGGCCATGGCCCGTGCCGTCCTGTCGGTGGTGAATCTGCGCAAGTCGAAAGGATCATTGGGTTGCTGAAAGGGATCCCAGGCCTCGTACCCGATCTTGTCCACGAACTTTCTGGCCCGATCGGACAGACTCTCATAGATCTGGCGTTTTTGACTCGCCTTCTCCTCGTTCAACTTCGACATCCGCATCCTCCGTCGTCGCAGCCCCCCGGATCGCATCCGCCGGAAGAACATCCGGATTGACCGCAACCGGATTTCTCAACGCCCAGATACTCCTCGTCGTAAACCGTCAACAGAGCCATGGACAGCGGCACCAGCACATCGGCCATTTGCACGTGCTTGGTGTTCAGGCCGGCAACCAACTCCATACCCAACTCGGCCAGCCTACGATGGATTTTATCTGCGTGTACAGAAGGATACGGCACACCAGGCTTAAATTTGGATAATGAACAGGTTCTGGATTTGCCCTCAATGGCTTGCGGGACGCCGTAAAGCCGGCAGGTCAAAGGCCGATGCGCGTACATGTCGCATTGATCCTGGTCATTGAGCAACGGGCAACGGACCCGCTTGCGGGCCATGTCTTCCAGAACGGCCTCGGCAGGCGAGCCGTCGCGATGACTTTTATAGGCTTGATATTTTAGCTTGTACGCGGCTCGATCAGCCTGGTCGGCCTTGACCAGGACTTGGTCCTTGAGTTCCTTGGAGAGATCGTCGTGAAAACGATGGTTCAGGTACAAAGCCTCGATCAGGGAAAGATCAAACAAGGCGTGACAACAGTCGCTGCATCCTTGTTTACAGGTTACGCACTCCGGGTGCTGGGACTGAATGGAAGCAAAAACGCGATCCACCTGGGCGACAAGTTGTTCATACTTCTGAAAGTAAGGAGTAAAATCAAGAGCCATGTAATCTTCCTTTCTACGTCAAAAGGAGGGTAAACCCTCCTTTTGACGTAGTGAACACAAAGTAAAAAAGAGGGTCTAGAACCTAAACTTCCTCCACCGTGAGCGCCCCGGTCTCACAGACCTCAACACAGGATTCACAGCCCAAGCATTCCTCTTCATTCACGGCAACGGCCTTGCCATCCTGAAGTTCGAAAACTTCCACGGGGCAGACATCCACACATTCGCCGTCACCAGTACACTTGTCAACGTCAACAGTAATCTTCCAGCCCATTGTAAACCTCCATTTTGAATGAATTCTGCCCCAGACGCACTCGGGGGGCAGGTTGACTGTAACAAAAACCACTTCCCAAATCCATAACAAGACGGTCTGTTGAAGCCCGGGAAAAGGCTGACCTCAAGAAAACGTCCCGCAGCGTTTTTCAGCCATGGACAACCACTCGGCAGCGTGGAGTTGACTGCACGACGGGACATTCTTTAGATGTTTGCTTGGGCATGTCAAGAGCAAAAACCGGCTTTTTTCAAAACCCCCGCAGGCTACGCCCCCAGGGAAATCCGCAGGAGAAAACATGTTCGGTTGCACCGGAATTCACCACATCGCCCTGGCCACCCGAGACATGAATGGGACTGTCCGATTTTGGCGCGACCTGATCGGCGCCCGTCTCGTGGCCGGTCTCGGTCGTCCCGGGGCCCGCCAGTACTTTCTTGAAATCGCTCCCGGGGCGATGCTCGCCTTTTTCGAATGGAAGGATGTGCAACCCATTCCGGAAAAGGACCACGGCGTGCCTGTCCAGGGACCATTCGGCTTTGACCATGTCTCCTTCGGCGTGAAAGACAAGGAAGCTCTCTGGGCGTTGAGGCAGCGTCTGGAGTCCGCCGGTTTCTGGGTCTCCGAAGCCATTGACCACGGCTTTATCCATTCCATCTACAGTTTCGACCCCAACGGCATCGCCATTGAGTTCAGCGTGGCGATTCCTGAAGTCGACATCAGCGGCCACCCCAGAATGATCGACCATCACCCCAGCCCTATTACTCTAGAAGGTACAGAACCGCGTCCTGAAGCCTGGCCGTTGTCGTCGTACTCCGATGCCGTTGACAAGACCGTTTATCCGGGTGAGGGCGCGGAGCTTTTGGATCCAAAAAGAAAAAACTGGTTCACCGGCCAATAGCCCGCTTAAGGTGCATGATGAGTTTGTCCCAAACAAAAAACCCGCGGCAACGAGTCGTTGCCGCGGGTTTTTTATTGAACGTCTTGGCGGACGATTGGTCAGGTGGATTCCTCCTGCACGGATAGGGCCACCTTGTACAGGATGGTCAGGATCAACAGACCGATGGCGTACACGCCGATGGTGATGAACACCTCGGGGATGGTCGGCCAATATTCGGTATAGACCTTGAAAGGATTAGGCACGAAACCGCCGATGACCAGGGCCAAGCCCTTGTCGATCCAGCCGGCCACAAAAACCATCACCAAGGCGATGGTCAAGGTGGTCTGATTGTTCCGGGTGCCAGGGTGGATCAACAGGGCCAGGGCTACAAGAGCCAGAAAGACAAAGTTCCACATCCAGGGCACCATTTGGGTGTAGTCTTCGTAGCCAAAGTAGAGATAGTCAAATCCGAGCATTTTGCCGGGATGTTGGCTATAGTATATGGTGAAGATTTTGAGTCCAACCATGAACACGTTGATGGTCCAGGCATAGGTGATGATCTTGGCCATGGTCTGAATGGCTTCCTTGGGGATTTCCAGGTTTGCCACCCGCCGAACGACAAAGAGGATCAGAAGAAGCAGAGATGGACCGGCGGCGAAGGCCGAAGCTAAAAAGCTGGCTGCCAAGAGAGAATCCAACCAGAAGTACCTGCCCGGCAGGCCCGCGTACAAAAACGCCGTGACCGTGTGAATGCTCACGGCCCAGGGGATGGATAAGTAGATCAGGAACTTGAGCCAGTTGGCCGGGGGAACGCCTTTTTTCACGGCATGCAGCACGGACCAGCCGATGATAATGTTCAGGAACAAATAGCCATTGAGCACCACCATGTCCCAGAACAGCACGGAGCTGGGTGTCGGATGAAGAATAACGTTTAACAAACGTTGCGGCTGACCAAGATCCACGATGACGAACAGCAAACAAACAACCACCGCAGATACGGCCAGGAACTCTCCAAAGATGACCAGTTTCCCAAACGCTTTGTAGTTGTGCAGATAGTACGGCAAGACAAGCATCACGGCAGAGGCGGCGATGCCGACCATGTAGGTCAGTTGTCCAATGTACAGTCCCCAGGATACGTCCCGGCTTAAGCCGGTGATGGCCAACCCCTGGTTCAACTGGTACATGTAACAGCCGAAGCCGACACCGATGAACGCTAGGAGGGTGGCGATCCACCCCCAGTACGCCTTGTTTCCCTGTAGCGCTTTTTCTAACATTTTGCTCACCTCATATCAGATAGAAGACGTGTGGCTCGGTACCCAGGGAAGGGTAGCGCCGCAAGCTGAAACGTTCCCGCAAAATCTTGCGCACCTTGGAATCCTGGTTGCCCAGGTCGCCAAAGATCAGTGCCCCTTCGGAAGCCTCCACGCAGACCGGCATCAAGCCTCTAGCCAGTCGGTCCTCACAGAAGGTGCACTTTTCCACGACGCCCATCATCCTCGTTGTATAGCGGTGGTTGATATTCGCGATGAAGGGGCGGGGATCGCGGAAATTGAAGCTGCGGGCGCCGTATGGACAACCGACCATGCAGTAGCGACAGCCGATGCAACGGTGCATATCCATCATCACAATGCCGTCCTCGCGCCTAAACGTGGCTCCTGTGGGGCAAACCCGCACGCAGGGCGGATTGTCGCAATGGTTGCACAACACCAAAAAGGGTTGATGCTTAATATCAACGGGCAGGAATTCGTTCCGCTGGTCCGGAAACACACGCTGGAAACTGTCCGTCCACAGCCATTTGACTTCCTGCTTGCCGGGAATATTCGGCACGTTGTGCGCCGTGTGGCAGGCGTCGATACACTTCTGTGAGAGCCTCATAGAAGTGAACTTCGTTGAATCAATGACCATGGCCCAACGTTTTCCGATCAATGCCTCGGGGAAAGCGCCTATCTTGGCGGGCTGGGCTGCGTCCAGGGCACCGGGAGCCAAAAGTTCCATCGCCGCATGGCCGCCCAATCCAGCCAGAGTCGTCAGGCCAGCAGCTTTGAGAAAGGATCTGCGATTCAAAGCCATAGCTTATTCCTCCACGATTGGCGTTGGCGGTACGACGTGGCAGTCCCAACAGCTTGGAGAAACGGCCAATGTAGCGTGACACCGGTCACAGAATTCAGCCTTGTTGGCATGACACCCGCTTGACAGGCAGGTGTTGGTCAAGCTCATATCGAAACTTCTTCCGGCCTGGTTGACATACAGACGCATGTTGTCCCGCACGACCAGATCACGCCAATCATCCAGCAGCCTCATGTGTTCGGCGCGCATCCATTCCGCAGGCTCGACGCACTCGGTCTCAACAGCATCCAGCTTCAATTCCGGACGTTCATAGGCGGCCCTTCCAATATTGGACCAGAACGGGAACGTCACCAACCCCACAAAGATGATCAATCCGGGTATGATCTTGTTGCCGTCGTACATTATTCTTCCCCCTCCAGGCCTGGAATGTCCTCGCCGCGCAGGTCTACGGTCCGCTCATGCTCTCCTTCCATGACCAGAGCATTGGCCACCAACTCGGTTAATCCGGAGGATGAAACCCCGGGCACCCAGTAACCCATAAGCGGCGGCAGAATGGCCCGGTCCAGGGCGCATATGTTCACCAGCCTGTTCACGCCGTATTTTTCGTGGACATGCTTGACGGCAAAGGCCCTGGGCATGCCGCCCATCATCCGCAGATACTCGAACTCGCCGGCGTTCAAGCCCGTGCCGCCGCCGCAGCAAAAAGTCTGTTCGCGGATGGTGTTCTCGGGCATCTCGTGGAAATTATTGCACACGCTCTTTAAAACGTAGCGCGGCTCCTCAAACATGCCCATGCCCCGCGAGACGTTACACGAGTCGTGCCAAGTGGTCACCAGGTAATCGTTGCGCTTGGGATTCAGCTTGAGTTTGTTGTTCCTGATCAGGTCGGCCATGAATTCCACGATGTGGATCATCTTCGTGGATTTGGCGTTCTCGAACACCGTGCCGGTGATGGGAGACTTGGGCGCCTCCAGGAAGTCCGCCGGGCCGTTCATGGTGTCCATATATTGATGCAGCACGCGCCACATATGGCCGCACTCGCCGCCGATGATCCATTTCACGCCCAGCCGCTTGGCCTCGGCATACATCTTGGCGTTGAGGCGCTTCATGGTCTCTTGGTTGGTGAACAACCCAAAGTTGCCGCCCTCGGAAGCATAGGTGCTAATGGTGTAATCCAGGCCGATATGGTGGAACAGCATCAGATAGCCCATATAGGTAAAAATGCCCGGATCAGCGAACACGTCGCCCGAGGGAGCGATGAACAGAATCTCCGCGCCCTTGCGATTGAAGGTAGGCTCGACGCGAACTCCGGTGTACTCTTCGATGTCGTCCACCAGAAAGTCAATGTTGCCCTTGAAAGCCTGCGGTTCGAGCCCGAGATGGTTGCCGGTGCGGTAACAGTTGGCTGCGGCGCCGAGGATCCAGTCGATATTCACGCCGATCAGGTTCAGCAGTTCTCGGCCCATCATGGTGATTTCCGCAGTGTCGATGCCGTAGGGACAGAACAAGGAGCAGCGTCGGCACTCCGTACACTGGTGAAAATAGTAAAACCATTCCTTGATCACATCCTCGGTCAACTCCCTGCCGCCGGCGATGCTTCCGAGGATTCTGCCCACGGTGGTGAAGTCCTTGCGATAGATGGACCGCAAAAGTTCTGCGCGCAGGACGGGCATGTTCTTGGGGTCGCCGCTGCCGATGAAAAAATGACATTTATCCGCGCAAGCCCCGCATCGCACGCAGATGTCCAGGAAGACCTTCAGGGAGCGATACTGGTCCAAACGCTCCTTCAACCCTTCGTGGATGATTTCCTTCCAGTTGGGAGGAAGTTTCCAATCCTCGTCCGCAGGCTTCCACTCTCTGGGGTTGGGCATCCCCAGGATTTCCAGGTTCTTGGCCTGTCCGGGATACCCCCAGGTGCCGGGGACGAACTCCGTGCGGGGGTCCATCCAGTCCTTTTTCGGGGGGATATGGGATACCCGGAGCAATTCTTCTGGTTTTGGTGCTCGTGACATAACGGCTCCTTGTCTTGCTTGACTACGGCTGCTTTTCCACGGGGATGTCCGCCTCAATCATCTTCTCGCGGAAGTCATCCTCGTAATGTTCATAGGTATGCACTTTGACCGGATAGTTCCACGGATTGACGTGCCGCACCATTCTGCTGTTATTGGGCAGATTGCGGGTCGGGCTGAGAAAAACGCCGCCCAGATGCATCAATTTGCTGAAGGGGAAGTAGGCCAGAAGCACGGAGAACAGAAACATATGCATATAGAAAATGACGCCGATCCCTTCAGGCACGGTCGGCCGAAACGTGACCAGCCCCATGGCCAAAACCTTTACGCTCATGAGGTCAACCTTGACGAAGTAGCGCATCAAGATGCCCGTCAAAACAATGCCCAGGATCAGGAAGAGCGGGAAATAGTCCGCCGGCAGGGAAATATAGCGCACCTGAGGGTTGACGAGGCGACGAAAAAGCAAAAACATCAGAGCCGCTACAATGAGGATGCTGCTTTGATAAAGAAGCGGAGAGCCGATCTGGAGCATGCTGTCCACCGAGTCCAAGACCTGGACGACAAAGGGCACCGGCTCGGTGAAAAAACGCAGATGCCTGATCACAATCACCAACAGGGAGTAATGGAAGGCCAAACCGGCCAGCCACAGCCATTTGGCTGAGCCGTAGAGCAGCTTGCCTTCCTTGAGTTCCATCTTGGTATTGCGAAACAGCGACCGGAAACAGAGAATCTCCAGGGCCATCCTGCCCACGACGCCCCAGGACGTGTACGGACTATCCACCTTGGAAGGCTTGATCCAGTCCAACGTCTTCTGCTGCCCGGCGGTGGTGGGAATCCGAAACGGCACCGGCGACCGGGCCCAGTCAACCACACGCATCACGAAGCCGCCCAGAAACACTAAAATTGCCGCGTACGGGATCAGTACCCCGAACACGACCTGCAAACCGAGCACCTCGGTTCCCAGGAAGACAAAAAGAACCAATCCCAAGACCAACAACAATGAATACCACGCTGCCATTTCCCTACCTCGCTTTGCGCCACCGCTCCACTGGTTGCGTTAATATGGTTGTCCACCCCGTCAGGATAGCCGAGTTTCCTCACTCATCAGATTGGCCCGCTTGAGCAGTTGGGCATGACGGTTGACGAATTCCTTGTTCTTGATGTCGGAAAGCTGTTGGCGGCATTTGACGTAGATGTCGAAGGCCACCAACAGTACGCCGTCGATGCGTTCTTCAAAGGCGACGAGTTCCTTGCCCAGCCTTTTGGAATGAATCTCGGCGTCCAATTCATCCCGCAGAAGAACCTTCAGAAACAAGATGAAAGCCAGGGAATTTGATGGGGCAAAGCCCTGCACGGCCCTGATGCGAACCATGCTGTCCAGCAGTGGCGCAATGACCTCCACGTCTCGTCCTTCCAGGATCGCATCGAACAGGTCGGCAAGGCTCTGACGGATCGCATGCCCCACGGGATTGGCGAATTGATTTGTTTCTTGGGAGTAAAAACGGGCGCTTTCCGCCGGGTAGGTCTGCAAGGTCTGGATGGTCCACCGCTCAAGGAGCATGGCGCGGTTCTGCTTGAGCAGAGTGATCAAGGCATTCTGCATTATCCAGGCCTTTAAAGTTGAGTTGAGGTTTAGTTGAGGAGCTTACTTATCCTTGACTCAAGGAGCCCAGTATCGGATTGAGAAATTTGTGTCAAGGCAAGCGGCCGGCCGGAGTGGGTCAGTGTTAAAGCCGTCTCGCCCTTTTTCGCATCAGGATCGGGGCAGCGTCCATGAGGCCTGGTGACAGGGAATTTGAGGCTGGTTGGCCCTCAAGGAAATGTCAAAAAGAATTTGCCAACGTCGGAGCTTTGTTTCATAATTTTTCTTTCAGGACATTAATCACAAAGGAGCGTCGCCCATGAGCAAAAAACGAAAAAAAGAATTCAGTGAGCAAATCTCCTCTGAAATTGCTATGTTAGGGCCTGCCAAAATAAAGTCCTCCCTGGAATGCGTTCTTTTTGTCGCGGATAAACCGGGCGTTCATGTGGCCATTGCCAGTGAAGAAGGCGAATCTTCTCCCAACGGGGGCGTTATTTACGAGTTCGAGCCGGCAGGGCCGCGGGAAGCACTCTATTTCGATCCCTCCAAGACCAAATGCGCCGTGGTCACCTGCGGAGGTCTTTGTCCCGGCATCAACGACGTGATCCGGGCCATCGTCATGACCGCGTACCACAGCTACGGTGTGGCCTCAGTGGTGGGCATCCGCTACGGACTGCAGGGGTTCATTCCGAAATACGGGCACTCGCTGATGGATTTGAAACCGGACAAGGTGGCCAGCATCCATGAATTCGGCGGCACTGTCCTGGCCTCCTCCCGGGGCCCGCAAAAACCCGATGAAATCGTTGATGCGCTGGAACGGATGAACGTGAGCATCCTCTTCCTCATCGGCGGCGACGGGACCATGCAGGCCACCCTCAAAATCCAGGAG
The DNA here is from genome assembly GCA_002299865.1 of Desulfonatronaceae bacterium UBA663. Lineage (GTDB taxonomy): Bacteria > Desulfobacterota > Desulfovibrionia > Desulfovibrionales > Desulfonatronaceae > Desulfonatronum. The sequence continues at coordinate 10,479 of DBNV01000106.1, read as the reverse complement.
GAAGTAGCCACACGCGGCTTGAAGCTCTCGGTCATCGGCATTCCCAAAACCATTGACAACGATATCAACTTTGTGCCCCGTTCCTTCGGATTCGACACGGCCGTGGAAAAAGCCACAGAAGCCATTCGCTGCGCCCACACCGAAGCTTTGGGCGCGCCCAACGGCATCGGCATGGTCAAACTCATGGGCCGGGAATCCGGCTTTATCGCGGCCCAAGCCACCTTGGCCCAGAAAGACGTCAATTTTGTGTTGATTCCGGAAGATGCCTTTGAACTGCACGGACCGCAAGACTTTTTGCAGGCCCTGCACGACCGTCTCCAGCGCCGAGGGCACGCCGTGATCGTGGTGGCCGAAGGCGCGGGCCAAGATCTGCTAGCCGCCTCCAGCGAAACCGACGCCTCCGGCAATCCTATGTTGCGCGACATCTGCGGACTGCTGCGCCGCGAGATCGATACGTACTTCAAGGCTCTGAACATGGACTACACTTTGAAGTACATCGACCCCAGCTACATTATTCGCTCCATCCCGGCCAACGCCAATGACCGCGTCTATTGCGGCTTTCTGGGGCAAAACGCCGTGCATGCGGCCATGGCCGGGAAAACGGGCTTGGTCGTGAGCATGCTGCACGGCCACTATGTGCATCTCCCCTTGAGCCTTGTTGCCGGAAAACGAAAGAAAATCAATACGATGAGCAACTACTGGCAGGCCGTCCTCCAATCTACAGGCCAGCCCGTGCGCATGCTCTCCACCCTGGAGCAATACCCCAAGGGTGCCGCGTGCAACATCGCTTCCCGCAACAACGTTTGAGGTGTAAACACTAATGATCTTGCAACCTCCCCATGCCCCCCATGCCCCCCATGCCCTTAGGAGCCAAGCATCCTAGAAGTGCATCCCAAGCATTGCTCCCCTAAGACCAATCCAATTCGCAGGCAAAATGCGTGACATGCTTGCCTTGCGCAAACGAAGCGGATAACTAAACCCAGATGCGCGCCCTGCAATGTTATCTGCGTCAAGAACTCCCTCCCATCAATGACTTCCTGGCCCGGGAGACTGAAAAACTCCCCCCCCTGGTCCGGGATGTGGCCAGATACGTCTTGCAGGCTGGCGGCAAACGCCTGCGCCCCCTGCTGACCATTCTTTTTTCCCGCGGACGCGGGCGCGTCGCCAAAGACGTCTATCCTTTGGCCTGCGCCATGGAATTTTTCCACTCGGCTACACTTTTGCACGACGACATTCTGGACAACAGCCCTTTGCGTCGCGGCCAGACGACGGCCCACTTGGTCTTCGGCAACACGGAAACCATCCTGGCCGGCGACGTGCTCCTGGTGCTGGGCAACCGCCTTGTGGTGGAGTACTATGACCCTCGGCTGAGCTGGCTGGTTGCGGAAGCCCTCATGCGCACCGCAACCGGAGAAGTCCAGGAACTGGCCTGGCTCAACGCTCCCGCTCCGTCGCAAAGCCACTACCTGGAAATCATCACCGGCAAGACCGCGTATCTGATCCAAGCCGCCTGCCATTGCGGCGCCATCCTCAGCGGCGATCCCACCCTGGAGCAAAGCGCTTTGGACTACGGCCTGAACCTGGGCATCGCCTTTCAGCTCACGGACGACGCCCTGGACTACGAGACCAACAGCGAAGTGGCCGGCAAACCCGTAGGCGGCGATCTGCGCGAGGGCAAACTGACCCTGCCCTTGATTTTTTACCTGGAACAAATCTCCGAAGCGAAACAAAAAGAGTTGCTGAGTGAAATCAGACGGGAAGGGATGCCCCCGCTCCGGCAGGCATCCGCACTGTCTGAAAAGCGATTCACCGAGATCATTGCCGAGGTTCAGCGCGGCGGATGCGTGGAACGCACCCGCCGCCGTGCCGCTGAGTACGTTCATCTGGCAAGCGAGGCATTGAAGAATTTTCCAGAATCCAAGGAACGGGAAGCCCTCCAGGAAACTTTGATCTACACCCTGCAAAGAGACAAATAATGCTGCCGCCTCTCCCCTTGCGGATCAACCATCGACCATGGAAACACACATCTCCAGGGATTCGCTGACGCGAAGCCTGCAACGCTCTTTTCCCAACGTCCTGGCGACCCTGCTTCAGGAAGCTCTGCAGCCCACGCCTGATTTCGACCGTATTGCGCAGAGCATCAAACTGGATCCGGCCTTGACCGCCAACGTGCTGTCTCTGGTCAATTCTCCCTTTTACGGGCTGAGCCAAAAGGTTTTAGACCTGAAACGCGCCGCCGTGATCCTTGGAACCCGCGAAATCCTGAAGATCGTCCTGAATATTTTTCTGGTCGAGACTACCCGCTCCAAAAAGGAAAACAACCGCACTCTCCGGAATTGGCGCGCCACCATCTGGTCGGCCCTGGCCGCGCAAGCGCTGGCCGAACATCATTGCCCGGAAAAAGCCGAACTGGCCTACTTAAGCGCCCTGCTCAAAGACCTGGCCCTGCTTCTGCCGGGAACGGAGTTATCTTTGGCGGAAGATGACCCCGGCCATGAGGTCGGCGGCCAGGGGACGGAACGACCGGAACACGCTTGCCTAAGCTACGACCTGCTCCGGGAGAGGGATTTGCCGCAGGAAATGTTGGACGCCATCCTGCATCATCACGACGTTGACGGACTTAAGGAACATGCCCCACTGACCCAGTACGTAATCATGGGCGCCAGTTGGGCTGAGATGGAGCTGCCTTCGGACGCGGATCCACTCCAACTGGTCAGATTCAAATACGCCCTGCAGGATCATTTTTCCATTTCCGAAGACAAGTATAAAGACCTTCGAGCCTTAACGCTGCAACGCTTCGCCGCGCTGACCACATTGCTCAAGCTGGCTGACCTGGAATCGGACTCCCGGCTTAAGTTCCCAAGTCTTTGGGAGACCATTCAACGCATTTTCTTCCTGAGCCTGGACTTAACGCACGTCAGCAGCGGTCTGGAGTCACTGGCCAGGACCATTCAAAAGCACCTGAACTTTCAGTGGAACCTGCGGGTCTGGGAGCTGGGCTTGGAATGGCCCAGAGAACGCCAATGGTCTTTATACCGTTGCCACCTGGGAGATGTCCTGAATGAAGCTCAAAGATACGTTTTGCCCCAGGATATTGCCTGGATCTATCCAGGCCACCGCTTCACGCTGGCCGGCGGCGGCCAGACCTGGGGCGAATTGCGCATCCCGAAAAAATACCTGGACCAGGACACATTGATCCAGCTTGGCTACTACACCCGCTTCCTCAGTCAGGCCCTGGAGCAATATGCCCAGCGCACGGCCGTGCTCGAAGACAAGTCCCGCATTCTGGACCAGCTCCCCATTGGCGTGGCCTGGCTGAACGCCTCCGGCAGGGTCATGGACGCCAACCCCAGTCTGCGTCGTCTCCTGGGAGTGGACGTTGTCCACGGCAAGGACCTCTGCGCAGCCCTGAACGCCCACGGACTCGTCCACGCCGAAGCGCCCTGGCGCTCCTTCATCGAGGATGCAGGGCGCTCATCCATGAGCGCCCTGCTCTGTCCATCGGCCCTGACCCAGGACATGTCCACGCCCTGTCTTTATCTTTCCGCGCACAAAATCCCCGACAACAAGCGCAAAGACATTCTGGTCCTGCTGGAAGACATCAAGGACATCGCTGAATTGCAAGTCCAACTGCTCAAGCAGCGCGATTTCCTGCGGGGGTTGATCAACGCCATGCAGGACGTAATCCTGACCACGGACGGCCACGGCAGGATCACTTTCACCTCCTTGCAACTGCCTCCGGATGTCCTGGGCAAAAACCTGTTCACCATTGCCCAGCCGGTGGGAGAATTTGCCGGTTCTTGGGATGCAAACCTCCTGGAAGTCTTGACCACGCCCCAGGAAGTGGTCTTGGTTCTGGAGGGCCATCCGGCCCTGCCCTTGGATCTGCTCTTCTCGCCCCTGCCCGCGGAGACGGGAAAAGACAAGGAATTTCTGGTGGTGGGCAGAGACTTGAGCACCATTCGCAGGCTGGAGAAAAAGCTCCGCCGGCAGGCCATGTGTGATGAATTGACGGGCTTGTTCAATCAGCGCCATTTTCTGGAAATTCTGAACAGGGAAACCCTGCGCGCCCGTCGCTCCAAGCGGCCCTTGAGCCTGATCTTCTTTGATCTGGACCGCTTCAAGACCATCAACGACACCCAGGGGCACCAAGCCGGTGACGAAATCCTGCGCGGCATGGGCAAACTATTGCGCAAAATCGTGCGCAAGGGAGTGGACTTTCCTGCCCGCTACGGGGGAGACGAGTTTACCGTCCTGGCCAATGAAACCGAGGAATATCAATTGATCCGCCTGGCGGAACGGATCAAGAGCGCCGTGAAAGAACATTTTCAGGGCGTCATCGGCCTGAGTATCGGCTTGGCTCGTTTCGATCCACAGGAGTCGCCGCAACAGTTCCTCAACCGGGCGGACAGGGCTTCCTATGCGGCCAAACAGGCCGGGGGCGGACGAATTGTTGCCGCATGATTGGGTTTACGAAGCCCTAACCGCGGGCCTGTCCTTCAAGATACGGCCAGGCCTGGAGCTTACGCCAAGCAGAAGATGTTAAAAGAGCTTCCTGCCCCCTCTTGTTTGCAGCAACTATCGTTGATGTGGCTCCGGCGTCTTGCCGGAGCATAAGCCGGC